>NZ_SJZH01000002.1:0-415412 GCF_004959785.1 Tabrizicola sp. YIM 78059
GACCAGACTTCACAACCAGCCAGCCCGTCGGAAACATGACCATATTCGACTTGGCGCCGGGTTCGCCCAGATCCTGCATCCGGCCTTCGTCGAACAACGGCACCACAGCCAGCGGCTGCGGCTCGAAGCCCAGAACCCGGGTTCTGTTGCGCGATGTGCGACGGCGCGGAGGCGTAGCCGGGGTTGGCGGCTGGCCGGTTTCGGGCGCGGGCGGCGCCTCGGACGGGGGATCGGCCTCGATGTCCCAGATGTTCACCGCGGGGGTCGGGTCTTCCCTTGGCGGGGTCACGCTGGTCGCGGTCCTTGTCAGAACCTCGGGCGCACCGTCTGCCAGCTTCGGGAAACGGCTTGCTGCCGGACCGTGCGCCACGGGCACCGTCTGGACCGGATCCTGCGATGGCCGGACCTGCCCACCCTCGGTTCCCCGAGAGTCCGCGTCTGCGTGACGGCGCCCCGGTTTGCGGCGCAAAAGCCAGTCAAGAAAGCTCATCCCAATTCTCTCCTTCCCCGCGGCCTTGTGCCGGACAAACCTTCCCTCGGACAGCACGCCAGCCCCTGGCATTACCGCACGGGTGGCATCAGCCCCTGACACTCATCTCCCACCTGGGTTCACAAGGCGTTGCGGAGCAACTGCTCCGTCAACGATTCCCGATGCGAGAAGGGTCCGACCGTAGCGGGTTCCTGTAAACGACCCTCTTGTGGGTTTTGCACAGAAAATCTGGCCAAAACATGATGCCACTTCGGTCATTTGGCGATCAAGTAATGTTGAATTCGTTTACAAAACTCGTTCAATCACGAAATCTGCAAGGTCTGATAGCAGCGCGCGCAACTGATGCGCGGGAAGGTTGTCCAGGGCCGCGCGCGCTCGCCCGGCCCATGCAATGGCGTCCTCCCTTGCTGCCGCAATCGCGCCATGGCGAGACAGAATCGTCATCGCCATCTCCAGGTCGCCCTCGCGCTGGTCACCCTGCTCGATCACCCGGTGCCAGAAGGCCCGCTCCTCGGCCGTGGCCTTCGCCACAGCCTTGATCACCGGCAGCGTCAGCTTGCGTTCGCGGAAATCGTCGCCGGTATTCTTGCCGATCACCGCATCCTGTCCGCCGTAATCCAGGATGTCATCGACCATCTGGAAGGCGATGCCCAGCGCATCGCCATAATCGAACAGCGCCCGAACCTCGGCCTCGGGTGCCCCTGCGATAACGCCGCCCACCTCGGTCGCGGCCGAGAACAGCGCCGCAGTCTTGCCCCGGATCACCTGAAGATATATGGCCTCATCCGTCCGCAGATCCTGGGCGGCGGTCAGCTGCAGCACCTCGCCCTCGGCGATGGTGGCGCTGGCATTGGCCAGGATGTCCAGGACGCGCAGGTTGCCGGTTTCCACCATCAGCTGAAAGCTGCGGGAAAAGAGGTAGTCCCCGACCAGGACGGAAGACTTGTTGTCCCACAAAAGGTTCGCCGTGGGGCGCCCCCTTCGCCGCTTGCTTTCGTCAACCACGTCGTCGTGCAGCAGCGTGGCGGTATGGATGAACTCGACCGTCGCCGCCAGCTTCCGGTGGTCCGTACCCTGGTAGCCCAGCATCCGCGCCGCAGCCAGCGTCAGCATCGGACGCAGCCGCTTGCCCCCGGCCTCGATCAGGTGGGCGGTCACCTGGGGTATCCGGGGCGCGTGTTCGCTGGCCATCCGTTCGCGGATCAGCGCGTTCACCGCGGCCATGTCCTCGGCCAACCACTCCGCCAGCCGGTCCTGCGGTGCCTTCGCCTTTGCCTCGCCCGATCCGTCCATGCCCCGCCCATGCCCTTGCCCCGTCGCAGTCGCGGGGTTAACTCCAAATCATGAAGGAACTTCTGCGCACGAACGACCCGACGCTGATCGCCTTCGCCACGCACCTTCTGACGGGCGAGGGTATAGCCAGCTTTCCGCTGGACGTCCACATGAGCGTCCTTGATGGCAACATCGGCATCTTGCCGCAGCGGCTGATGGTGGCGGATCGCGACCATTTCCGGGCCAGCGCGGTGCTGCGCGACAACGGGCTGGAGCCCAGCCCCTGATGTTCGCCGCTGCAGAGCTTTCGGACGACAAGTTCCTCTGCGGCCGTCTGCGCCTGCTGCAACCGGTGAAGGGCTATCGCGCAGCGACGGACCCGGTTCTTCTGGCTGCCGCCTGCCCGGCCACCTCAGGGCAAAGCGTTCTCGACCTGGGCTGCGGTGCCGGGGCAGCGGCGCTGTGCCTTGGCTTGAGGGTGCCGGGCCTGCACCTGGCCGGCCTGGAGCTTCAACCGGACTACGCCGATCTTGCCCGTCAGAACGCCCAGCGCAACGGGATTGCTCTGGAGGTGCATGAGGGTGACCTGGCCCGCATGCCCGGCGCGCTGCGCCGCGACTTCGACCATGTCATCGCCAATCCTCCCTACTACCCGCCCGGCGGCAGCCCGTCGCCTGTGCCGGGGCGGGCACGGGCGATGCGGGTGGAAACACCCCTGGCGCATTGGGTGGCCGCCGCCGCCCGCAGGCTGCGGCCCGGCGGCTGGCTGACACTGATCTGCGGGGCCGACGGCTTGCCCGAGGTGCTGTCTGCCATGGCACCGAAGCTGGGTTCGGCCAGCGTCCTCCCGCTGGCGGCACGCGAGGGGCGGGCAGCGCTGCGGGTCGTCGTGCAGGCGCGCAAGGGCGGACGCGCGGCCTTCAGGCTGCTTGCGCCCTTCGTGATCCACCAGGGCCCGGCCCACGACGGCGACCGGGAAAACTATACGCCAGAGGCGAACGCAGTCCTGCGGGAAGGCGCCGACCTTCTGGCGCGCTTCCGCTGACGGAATGCTGACAATCTGTCACATCACCGTAACAGTGGGTGACACGACTCGGCTTTCGTGATCGACTGTTCCTTGTGGGTAGCTTTTCACAGGAGGACGACCATGACGATCGCATCGCATCTGGTGGAACTGCGCAGGAAGCACGAGGCCCTTTCCGAGATGGTCGAACAGGAACAGCGCAATCCTGGATCGGATGCCCTGAAGATCGCCGAACTCAAGAAGCAGAAGCTGCGGCTGAAGGAAGAGATCGCACGTCTCAGTCACTAGGGTGCGCGGCCACTCGCCCATCCACTGCCGACACTCCGCACTGATCCGGGCGCAATGCGTCCGGCGGAATGGATGGGCGTGCCTTGTCAATAGCGCCGGCCCTTGCGGCCAGCGCCGCCCCACCGGCAATAAGAACGGCCGCGATGGCAATTGTCCAGGTCGGTCGTGCAATGCCTGCGGTGACCAGCGCGATCGTGGACAGCAGGGGTGCCGCATAGGATGCAACGCCCAGCATCTGGATGTCGCCTTTCTTCATCCCGATGTCCCAAGTGAAGAAGGCCACCCCTACCGGGCCCACGCCCAGTGCAAGTAGGGCGCCCCAGCCAAGGCCGGTCGCAGGCCAAAGCGTATCCTCCAGGGCAAGGTGCGCTGCCAGCGACAGCGCCGCCGTCGCAAGGCAGAAGACCGTCACGCTTTCCGTTGGAACCGAACCCAGCCGCCGCGACAACACCGAATAGCCGGACCAGGTCAATGCGCACAGGAAGGCAAGCGCCAGCCCGGCTGCCGATCCCTCGGCATCACCCCCACGGCCCAGCACGATGATTGCCGCTCCGGCGAAGGCAATCAGCGCACCAACCACATGTGGCGTCCGAAGGCGTTCACCGGGCAGGAGGCCAGAAAGCAGCACGATGAACAGCGGCCAGAGATAGGCAATCAATCCAGTCTCGGCCGAGGGCGATAGTCGGAAGGCGGTGAAATACAGGAAGTGATAGCCGAAAAGACCGGCAGTGCCGAAGGCATAGACCTTCCAGCCGACCTCGCGCAGCACGCCCACCCCCCGACGGGCCGTCCAGACCAGCCCGATCAGCCCGCCGATACCGAAACAGACCGCGTTCAGCTGCAACGGCGGCACCGGGGCACTGCCGATTGTGAACAGGGCCAGCAAAGCCCACATCAGGACCGCGGTGAAGCCGATCCAGGTTGCGCGGGCGCGACTCATGGCAGAGGCCCATCCTTTGGCCGGGGCGTGATGGCGCGAAACCGTTCGCGAACGCGCTGCAGCTTTGGCAGAAGGTCCGGGTTCAGCAGGCCCCGGGCAAAGGCCGCCTGATAGACCGAATGGAACGGGCTGGAGTTCACTTCGGTCATGACTGGCCCCTTGTCGGTCAGGAACATGTCGATGCCCAGCACACCCAGTTCGGGAAGGGTGGCGTGCGCCGCGCGCGCGGCGGCGAGCGCCGCATCGAAATCGGGCAGGGTCTCGCCGACCATCGGCGCGCCGGTCACATGGTTCGCCTCCATCAGCGTGCCGCCCAGGCGGCGCCGGTCCTGCAGACGCAGGACGCGCCCCGAATATGCGTCGATCGCGGCATAGCCCCCCAACGGCCCTGCCGAGCTGTCCACCATTGCAGCCTTCCCCGGCATCTTCTGCACCGTGTAAAGCACCTCGGGCGCGGACCCGTCGTGAACCGTGACCACCCGCAGCGTGCCGATCACCGGGCCGATCATGCGGGCCAGATCGGGGTGCGGATGCTGCAGCTCTTCGAACAGGAAGCCGCGGGCATGGTTCTCCCATATTTCCTGCACCAGCGCGGCAAGCGGCACGGTCTGGCCATTGCCTAGCCTGATCCGGCCGTCCGGCTCCAGCCCGATCAGGCTGACGGCGCCGCGTCCGGTGCTGCCGAACACCGGCTTGCCGAAGCACGGCAAGATCCCCGGCCGTTGCAGGAAGTCTGTCAGCGCCTCGCGGCTGGAGAGCCATTCTGCGCCACTGCCCGGATCTTCGGCTGCCACGATGCCCAGACGCCGCGGCATTGCCAGCCCGGCTGCCTGAAACCCGCTTGCGGCGGCAAACTTGTTCTGGGTCTTCTGGCGCAGCTCTGGCGTAAAGGGGGGCTGCAGCGACAGGTTCAGCGCCTTTCCCGCCCGCAGCCCCAGAAATGCGCGACGCTGCGCCCAGTTCAGTCCGGGTTGCCATGCGCCTTCCAGGAAATACTCCTGCGACGTCAGCTTGCCCCACCCCCGCCCAAGCAGAAGAACCTCAAGCCCGATCCGAAATGTCGAAACCCCGCGCAACTGCGCTGCACCCAGGGTGGCGGCCCGAAAATCGAACCACCTGCCTTGCGGCTTGTGCGTGAGGATCTGCTGCATCTGTCATCGTGCTCTGCGGGCAGGGGCACCCTATCCCTGTGCACCGTCGCCTGCAATCGACAGCCGTCACGACCCGCGCGATACAATCAGATCATGGCACGTTTACTGTCGCCAGAGACGCGACAGACGGCAGCGAAGATCACACGAAGAACTGCCCGCCGTTCGCGCTGATCGTGGATCCGGTTATGAAACCAGCATCGTCGCTTGCCAGGAACACCACGCAGCGCGCAATTTCCTCTGGTTCGCCAAGACGGCCGACAGGGATCTGCGGGATGATGCGTTCGTTCAGCACCTTTTCATCGATGGCCTTGACCATTTCGGTCGCGATGTAGCCCGGGCAGATCGCGTTCACCGTGATTCCGGCGCGCGCGCCCTCTTGCGCCAAGGCCTTGGTGAACCCGAGGTCACCCGCCTTTGCCGCCGAGTAGTTGGCCTGCCCGGCCTGGCCCTTCTGGCCGTTGATCGAACTGATGTTGATCACGCGACCGAACTTGCGGTCGCGCATGCCGGACCAGACGGGATGGGTCATGTTGAACAGGCCGGTGAGGTTGGTGTCGATTACCTCTTTCCACTGCTGCGGGGTCATCTTGTGGAACATCGCGTCCCGGGTGATGCCGGCGTTGTTCACCAGCACCTCGACGGGGCCCAGGTCGGCTTCGACCCTGGCGATACCAGCGACACAGGCATCGTAGTCCGCGACCGACCACTTGTAGGTCGGGATGCCGGTCTCCTTCGTGAAGGTGGCCGCCGCCTCGTCGTTGCCGGCATAGTTCGCCGCGACCTTGTAGCCCGCCGCCTTCAGCGCGACCGAGATCGCCGCCCCGATGCCCCGCGACCCGCCAGTGACCAGTGCAACCCGTGCCATCGTGATTCTCCTCCTCCAAGTATGCCTTTGTATGCCATTGAAATCCCGTTACCGAAACGAAAACGGGCGCGCAACATTATTGCGCGCCCGCTTCGCTCTTGCAGCCAGCTGCTGCAGCGCCGCAACAGATCAGGCGCGTTCCAGGCACATGGCAACCCCCATGCCCCCGCCGATGCACAGCGTTGCCAGCCCTTTCTTCGCATCGCGGCGCGCCATCTCGAACAGAAGCGTGTTCAGGATGCGCGCACCCGAGGCGCCGATCGGGTGACCAATGGCGATCGCGCCGCCATTCACGTTCACGATCGCCGGATCCCAGCCCATGTCCTTGTTGACCGCGCAGGCCTGGGCGGCGAAAGCCTCGTTCGCCTCGACCAACTCAAGGTCGCCGACCTTCCAGCCCGCCTTGGCCAGGGCCTTGCGGCTGGCATGGATAGGACCGACACCCATGATCGAGGGGTCAAGCCCGGCCGTCGCATAGGACGCGATGCGGGCCAGCGGCTTCAGCCCGCGCCTGGTGGCCTCTTCCTCGGACATCAGCAGCACCGCCGCCGCGCCGTCGTTGATGCCGCTGGCATTACCGGCAGTGACCGTGCCGTCCCTGACGAAGGCGGGCTTCAGCTTCTGCATCGCCTCCAGCGTGGCGCCGTGGCGGATGTATTCGTCCTGGTCCACCACGATGTCGCCCTTGCGGGTCTTCACCGTGAACGGGATGATTTCGTCCCTGAATTTGCCGGCCTTCTGTGCCGCCTCGGCCTTGTTCTGGCTGGCTAGGGCGAATTCGTCCTGCATGTCGCGGCTGATCTGCCACTGGCTGGCGACGTTCTCGGCCGTCTGACCCATATGATAGCCGTTGAAGGCATCCCAGAGCCCGTCCTTGATCATCGAATCGATGAAGTTCAGATCGCCCATCTTCTGCCCGGCGCGCAGATGCGCGACGTGGGGTGAAAGGCTCATGCTTTCCTGCCCGCCCGCGACCACGATCTTTGCGTCGCCCAGCTGGACATGCTGCGCGCCCAGCGCCACCGCGCGCAGGCCCGATCCGCAGACCTGATTCAGCGACCAGGCCGAGGATTCCTTCGGCAGGCCCGCCTTGATATGCGCCTGCCGCGCAGGGTTCTGCCCCTGACCAGCGGTCAGCACCTGGCCCAGGATCGTCTCCTCGACCTCGGCCTTGTCGATGCCGGCGCGCGCCACAACCGCCTCGATCACGGCGGCGCCCAGATCATGCGCCGGCGTATTGGCGAAGGAGCCGTTGAAGCTGCCCACAGCGGTGCGGCCCGCGGCCACGATTACGACATTGGTCATCTGGATGCTCTCCCTTGCGCCCGTGCGATCCGAGATGCGGCACATCCGGGATGCACCGCTCAAGCCCTGACCTAAGGGCACAAGATCACAAGCGCAAGAATGTTGGCGCAACCACGGCAACCCCTGCGCGGACCTGCCGCGCCCCCGGCGCCGTCATCCGGCCGCGCCCGATAACGATGGCCGTCCGTGCCGAAAGGCCCGGAAGTCGGGCGTCACGGTGGGTGGACCGAACAGATAGCCCTGAAGGCATCCCACCCCCTCGGCCCGAAGCCAGTTCGCTTCGCCCTCGGTCTCGACGGCCTCGGCGGTGACATACATCCCCACCTCCTGTGCCAGGGCGATGGCCGCGCGCACGACGACCTGCGCCTCACCCGAGGTATCTACATGCTTCACCAGATCGCCATCGATCTTTGCAATCTCGAAGCGCAGGTCGCGCAGCAGACGCAGCGACGTCATGCCGGCGGCGAAATCGTCCAGCGCGAAGACGATGCCATGGCCGCGCATGTCCGCCATGAAGGGCGCCAGCACGTCGGGCACCTGAAGCGCGGATGCCTCGTTGATTTCCAGGATCAGGTTCTGCCCCAGGCGCGGATGGTCGCGCAGCGCCTTGCGCAGGATTCCGATCCACGGCTGATAACCCACGGAACGCGCCGACAGGTTGATCGACACCCGGATCTGTGGATTGCGTTGCAGCGCCATCAACCCCATCCGCAGGGCGGCACAGTCGATTTCGCGGCCCAGTTCGGTCTGTTCTACGGCACCCATGAAGTCGCGCGCCGGGATCACCTGATCGCGCAGGTTCAGCAGCCGGATGAAGCCTTCGAAGAACCCTATGATCGACGGATCAGCCGCATAGACCACTGGCTGGAAGGCCAGCCGCATGCGACGATCCTTCAGGGCAGCGGCCACCTGGGCGATCGTTTCCCGGTCCTCGGTCGTTACCGCCGCCGCCAGCGGACTGGCCAGCGCCGGATCCCGGTCGTATTTCGACAGCTTGGGTTCCTGCAAGAAGCTCATCAGATCACCCGGACCAACCCGAATCCCTGTCGACAGGGTGATCCGGCAAAGGTAAAGGATTCCTCAATTTTCATATTTTGTTCCGGCATTCGCGCGCAGGTCTGCGATGGAAAATCCCGAAGATCCGAAACGTTGTCCCTGGTGCGGAGCCGATCCGCTTTATGTCGCCTACCATGACAGCGAATGGGGCCGGCCCGAACGTGACCCGCAGCGGCTTTTCGAACTTCTGATCCTGGAAGGCTTTCAAGCCGGCCTGTCCTGGATCACGATCCTGCGCAAGCGCGACAGTTTCCGCGCCGCCTTCGCCGGCTTCCGGCCCGAAACCCTTGCGACATGGGGCGAAGCCGAGATCGCCCGCCTGCTTGCAGATCGCGGGATCGTCCGCCACCGCGGCAAGATCGAGGGCACGTTACGCGGCGCCCGTGCGTTCCTGCGGATCGAGGCGCGGGAAGGGTTTTCGCCCTTCCTCTGGTCCTTCACCGGCGGCGTGACGCTGGACGCCTGTCCTGCCCGCATGTCCGACATTCCGGCCAGCACGCCGCAATCGGCAGCAATGTCACGCGCGTTGAAGGCCGAAGGCTTCGCCTTTGTCGGCCCTACCATCACCTATGCCTTCATGCAGGCCGCGGGCATGGTGAACGATCACCTTGCCGACTGTCCCGCGCGCATCAGCCGAAAGACCCCGCGGGCCATCTAAGCGGGCCCTTGGCGTTTGCGCCATGAAGGATCATATAGACGACAGACATTCCGCAAGGGGGCAACCATGCTGGGCCTGGGCGAGAAACCGCAAGCCGATACCAATCTGATCAAGGACGGAACCGAAGCCACCTTCATGGCCGATGTGATCGAGGCCAGCCGCGAGGTACCGGTGATCGTCGATTTCTGGGCCACCTGGTGCGGACCGTGCCGCACGCTGGGCCCGATGCTCGAAGCGGCCGTCACCGCCGCGAAGGGCAAGGTGCGGATGGTCAAGATCGATGTGGACCAGAACCAGCGCATAGCCGCGCAACTGCGTATCCAGTCGATCCCGACGGTCTATGCCTTCTGGCAGGGTCAGCCGGTCGACGGCTTCCAGGGTGCGGTGCCCGCCTCGGAGCTGAAGGCCTTCATCGACCGCGTTTCGGCGCTGGCCGGGGACGGGGGCCTTGCCGATGCGCTCAAGGCAGCCGAGGACATGCTGGCAGAAGGCGCCGCCGTCGATGCAGCCGAGACCTTCGCCGCGATCCTTGGCGAAGAGCCGGAAAACGCTGCCGCCTACGCGGGACTTGTCCGTGCGCACATCGCGCTTGGCAACCTTGACCAGGCCGAGTCCTTCCTTGCGGCCGCGCCCGCGACGGTGGCCAAGTCCAAGGAATTCGACGCCGCGCGCGCGCAACTGGAACTGGCGAAGCAGGCCGCCAAGGCCGGCCCCGTGACCGAGCTGCGCGCCGCTGTCGAAGCCAACCCTAACGACCATCAGGCGCGCTACGATCTGGCTGCAGCGCTGCTGGCCGCCGGCAAGACGCAAGAGGCGGTGGACGAACTGCTGGAGCTTTTCCGCCGCGACCGCAACTGGAACGACGGGGCGGCCAAGGCCCAGCTGCTGACTATCTTCGACGCGCTGAAACCGCAGGATCCGATCGTGCTGTCCGGCCGCCGCCGCCTGTCGTCGATGATATTTGCCTGACCCCGGCGCCGGGCTAGATCCTTGCGCATGATAAGCGCCGCCGACCTTCCCGATGTCATCCCGGTCTTCCCGCTGCCCGGGGCACTGATGTTGCCCCGGGCACGGCTGCCGCTGCACATCTTCGAGCCTCGCTATCTGGCAATGATCGAGGATTGCATGAAGACGCGGCACCGGCTGATCGGCATGATCCAGCCGCGCGAGACCCCGGCATCGGAACGGCGGCAGGGCGAAAAGCGCTTGCAGGCCATCGGCTGCGCCGGACGCCTGACCGGGTTTTCGGAAACCGAGGACGGGCGCTACATGATCACCCTGTCCGGCATCTCGCGCTTTCGTGTGAAGGAAGAGGTGCAGGGCTTCACACCCTATCGCCGCTGTCTGGTGGACTGGTCCCCCTTTACCCGCGATCTTGGGCCGCCAGAGGATGACCCCGGCTTTCGTCGCGGCGAGTTCATGGCGCTGCTTGGCCGCTATTTCGTCAAGCTGAACCTGTCCACCGACTGGGACAGCCTGAAGGAGGCCGAGCCCGAGCTGCTGATCAATTCGCTGTCGATGCTCTGCCCCTTCAGCCCCGAGGACAAGCAGGCCCTGCTTGAGGCACCGACACTCGACACCCGGCGCGAGACGCTGGTCACACTGATCGAATTTGCCCTGCGCGGCGGGGCCGACGAGGAAATCCTGCAATGACCGAACCTGCCGACCGCCGGATGCTGGAGGCGCTGGTCTGCCCGGTGACCCATGCGATGCTGACCTATGATGCCGAAAGGCAGGAACTTGTGTCGAAGGCCGCGCACCTGGCCTTTCCGATCCGCGACGGCATTCCCGTGATGCTGGTCAGCGAGGCACGCGAGATCGAATAGCCGCCCGCGGCTCAGATCATCTTGATGGTGTCCTTGCCCACCGCAAGCATATAGCCGCGTCTGGCGATGGTCTTGACCAGAAGCTCTGACACAAGCTGGTTGCCCAGCGCATCTCGCAGGCGTTTCACCCGTGTCGCGCCGGCGGCTTCGTCACAGTCGGCCTCGTTGCGGCCAGAGATCACCGCCTCGATCTGGGCGCCTGTCAGCACCTCGTCGTCCATCCGCGCCTCGGCCAGGACGGCTAGCGTTTCCAGCGCCGCCTCGGTCAGCTGGAATTCCATGTCGTTGATGTAGACGGCCCGCGCCTCGCGGCTGATCATCAGACTTGCCACCTGGATCCCCGACCGCTGGATCGCCGAAATGCGCCGGTTCAGCGCGATGATCATCACCAGAAAGACCAGCGCGGCGATCAGCATGGCGGTGGAAAAGACCAGCAGCACGAAGATCACCATCCTGTAGCTGCTAAGCACCTCGGAAAAGGACGTGCCCGACTGTGCCAGGATCTCCAGCAGCTTGATCTCGGCTGCAGTGGTCAGATCGTCATTCTCGACGAAGATGCGTTCGACCTTGGCGTTGAAGGCATTCGCATCCGGCAGATTCAGGAACAGGAACAGCGCCGCAGCCAGCAGGATCAGGACGATGGCACCGATTCCGAAGGCAACCACACGGTTGCCGGCCTTGAGACTGTCAGTAACGGAGGAAATAGGCTCCGGCACTCGCTTTCCTTTCTTCAAGCCCTTCGGGCCCGAATGTGGACAGAACGTTGAGCAGCGTCCAGCCGTCTGCAGCAAGTCTCGGCGCAAGTTCGCCTTCCGCCGCCGCAGGCGAGCAGTTGCCGTCGGAAACCTGCGCCACACCGTAATGCAGCTTCAGCGGTTCGTCACGCTTGGCCTTGTAGTCAGCGTAGCATTCCGCCGCCGCGGGGCCGGCCAGCACCAGTGCGAGGGCGGCAGTGATCATCAGTCTTGTCATTTTTCCGGCTCCTGACTGGGCGGCTGCTCGATTGGCCAGACAATGCGCATGGGTGCGCTGATATACAATATCAGAGTGAAAATACGGAAGATGATATGGGATAGCATCGCCCGCATGGGGTGCTGATATCGCCTAACCGGCGGGCGTTATTGCTTACTTTCAGGCGGGGTGGCGAGTGTCGGGTCATCGGGTCCGCGCAGCAGCGTGCGGGCCGACCAACCAGAGCCGTCGCAACAGGAGGCCCGCATGTCCGTCGAGTTCACAAGCAGATCCCGCCACATCGCGTCGCAAGGGATTGCCGAGACCGGCACCCCACCGCGCCGCCTTGCCGCCATGCTGACTGCCGGTGCGGTGGCCCTGGCCCTGATTCTGGGCGCCGCTGTTCCGGCCAAGGCCGACCGCAACGACGATCTTGCCAAGGCACTGATCGGTGCGCTGGTCGTGGGTGTCATCGTGAACGAATTGAACGACAAGCACCGACCCGCCCCGAAGCCCGAGCCGGTAAAGAACCGCCGCGTGCCTGCGGTCTGCGAGATCTCGATCGACGGGGCGCGGCAGTCGGTCAGCCTGTATTCCGAGAACTGTCTCAGGCGCGAAGGCTTTGACCACCGCCTGCCGCGCAACTGCGCCAACACCGCCCGCGTCTTCGGCCGGGCCGACAGGGTCTATTCCGCGCAATGCCTGCGGGATGCGGGGTTCCGCGTCTCCGGCCGCTAAGGGGCGCGGAGCCGGGCGGGGGTGCCCTTGAACCCCGCCCGATCCGGGGGTGGAAGGGGCGAGCAGCCTTCCACCCCCTTTTTCCGCGCCGCGATACCGGATAGTCCAAAGCGCATGTCCCGCATCATCCCCGATTTCAGCCACGAGACGGCAGCCCATGCCCGCGGCGCGCATCGAGTCGTAGGGGTGGATGAAGTCGGCCGTGGCCCGCTGGCGGGGCCGGTCACGGCGGCGGCAGTAAGGCTCGATCCCGAGCGCATCCCGGAAGGGTTGGCCGATTCCAAGACACTGACTGCCGCGCGGCGCGAGGCGCTGTTCGACCGAATCATGGCCACGGCCGAGGTTAGCATCGCCCATGCGACAGTAGAAGAAATCGACAGCCTGAACATCCTGCGCGCAAGCCATCTGGCCATGGAGCGCGCCGTCGCAGCCCTGGCGCCCGACCATGCCCTTGTCGACGGCAATCTGGTGCCGCGCGGCCTTGCCTGCGCCGCGACCGCCATCGTGAAGGGCGATGCAAGGTGCCTGTCCATCGCCGCCGCCTCGATCGTGGCCAAGGTGACGCGCGACCGGATCATGGTGGATTTGGCGCAACAGCACCCCGGCTATGGCTGGGAAGTGAACGCAGGCTACCCGACCAAGGCGCATCTCGAGGCGCTTCTAAATCTTGGTGTAACCCCTTGGCATAGGCGTTCCTTTCGGCCCGTGCACAATATCTTGTATCAAGAGAATTCTGTAACCCACTGATTCAAAAAAGAATTTGACGGCGATTCGCCTCTGCCCCATCATTTTCCCCAACATCGGCACACCAAGATGCCGGGGCAGAGGCAGAGACATGACGACCAGGAACACCGCGGCAGAAGCTTGCCTGCCGTTGAACCAGATCCTTGCCGGTGACTGCGTGGAGGTGATGAACTCGCTTCCCGCAGGCAGCGTTGATCTGATCTTTGCAGACCCGCCCTACAACCTTCAGCTCAAGGGCGAGCTGCACCGCCCTGACAATTCCCGCGTCGATGCGGTGGATGATCACTGGGACCAGTTCTCCAGCTTTGCGGCCTATGACGCCTTCACCCGCGACTGGCTGGCCGCCGCTAAGCGTCTGCTGAAGCCGAATGGCGCGATCTGGGTGATCGGCAGCTATCACAACGTGTTCCGCCTGGGGGCAGAGTTGCAGAACCAGGGCTTCTGGCTCTTGAACGATGTCATCTGGCGCAAGTCGAACCCGATGCCGAATTTCAAGGGCAAGCGGCTGACCAACGCGCACGAGACGCTGATCTGGGCCAGCCGGGACGAGCAGGCGAAATATACCTTCAACTACGAGGCGCTGAAGGCCTTGAACGACGGCGTGCAGATGCGGTCGGACTGGGTGATTCCGCTTTGCACCGGTCACGAACGGCTGAAGGACGAAAACGGCGAAAAGGCCCATCCGACCCAGAAGCCCGAGGCGCTTCTGCATCGGGTGCTGGTTGCCACGACCAATCCCGGCGACGTGGTTCTGGACCCGTTCTTCGGCACCGGCACCACCGGGGCTGTGGCCAAGATGCTGGGCCGCGACTTTATCGGCATCGAACGCGAAGCCACCTACCGCAAGGCCGCGGCCGACCGCATCGCCCGCATCCGACGTTTCGACGCCAGCGCGCTGGAGGTCACCGGCTCGAAACGCGCCGAACCACGCGTGCCTTTCGGCCAGGTCGTCGAACGCGGGATGTTGCGACCGGGGGAGGAGCTATATTCGATCGGCAATCGCTTCAAGGCCAAGGTCCGTGCAGACGGGACGCTCATCGGCAATGACGTGAAAGGATCGATCCACCAGGTCGGGGCCGCTCTGGAAGGCGCGCCCTCCTGCAACGGCTGGACCTACTGGCACTTCAAGCGCGACGGCAAGCTGGTGCCCATCGACATCCTGCGCCAGCAGATCCGCGCCGAGATGGAGGCCGACGGCAGCCGCACACACTGACACCCGGAACACGCCTGTCCCCCGGTCCGCCTGGGGGACACCTGCCCCGCCGTGACATCACGGCGGGGTTTTTTCACCGGGCGGCCTGGTCGCTTCGGGCAAAGACCCAGAAGCGCATGGCAAGGTAGCTGAGGGTCGGAACAACCACCGCAACCGCCGCCAGGGCGGGAAGGAAACCCCAGCCAAGCAGGTCGGTCGTGACATGAACCGTCAGGCTGCTTGCACCCAGCCCGAGTAGCGACAGAACAAGGAAGCGGACAAGCTGCGATCCCGATTTCACGGGTGCGCCAAAGGTCACGCGGGCGTGACCCGCATAAGACAGGACAATGGCAGCGGCAAAGCCGGCCAAGTTCGCTTGTTGTGGCGTTACCGACAGCGCGGCCTGCACGACCAGCGCGACCATCACATGCGCGAGGGTGGCCAGTGCCCCGACCCCGCCGAACCGGACAAGTTGCGCGAGCATCGCCCTGTCAGGCCTTTTCCAGCACCGCCGCCAGCGACAGCCCGACCGGCAGGCGCACCCGCCCGACGAGATGGCGCTCTGCCCCGAAGACGCGCGCCAAGACGGCATTCAGCCATCCCGGCGGCATGCTGTCATCCGGCGTTTCGCTGCCGGTCATGCGCTTGAAGGTCCGTGCGGCCACGGCCGCCGGGAACAGGAAGAAGTTGAAATAGCTGCTGTAGCTGACCTTCAGCCCCGCCTCTCGTGCCGCTGCAGCCAGGCTGGCGCGGGTATAGCGGCGGAAATGGTGGTGCCGCTCGTCATGCCGCGACCAGAGGAAGGGAAAGGCCGGAACCGTTACCAGGATCGCCCCCCGGTCTGACAGGTGCGCGGCCAGCGCAGCCAGCGAAGCAATATCGGCCTCGATGTGTTCCAGGACGTCGAACAGTGCGATCAGGTCATAGCGGCGATCGGCGAATGGCAAGTCGGACGGCAGCGCGCCGAACTGCACGTCCAGATTCGACTTCGCGCGCGCATGCGCACGCGCGCCCGCATCGAATTCGAAGGCATCCACCTGACCGAACCGGCCCAGCATCGCCAGATTGCCACCACTCCCACAGCCAGCCTCGAGGATCGCCGCATCCGCCCGCCGACCAAGGTGTCGCGCCACAAGCGCGGCGATGATCTCGCGCCGGGCGACAAACCACCAATGAGCGGCCTCAAGCTCGTTCATCCGGTCGTAGACGGTGCGTTCCATGTCAATCTGCCGCCTTCGCCGACAGGAACTGAGACCGCACCACATACAGCGGGCGTTGCCGGACCTCGGTGTAGATGCGCCCGACGTATTCGCCGATGATGCCCAGCGCGAACATGTTCAACCCCCCGAAGACCAGAATCAGGATCACGGTCGAAGCATAGCCCGGAACGTCGATCCCGAAGATCAGCGTGCGGAAGAACAGGAAGGCCGAATAGAGCAGGGACAGGACGGCCATCATCATGCCGACATAGGTCCATATTCGCAGCGGAACGGTGGAAGAGGAAAAGATCGCATCCAGCGCCAGCTTGGTCAGCTTCCAGTAGCTCCACCGGCTTTGCCCGGCGGCTCGGGGCGGGCGTTCATAGGTGATCTCTTCTGTCTCGAAGCCCACCCAGGAAAACAGCGCCTTGTTGCAGCGCGACCGTTCACCCAGCTGGCGGATCGCCTGCACCACCTCGCGGTCCATCAGGCGGAAATCCCCCACATCGCGCGGGATCGGCTGTTCGGCCAGCGCGTTGAAAAGCCGGTAGAAGCCATTCGCCGTCGCCTTCTTGAGCCAGCTGTCTGCATCGCGACGGGAACGACGGGCGTTCACCACCCTGGCGCCCCCCTGCCAGCGGCGAATCATTTCCGCAATGACCTCTGGCGGATCCTGAAGGTCCACGTCCAGTGGAATGACCGCATCACCCGTCGCGTGATGCAGCCCTGCGGTCAGAGCGGCCTCCTTCCCGAAATTGCGCGACAGATTGATCAACGAGATGTCGTCCCGCCCGGCCGCCTCGGCCAGGATCGTCCGTTCTGTCCGGTCGCGGCTGCCGTCATTCACAAACAGGATGTCGAAGCTGACAGAAGCTCCGATCCTTGCCATCATCTCGGTCACCCGCTCCACGAACACGGGGATGCTGGCTTCCTCGTTGTAGACCGGCACGACAAGGGTAACGCGCGGCACGGCACGGATCCCTGCAGCGGCGCGATGGTCGACCTCAAGCTGAACGACTTCGGCACCCGGCTTCTTCTTCATCACGACGCAACTTTCCGCTGTAATCCCGGCATTTCACGTTTCCCGAACGGCAAAAGTATGGCGTTGTTGGGGATATTGGGTGATCGAAAGCCGATAGTTCCGGGCCGCCCGCCCCTACGCTTCCGCAAACCGGGCACGGCCCCCTACTGGCAAAGGCACCTCTGCATCATATCAACAGGTTGATGCGTCTGCAAAAGTTACCTATCTCGAACAGGTTCCCAAGGGAGAGGTCATGGTCTTTCGACGGCGCAGCCCGCCCAATCTTGCCCGCAGGATAAGGAACCTGTTCCTGCCACCGGGCGGATGGAGGCGCGCCTTAACCTACCTGCGCCACCGTGCATCGCGCATCCCCGACGCACCGCACCGCATCGCCCGCGGCCTGGCCTGCGGCATCCTTGCCTCGTTCACGCCGCTGTTCGGCCTGCATTTCTTTCTGGCCGCAGCCCTTGCCCTGCTGATCCGGGGCAATGTCATCGCCGCGCTGATCGGAACAGCGGCGGGCAATCCGCTGACTTTTCCCTTCATCGCCATCCTGTCGCTGGATCTTGGTCATCTGATCCTCGGCACCCGGGCCGAGGCGGTGCCGATCACCCAGATCATGACGGCCTTCGGCCAGGCCGGTGACGAGATCTTCCGCAACGTCCGCGCCATGTTCAGCGCCGATATCACGAACTGGAGCCGGCTGGAGCGGTTCTTCAACTATGTCTTCCTGCCCTATCTGGTGGGCGGGCTTGGACCGGGCCTGGCGGCGGCAACGGCGGGATACTGGATCAGCCTGCCGGCCCTGAAGGGGTATCAGAAGCTGCGGGCGGCGCGGCGTGAGGCACGGGCACGCAAGCAGGCAGAGGCAGCTGCAGGAGAGGGAACAGAAGAATGAACGGCGCCGAAACCCTTGTGCGGACCCTACTGGCCAGCGGCGTGCGGGTCTGCTTCGCCAATCCCGGAACCTCCGAGATGCATTTCGTTGCCGCGCTTGACCGTCATCCGGACATGCGCTGCATCCTTTGCCTGTTCGAGGGTGGGGTTTCGGGCGCGGCAGACGGCTATTTCCGGATGAGCGGCGAAGTAGCGGCCACCCTGCTGCACCTGGCGCCCGGGTTCGGCAATGCCTTCGCCAACCTGCACAACGCGCGCAAGGCCCAAAGCGGCGTGCTGAACATCATGGGCGATCATGCCGACTATCACCTGCGGTTCGAGGCGCCGCTGAAGGGCGATACGGTCGGAATCAGCCAGGCGGTATCGCACTGGACGCGGGTCTGTTCGGAAGCGGGCCGCGTGGCGACAGATGCCGCCGATGCGATCCAGGCGGCGCGGGCGCGGAACGGGCAGATCGCCACGCTGATCCTGCCGGCCAACATGGCCTGGGATCCGGCCGAGGGGTATCAGGTGGCCCCACCGCCCCCGCCGCTGCGCCGCCCCTCGGTGGCAGAGGTGGCCGCCGCCGCCCGCGCGCTGCGTCAGCCCGGCGCGGTCCTGCTGGTCGATGGGCCGGTGCTGTGGTCCGACCTCGGGCTTTTGGCCAGGCGCCTGACCAAGGCGGCGGGGGCACGGCTGATGCAGCCCTTCTTCGTCAGCCGGTTCCGCCGCGGCGCCGGGGCGGTGAAGATCGAACGCATGGCCTACCGGATCGAAGAAAACCTGAAGCTTTTGCAGGGCGCCTCGGCGCTGGTTCTGTGCGGCACCGACCGGCCAGCCGGGTTCTTCGCCTATCCCGGCCTGCCCTCCACCCCCGACGACCCCGACACGCGGCTTATCGAACTTTGCACCCGCGGGATGGATATCGGCTGGACACTGCGGGCGCTGGCCGACGAGATCGGCGAGGCGGACCTCGGACCGGACGATTTCATGCCCCTCGACCTGCCCGCCCTGCCCGAGGGCGACCTGACCGTGACCAAGGTTGGCGAAGCGATCGCCAACCTGATGCCGGACAATGCCATCGTGGTCGACGAGGGAATTTCCGCATCCTACTTCCTTGCCCCGGGTCTGAAACGGGCGCGGGGGCATGATGCCCTGACGATCACCGGCGGCTCGATCGGCTTCGGCCTGCCGAATGCGGTGGGGGCGGCGGTTGCCTGCCCGGACCGCAAGGTCGTGGTGCTGGAGGGCGACGGCTCGGGCATGTACACGCTGCAATCGCTCTGGACCATGGCGCGCGAGCGGCTGGACGTGACTGTGGTGATCTTCGCCAACCGGGGCTACCAGATCCTGCGCGACGAACTTGCAGCCGTGGGCGTGCGCGAGGTCGGCCGCAACATCCGCCGGATGTTCGATGTCGAGGGGCCGGAACTTGACTGGGTGGCCCTGGCACGGGGGCACGGCGTGGACGGCGTTCGCGTGACCGACATGGCCGGGTTCAACGCGGCCTTCGCCGCAGCAATGGCAGAATCCGGGCCGCGTCTGATCGAGGTGGCCTGCTGACACGGGGCTTGCCGTACCACTCGAACCCCCGACAGTCGCGCGAATTGCGGCCAGCAGCGGCCCTATCCGGCGACCGGGTTCAGCCCCTTGTTGTAGGCATGCCAGTCGGTGATGTCGGGATAATGCAGGCGCCGCCAGGCCCTGACGCGCGGGTTCATCAGCCGACGCCACAATGGCGGGATCATGGCCGCCATGGTCATCAGCGGATAGCCGTACGGCAACTTCGGCGCCTCGTTCTCGCTGTAGGTCTGCAAGAGAGGAAAGCGCCGGTCGGGCTTGTAGTGATGGTCGGAGTGGCGCTGCAGATTGATGAGAAGCCAGTTGGAGGCCCGGTGCTCGGCGTTCCAGGAATGGCGTGGCAGGACATGCTCATACCTGCCCCCGCCGAGGTGCCGCCGGGTGAGCCCGTAATGCTCGATGTAGTTGACCAGCTCCAGCTGCCATATCGCGGTGAAGGCCTGCACCAGGAACAGCCCCAGCCCCACCCAGCCGCCCAGCACCACCGCCAGTGCAAGCATCGTCGCCTGCAAGGTGGCATAGCGCCAGAACGGATTGCTGCGATGCCACCATGGCAGGCCCTTCCGCGCCAGCATCGCGGCCTCTGCCTGCCAGGCCGACTGCGGACACTGGCGCAGGACGCGCGGGAAGAAGCGGTGGAAACCTTCATTGTATCGCGCCGTCACCGGATCGCGCGGGGTTCCGACATGGATGTGGTGGACGCGCAGGTGTTCCGACCGGAAATGCGAATAAAGCACGGTGGCGAGCAGAAGGTCGGCCAGCCAGCGCTCGATGCGTGATTTCTGGTGCATCAGCTCGTGCGCATAGTTGATCCCTATCGTGCCCGAGATGACGCCCATGCCGAAGAACAGGACGATCCCTTCCACAGCGGAAAGGTGATCGGCGCGCGGAACATACCACAGCATTGCGACCAGCAGGGCGAACTGCACCGGAAACCAGATCAGCGTCACCGCGCGGTGCCAGGTCAGAAGGGATTCGTCGGTCTGCGGGTCGGGATTTTCGGTGTTCAGCCCGCTCAGCGCGTCCAGAAGCGAAAACAGCCACCAGGTCGCCAGCGGCAGAAGTGCCACGGTCCAGCCGCCCTGGACCATGCCCAGCACGGCCAGGGGCGGCAGGCAGAGCGACAACCAGAAGGGAAACGCATTGGGCAGCGGACTCATGCCAAGACCTTACCGGAATGGCGGCGGGTCTCAACCGGCCAGGTGGCGACAGGGGCGCAGGGCTTCTAGGGCCCTTGCACGGCGTGCCAGGGGGCACTGCATGCAGGACGTAACTCCAAACGGCGATGCAGGGGCTCAGCCAAGCGTGCTGCGCGCCAGATCCCAGGCCTTTCGCATGACCGTGGGCAGATCGGCGGGGCGGAAGGCCGCCAGCGGAACCCATTCGCCCCGGGTCACGGGGCCCTGAACCAGGGCGACATGGACCGACAGGACCAGATGAAAATGGGTGAAGGTATGGCGCACCTCGCCGATCTCCTTCCAGTCAGCCGCCGCAGGTGCAGCGCCGCCCGCCCCGTCCCATCCATCGCCCGGAAAACCCAGCATGCCGCCCAGAAGCCCACGTTCTGGCCGCCGCTCGAGCAGCAGCGCATCCGCGCGGTGACCCAGCCAGAGCCTGCCGCGGCGCAGCGGTTTTTCCGCCTTGCGGCTTTTGCGCGGCAGGTCGGCCTGCACGCCGGCGGCCCGGGCCGCGCAGGCATGGAACCAGGGGCAGATCCCGCAGGCCGGGCTGCGCGGGGTGCAGACCGTGGCGCCAAGGTCCATCACGGCCTGGGCATAGTCACCCGGACGTGTTTCCGGGGTCAGCCTTTCGGCAAGGGCAACCAGCGCCGGCTTCGCTGCGGGCAGGGGTGTCTCGACGTGGAACATCCGGGCCATCACCCGTTCCACATTGCCATCGACCACTGTTGCCGGCTCGTCGAAGGCAATGGCGGCAACGGCACTGGCGGTATAGGGGCCGATCCCGGGAAGGCTCAGAAGGCCCTGGCGCGTTGTGGGGAACCGCCCGCCATGGTCGGCCACGACCGCCCGGGCGCATTTAAGCAGGTTCCGGGCCCGGGCGTAATAGCCCAGACCGGCCCATTCGCCCATGACCTGCGCGTCCTCGGCAGCGGCCAGGTCGGCCACCGTGGGCCAGCGGGCGGTGAACCGGTGGAAATAATCCCGAACAGCCGCCACGGTGGTCTGTTGCAGCATGACCTCGGACAGCCAGACGCGGTAAGGATCGGGCCGCACACCCGCCGCGCGATCCCCGGGCGCGACGCGCCAGGGCATTGCGCGGGCGTGACGGTCATACCAGGCCAGAAGCTGGTGGCTGAGGGTCCGGGCGTCCTGCATCGCGCCAAAGATAGCCAACACGCAGCGCGGGGCCAGCCCCCGCCGATGCGTCACGCGATCTTTATGGCCTGACATGCAATGTCACTGGCAGGCCCGGCGGGCTGATATAGAATACTGTCAAATGGCACGGAAACCGCTTTCCTCTCCTTCTGCCGAGCACCGCATGCGCGGGTTCGAACCGGCCTTCGGGCTGGTGAAGGATGCCATCCGCGCGGCCAGCGAATCACGCGGCTTTGCCGTGGCGCGGCTTCTGACCCACTGGGCCGAGGTCGCAGGTCCGGAAATGGCCGCAAAGACCCGGCCGGTGAAGATCAGCTATGGCAAGGGCGGCATGGGTGCGACGCTGACGCTTCTGGTCAAGGCGACCGAGGCACCGATGGTGCAGATGGCGCTGCCGGTGCTGAAGGAACGCGTCAACGCGGTCTACGGCTACAACGCCATAAGCCATATCCACCTGACCCAGACCGCCGCGACCGGATTTGCCGAGGGTCAGGCAGAGTTCGCCCCCGCCCCCAGGGCATCGCCGAAGCCAGACCCCGCCGTGCGGACCAGGGCGCAGGAAACCACTGCCGGGGTTGCAGATCCCGGTCTGCGGAGCGCGCTTGAACAGCTGGCGCAAAATATCTTAACTCGCCGCGCATGACAAAGGACGCGACCCTATGCTGAAACTGAACCGCCGCGCGATGATCGCCCTTGCCGCTGCTGCCTCGGCAGCGATGACCCCGGCGCTGGCCGAGGAAATCCCAGCCGCCGAGAGCCCGGGTGATTTCTCGCTTGGCTCGCCGGACGCTCCGGTGAAGATCGTCGAATACGCAAGCTACACCTGCCCGCATTGCGCGGACTTCCACGCCAAGGTGTTCAAGAACCTGAAGGCGGAATACATCGACACCGGGAAGGTCCACTTCACCCTGCGCGAGGTCTACTTCGATCGTTACGGCCTGTGGGCCGCGATGGTCGCGCGCTGCGGCGGCGAAATGCGCTATTTCGGCATCCACGACATGCTGTTCGACAAGCAGCAGGACTGGGCTGGCACGCAGGATCCGGTTCAGGCCGTGCAGAAGCTGCGCGAGATCGGTCTGGCTGCCGGGCTGGACAATGCGGCGCTGGACGCCTGCCTGAACGACCAGGCCAAGGCCGAAGCCCTGATCGCCCAGTTCGAAAAGAACATGGCTGCCGACGAGGTGAAGGGCACGCCGACCATCTTCATCAACGGCGACCGGCATTCGAACATGTCCTGGGATGACCTGAAGGCGATTCTCGACGCCAAGCTGGCCGGCTGACATGCCGGCGCCTCTGGATGGCATCCGCGTCATCGAACTGGCGCGTATCCTAGCTGGCCCCTGGGCCGGGCAAACGCTCGCCGACCTCGGCGCGGATGTCATAAAGGTTGAGGCCCCCGAGGGCGACGACACCCGCCGCTGGGGCCCGCCCTTCATCGAGGCAGGGGGCGAGCGCACCGCCGCCTATTTCCACAGCGCGAACCGGGGCAAGCGGTCGATCATCTGCGATTTCCGCACGGCAGAAGGACAGGAGACGGTACGCCGTCTGGTGGCCGATGCCGATGTGGTGATCGAGAACTTCAAGGTCGGGGGACTGGTCAAATACGGGCTGGACTATGACAGCCTTCGCAAGGTGAACCCGCGGCTGATCTACTGCTCGATCACCGGCTTCGGTCAGACTGGTCCTTACGCGCACCGCGCCGGATACGACTTCATCATCCAGGGCATGTCCGGGCTGATGAGCGTGACCGGCCCCGCTGACGGCCAGCCGCAGAAGGTGGGCGTGGCGGTGACGGATGTCTTCACCGGGGTCTATGCCGCGACCGCGATCCTTGCTGCGCTGATCCAGCGCGGGCAGACCGGGGAAGGCCAGCACATCGACATGGCGCTGCTGGACGTGGCCACCAGCATCATGGCGAACCAGGCGATGAATTATCTGGCCTCGGGCAAGCCGCCGGGGCTGATGGGCAACGCGCATCCGAATCTGGCGCCCTATGCGGTGTTCGACTGCAAGGATGGCTGGATCATCCTTGCCACTGGGAACGACGCGCAATACCAGCGCCTGTGCCGGATCCTTGGGCTGGAGGACATGGCAACCGCGCCTGAATTCCTGACCAACGCAGACCGGGTGACGAACCGTGCCGCACTGACCGAACGGATCACGGCGGCGACGAAGACCTGGGCCAAGGCCGACCTTCTGGCGGCCTGCGAGGCCGAAGGCGTGCCCGCAGGGCCGATCAACAACATGGCCGAGGTCTTTGCCGACCCGCAGGTGATTGCCCGCGGCATGCAGATCGCGCCCGGGGGCCTGCCGGGGGTGCGCAGCCCGAT
The DNA here is from genome assembly GCF_004959785.1 of Tabrizicola sp. YIM 78059. Classification (NCBI taxonomy): domain Bacteria; kingdom Pseudomonadati; phylum Pseudomonadota; class Alphaproteobacteria; order Rhodobacterales; family Paracoccaceae; genus Tabrizicola; species Tabrizicola sp. YIM 78059. The sequence goes on from NZ_SJZH01000002.1 coordinate 23,844, forward strand.
GACCTTTTCGGGCGCGGAACTTTCACTTGACCGCCCAGCCCCAAGGCTCGGCCAGCATCAGGACGAGGTTCTCGGTCCTCTAGGCTGACACAGCCCCCAAGATCCTGCGCCTTCGTCCTGTCGTCAGTTCACCCCGGTGATCGGGCACGAAGTCATCGTCGTGTCCCCGGGAAACGCCGCCACGCGGTTTACCTAGAGACCCAGACGGTCAAAGGCGGCATCCAGCGCTGACCAGTCCTCGATCCGCAGACGCACCACCAGCGTCAGCACCCTGGGCCGCCAGTGCGGCGGCAGGCGGGCCGCATCCTTTTCCGTCGTCACCAATTGTGCGCCGTGGGCCAGTGCCTCGGCCTCCAGCCGGCGCAGCAGGGTTTCCGACAGCATCTCGTGATCGGCCAGCGGCTCGCCGCGCACGACCTCTGCGCCCTCTGCCCGCAATGTCGCAAAGAAGCGCGCGGGGTCTGCGATGCCGGCAAAGGCAAGCACCCTTGTGCCCTGCCAATCCATGCCCATGCGCAACGGTTCCAGCACACCGCGCAGCCTTGGCACCGTGACCTGCGCGCCCCAGATCGCATCGAAGTGGGCCTGAGCCTGGGGCGAACCGATGGTCAGCACCAGATCGGCGCGCGCCAGGCCCACGGCCACGGGTTCGCGTAGCGGGCCGGCAGGAATGCAGCGCCCGTTGCCGAACCCCCTTGCGGCGTCGACCACGACCAGCCCCAGCGCGGGGCGCACGGCCGGGTTCTGGAACCCGTCATCCAGAAGCACGACCGTTGCCCCGGCTGCTTCCGCCGCGCGCACCCCGGCGGCGCGATCCCTGGCCACCCACACCGGGGCGACGGCCGACAGCAGCAGCGGTTCGTCCCCTATGTCACCGGCACGGTGGCGCAGGGCATCCACCCGGACCGGCCCCTTCAGCCGACCGCCATGACCCCGGCTGACCACCTGCACCGCCTGGCCCCGTGCGGTCAGGCGTTCGACCAGGGCGAGCGTGGTTGGCGTCTTGCCCGCCCCGCCCGCCACCAGGTTTCCGATGCAGATGACCGGCACACCAGGCACATGGCCGGGGCGCCGCAGACGCCGCGCCGTTCCTGCGGCGTACAGCCATCCAAGTGGGGCCAGAAGTCGCGGCAGAAGGCCAGGACGGTCAGGCGGACGGAACCAGAATCCCGGGGCCCGCATCAGGCGGCGCCATCAGTCAGGGCGCGAATCCGGGCGAGGACCGCCTCGGTCACCTCGGCGCCATCGCTCGCCACGGCCCAGGCGGCCTGGGCCAGCCGCGCCGTCCGGTCAGGTGCCAGAAGATCGCCAAGCGCATCTCCCAGATCGCTGGCCGCGACCACCGCCCGCGTGGCCCGCGCCGCCCCGAGGCGCGCAAAGACCTGGCCGAAGGCACCGGTCCGAGGACCATGCAGGATGGCCGACCCAAGTGCAGCCGCCTCCATCGGATTTCGGGTCGGACCGGGGCCATTCAGGGTGCCGCCCAGAAAGGTGATCGGGGCCAGCCGATACCAGAGCCCGTATTCGGCCGGGTTGTCGACGACGAATACCTCGATCTCGGGGTCTGGCTCTTCATCCTGCATCCGCTGGGCAACCGACCACCCCTCCTCCTCCAGACGCCGCGACAGTGCCTCCGCCCGGCCGGGATCATCGGGCATCAGGATCAGAAGCAGCCGGTGCGAATAGCGCAGTGCGGCACGATGGGCGGCAAGGACGGCAGACTCTTCCGCCTCGGGCGGACCGGCCGCAAACCAGACCGGTCGCGTGGCAAGAACCCGGGCCAGAGCCGCGCGCTCTGCCTCAAGGCAGGGTGGAGCGACACTTTCCTCTTCCATCCGGCCCGTCACCGCGACACTGGACAGCACCGCACCGGATTTGCGGAACGCGCGCGCGGCGGGCTCGTCCACGGCGCAGATGTGGGAAAACCGCGAAAGTGCCGCGCGCATCAACCCCGGATACCAGGCATCGCGGTCGCGCAGGAAAGCCGGCATCGTGGCATTGACCATCAGCAGCGGGATCCCGCGCTCTGATGCCTCGTGCAGGGCGGCAGGGCGCAATTCGCCCTCGGAAAAGACGGCGATCTCGGGGCGCCAGTGGTCAAGGAAGGCGCGGATTTCGGCGGGATTGTCCGCTGGCGGCTTCTCTTGCAGCACACCGTTCCGTCCTGGCAGCTCTGCCGGGCAGGTCAGCAGGACGGCAAGGCCGTCTTCCTCGACAAGACGCCGGGCCAGTGCCAGCATCGGGCTGGCCTGGCCGGGGTTCGGGGCGTGCAGCCAGGCAAGCCGTCCGGCAGGACGCGCGACACGCACCGCAGTCTTGCCGACCTCGCGCCGGTGTCCGAGATTATAGAGCTTCAGCCCCAGCGATGCCGGCATGGACTAGCCGCCAAGCTCCTCGGTCGGCGAACCGGATTTCTCCTCGTCACGCAGGCGGTGGATATGGGCGATGAAATAGCGCATGTGGGCATTGTCCACGGTGCGCTGCGCCTCGGCCTTCCAGGCCTGGTAGGCCGACTCGTAGTTCGGGAACATGCCGACGACGTGAATCTTCGATACGTCCCGGAAGACATTCGACTGAGGGTCCACCAACTCGCCCCCGAAGACGAGATGCAGGCGCTGGGTCATGATCGGCTCCATTCTGTGGCGCAAGGAGCCTATCCGTTTCCGCCGGCAGGGGGAAGGCTGCCACCAGACTTGCGTCACAGGTCGCAAGGGGCCACATTCGCCCTCACCCTGCCCCGGAGGCGGGATTGAGATGGAGGTATTGCCGTGGATCTTTCCTTTCTGATTGGCTGGCCCGGGGTCTATCTGGCCATCGCGCTGTTCATCATTCTCTGCATCGTCCTCGGCGTCCGCATCGTGCCGCAAAGCGAAAAGCACGTGGTGGAACGCTTTGGCAGGCTGCGGTCGGTCCTGGGACCGGGGATCAACTTCGTCGTACCCTTCCTCGACCGCGTCGCGCACAAGGTCTCGGTCCTGGAACGCCAGCTGCCCAATGCCAGCCAGGACGCCATTACCGCCGACAACGTCCTGGTCAAGGTGGAGACCTCGGTCTTCTACCGCGTGACCGAGCCGGAAAAGACTGTCTACCGCATCCGCGACGTGGACGGGGCGATCGCAACCACCGTGGCCGGGATCGTCCGGTCCGAAATCGGCAAGCTGGAACTCGACCAGGTGCAGTCCGGCCGCGCCCAGCTGATCGAGCGGGTGCGTGAACAGGTAAAGGCCATGGTTGACGACTGGGGGGTAGAGGTGACGCGGGCCGAAATCCTGGACGTGAACCTTGACGAGGCGACGCGCGCCGCCATGTTGCAGCAGCTGAACGCCGAGCGCGCCCGCCGCGCCCAGGTGATGGAGGCCGAGGGCAAGAAGCGCGCCGTGGAACTGGCCGCCGACGCCGAACTCTACGCCGCCGAACAGCAGGCCAAGGCCAAGCGCGTTACCGCCGAGGCCGAAGCCTACGCCACCGGCGTGATTGCCGGCACGATCAAGGAAAGTGGGCTGGAAGCCGCGCAGTATCAGGTCGCGCTGAAACAGGTCGAGGCCCTGCAAGCCATCGCCGTGGGCCAGGGCAAGCAGACCATCCTCGTGCCCGCCAACGTGCTGGAGGCCTTCGGCGACGCCTTCAAGATGCTGAAAGGACGGGGCTAGATGCTGCAATCCCTAGCAGACACATGGTGGGCCTGGGTGATCCTGGGCTTTGCGCTGGGCGTTCTTGAGGTTCTGGCCCCGGGCTACATCTTCCTTGGCTTCGCCATCGGCGCGGTGGCGACGGGGATCTTGGTCGGCATCGGGTTTGCCCCGTCGGGCATTGCGGCGCTGCTTCTGGTCTTCGCGGTTCTGTCGGTCGTTGCCTGGCTGGCCTTGCGTCGGGTGGTAGGCATACGCCAAGGCCAGGTGAAGATCTGGGACCGCGACATCAACGACAATCCCTGACCCCCTGCCCATGACCTTTGCGGGGGCCAAGGCTGCGCTGTTCTGCAGGGCATCGATCCTGACCTTGCGGCACGACGACAGACCCGGGCTACCCTGGCCCGGCCTGTGGGATCTTCCCGTCGGCGGACGCGAGGGCGACGAGACGGCCGGGGTCTGCGTGCCGCGCGAACTGCACGCGGAATTCGGATTGACGCTTGCGCCGGAACGGCTGGTATGGCGACGGATGTTTCCCTCGATGACGGACACTTCACGCATTTCGGTCTTCTTCGGCGGTCATCTTCTGCCGGCCAAGGTCTCGGTCATCCTTTTCGGGGATGATGGTCTGGGCTGGTCGCTGATGTCAGTGCAGGACTTTCTCGCACGCCCGGATGTCATTGGCGAATTGCAGAGGCGGGTGCGCATTCTTCAGGCAGACTGGCACCCGACAAACGCCTGACTGGCGTCTCGCGACGCAAGGCCGCTTGCATCCGGGTTGTCGGCCGTTCCGAAGCGTGGCACTGCAAGACCATCTTGCGACCGCATCTCACAATGATCTGCGTCAACGCGGGATCGTTCCTCATCGGTCAGATTGAAAAACCTGATCCGTTCAGAGGGAGGACTGACTGATGCAATCGAAGATGGTTCTGATCGCTGCCTGCCTCGCGGGAAGCGCACTTTGCACGGCCGGCAGCGCGCAAGAGGCCGACATTGGCGCCACTCTCTATGCCGACCACTGCGCCGCCTGCCACGGAGCCACCGGCATGGGCGATGGTGACATGGCCGATGTGGTGAACGTCCCGTCTCCGAACCTCACGCTTCTGGCGAAGAACAACGGCGGTGTCTTCCCGATGCTGAACGTTCTGCATGTCATCGACGGCCGTTCGGGCCTGCGGGCACATGGCGGGACGATGCCGGTCTGGGGCCGTGTCTTCTCGGACGAGATTGGCGATACCGCCGGCCCTTACGGCAGCGTGCTGGAAGTTCGGGGCCGCGTGCTGTCGCTGGCGAAGTATCTCGAATCGATCCAGCAGTGATCGGCGGCGTGCGGGGGTCAGTGTTGGCCTGAGACTGGCCGGATCGTGTCGCCGGGCTCCAGCTTTGGGAAAAGTTCCACCTTGGCGCCGGGACTGGCCTTGCCCGCAATGATCTCGGCGGCCTTGCGGCCGATCTCAAGGCGGCAGGCGTCCATCGTGGCCAGCTTGCGCGGCAGGCCGTCCAGAAGTTCTACTCCGTTGAATCCGGCCAGCCCAATGCGGCCGGGCACATCCAACCCTTTGTCCAGGCAGTAAAGCAGCCCGCCCGCGCCGATCATGTCGTTGGAATAGTATAGAAAATCAACGTCGGGTGTGCGGTTCAGGACGACGGCCGTCATCTCGCGACCTTTCAGCAGCGCCGAACCGCCAGAGTAGAATTCCCGATCAACCAGCTGCAGCCCTGCCTTGGCAAGGGCTTCCTCGAACCCTTCCAGCCGCTTTCTGGCGCGGTGGTCGTTCGGCATCTGCGTGCCGAGGAAGGCAATGCGGCGATAGCCCGCGGCAATGATCGCTTCGGCCATCTGCCGCCCGGCCCGCCGGTGCGAAATGCCCACGGCGTGGTCGATCGGATCACCATCGATGTCCATGATTTCGACAATCGGGATGCCTGCCCTGCGCAGCATCGCACGCGACGCATCGGAATGTTCCAGCCCTGCCACGATCATCCCCGAGGGCCGCCAGGACAGCATCTCGTAGATGACCTTTTCCTCGCGGTCGGGCAGATAGTTGGTCACGCCGACCACGGGTTGCAGGCCGGTGCCTTCAAGCACCTCGGAGATCCCGGTCATCACCTCGGGAAAGACCATGTTGGACAGCGAGGGAATCACCACTCCGACCAGGTTTACCCGCTGGCTGGCAAGGGCACCGGCAATCTTGTTCGGCACATAGCCCAGCGCCCGGGCCGCCTCCAGCACCTTTTCCCGCGTCTGCGGCGACACATCGCCCCGATTCCGCAGCACCCGGCTGACCGTCATCTCGCTGACGCCGGATGCTTCGGACACATCGCGAAGGGTCAGGGTATGGCGCGGGTCTGACGAAGGCTTGGTCAAGGTGCTGTTCCGGCGGCTGGGGATATCTCTTGTTAACGCCAATGCCGGGGCTTGTCCAAGGTGCTTTGCCATGATAATGCTAGCGCTAACAGCCGGATAGGCTGGCCATATCCTGCGCATCCAAGCAAGCTCTCAACCCGGATGCGTCGGACCAAGGGGGGGGTAGTGGGCCAAAACTTGCCTCCCCTTTTCTTTTCACCGGTTGCCTTGCGACGGATTTCCGAGCATTCAGTGCAAAGGGCCCCGTAGCTCAACGGATAGAGCGTCCCCCTCCTAAGGGGAAGGTTGCAGGTTCAAGTCCTGCCGGGGTCACCATGCGAGGGCAGAATGGACCGACCCCCCGATATTGCCGCCTTTCTGGACAGTTCGGCACGGGCCTTGCGGGCTGCCTGCTCAGGCCAGGCGCTGCGGGCAGCTGAGAAGGTGATCGCAAGGGCGGCGATGCCGGGCCGCCCCGGGGATGGGGCAGCGCGTCTTCCGGTCTGCGACTGGATCGCCACAGCCCTGGCAGGCGCGCCTGCCGGTCGGGCTGATCTTGCCGGAGCATTCGCCGCGCTGGAAGGCCGGCTACGCTGGTACCGTCGCGGCTCGGCAAGCGAAAGCGAACCCGCGTTCTGGAACGGCCATGCCAACGCCGTGATCCTGGGCCCCGGCGGGCTGGAGACGCGCGACGATCTGTGGATCGGCGCAACCGTCATGGCGCCGAACGTCAACTACATGGATCACGACCACCCCCCGGAAGAGGTCTATCTCTCGCTTACTCCGGGCGAATGGTGGAACAGCGCGATGGACTGGACGGACCCGGGGCCGGACGGCTTCATCTACAATCCGCCCGGTATCACGCATGCAATGCGCTCGGGCACCGGGCCCTTCCTGGCGCTTTGGTATCTGCCGCTTTGACCGGGAAGCGGCCTTCAGGCCCCCATGCCACCGGCCCCTCGGGGTTCAGAAATCCAGATTCTCCACGCTCAGCGCGTTCTGCTGGATGAATTCGCGCCGCGGCTCGACGACATCGCCCATCAGTTTCGAGAATATGTCATCCGCCTCGGCCAAATCGTCCACCTTGACCTGCAACAGCGTCCGTGCCTCGGGGTCAAGCGTGGTTTCCCACAACTGATCCGGGTTCATCTCGCCCAGCCCCTTGTAGCGTTGCAGGGTCAGGCCCTTCTCGCCCTCGGCCAGGATGGACTTCAGCAGGTCGATCGGCCCGAACACGGGCTGATCCCGCTCCTTGCGCGCAAGGCGCCCCGGCTCGCGATAGATGTCGCGGTATTGCCCTGCGATCTGGGAAAGCTTGCGCGCCTCGCCGGAACGCAGCACCGCGCCGTCCAGCGTGCGCAATTCCTCGACGCCGCGCAGGATGCGGGAAAGACGGATGCCGTGGTCCTGGGTGACGCGGCCGTGCCAGCCGCGCTCGAACTCGGGTGCGATCAGGTTCAAACGCCTGGCGACCGTGTCGGCGACCAGTTGCAGATCCTCATCCGCCCGACCCGGATCGAATGCCCCAGCCAAGGCAGCTTGTTCCAGGATGGGCCTTGGGTAATGCGTGGGGAAGGCATCCAGCACCCGGCGAAACTGGCGCGCACCCTCGATCACCCTGACCAGGTCATTGCCCGCGATTTCCTGACCATCGGCCAGCCGCAACACGGCGCCTTCGGTGCCCATCTCGATCAGATAGTCGTCAAGGGCAGCCTGATCCTTCAGATAGACCTCCGATCGCCCGCGCGTGACCTTGTATAGCGGCGGCTGCGCAATGTAGAGATAGCCGCCTTCGATCAGCTGCGGCATCTGCCGGAAGAAGAACGTCAGCAAGAGCGTGCGGATATGCGCGCCATCCACGTCTGCGTCGGTCATGATGATGACCTTGTGGTAGCGCAGCTTCGAAATGTCGAATTCGTCGCGACCGATTCCGGTGCCCAGTGCGGTGATCAGCGTCCCGATTTCCTGGCTGGACAGCATCCGGTCGAACCGCGCACGTTCCACGTTCAGGATCTTGCCGCGCAGGGGCAGCACGGCCTGATTGGCGCGGCTGCGGCCCTGCTTGGCACTGCCGCCGGCGCTGTCGCCCTCGACCAGGAACAATTCCGACTTGGCCGGATCGCGTTCCTGACAATCGGCCAGCTTTCCGGGCAGGCTGGCCACGTCGAGCGCCGTCTTGCGCCGGGTCAGCTCGCGCGCCTTGCGGGCGGCTTCGCGCGCAAGAGCTGCCTCGATGATCTTGCCGACGATGACCTTGGCCGGACCGGGGTTTTCCTCGAACCATTCGGCCAGCTTCTCGTTCACCAGGTTCTCCACCGCCGGACGGACTTCGGAGGAGACCAGCTTGTCCTTGGTCTGGGAGGAGAATTTCGGATCCGGCACCTTGACCGACAGCACGCAGGTCAGCCCCTCGCGGGCGTCGTCGCCGGTGAAATCCACCTTTTCGCGTTTGGCGATGCCCGAAGACTGCGCATAGGCCGTGATCGTTCGCGTCAGCGCCCCGCGGAAACCGGCCAGGTGCGTGCCACCGTCACGCTGCGGGATATTGTTCGTGAACGGTAATACGGTTTCGTGGTAGCTGTCGTTCCACCACATCGCAATCTCGACCCCGATGCCATTGCGTTCGCCGACCATGTAGATGGGCTCGGGCATCACGGGCGTCTTGGAGCGGTCGATGTATTTCACGAACTCGCGCACGCCGCCTTCATAATACAGCTCGACCCGCTGCGGTTCGGCATGACGCTCGTCCTCCAGCACGATGCGTACGCCCGAATTAAGGAACGCCAGTTCACGAAGCCGGGTTTCCAGCGTCTTGAAGTTGTAATCGAGATTGCTGAACGTCCCGTCCGGGCGGTTGGTCTTGGCGCTGGCCAGGAAGCGCACCTCGGTGCCGCGCTTGCCGGGCGCCGGGCCTACGGGGTGCACATGCACCGTACATTCGCCGTCCTCGAACCGGGCGCGGTACTCGGTATCGTTGCGCCAGACGGTCAGCTCCAGCCATTCCGAAAGGGCGTTCACGACCGATACGCCCACACCGTGCAGCCCGCCCGATACCTTGTAGGCGTTGCCGCCCTCGTCCGTGTTGTTGAATTTGCCCCCGGCGTGCAGCTGGGTCATGATGACCTCTGCGGCGCTCACGCCTTCTTCCGGGTGCAGATCTACGGGAATGCCACGGCCGTTGTCGCGCACGGACACGCTGTCGTCGGCATGGATCTTCACAACGACCTCGGTCGCGTGTCCGGCCAGCGCCTCGTCAATGCCGTTGTCCACCACCTCATAGACCATGTGGTGCAGACCCGAGCCATCGTCGGTGTCGCCGATGTACATGCCGGGGCGCTTGCGGACCGCCTCCAACCCCTTGAGAACCTTGATGGATTCGGCGCCGTATTCGGCGGCCTTGCTGGGCTGTTCAGCCATGCGCGGGAAACCCTTGTCGTTGCCCGCGATTTATAGCGGTTCGGCCGGGCAATGTCACCCCTTGGCCACCAGATTTGGTGGTCAGACAAAGGGAATGGCCACGCCCACACCAATCAGCAGGATGCCCGAGCCCAGGTTCATCCGGCGAAGGTTTTCCGGGCTGGACAGCAGCTGCCGCGCCCGATCGAGGAACAGGGCGAGACCCAGGTTTCCGGCCATTGGGATGAGCGCTGAGATCGCGATGATGAGCGCGATGTCGATCGGCTTCAGCGTCTCGAGCGTGAAGAATCCCGGCAGCGCCCCCATGTAGAACAGGATTGCCTTTGGGTTGCCGATGACGGCCGCAAGACCGACGCTGAACCCTGCCCATATGCCGGGCCGCGTCAGGCGGCTGTCGGCATGCGGGGCAGCTGCGGGCTTGCGGACCAGCATGATCCCCATGGCCAGAAAGATCAGCGCCGCGATCCAGCGCAGTACAGACAATGCGTCGCCGTAGCTGCTGACGATCCAGGAAAGACCCAGGATTGCAGCAAGGGGCCAGACAAGGTCGCCCAGTGCCACGCCAACCGCTAGGGGCCAGGCGGCCGCCATGCCGCCCGACAGCGCCCGTGCCGTAAGCGCAACCCAGACCGGGCCGGGCACCGCCCAGAGACCGGCCATACCCAAAGCATAGAGCAGCAACTGATGAATAGAAATTGTCATTCACTTATCCATGCGCGACCCTAGAACCATCGTCGCTGTCCCTCACGGTGACCAGCTCTCCTCGCGCGCCGAGCGCATCGAAAAGCCCCGGCTCGGTCCCGGTCATCAGGGCCTGCGCACCCAGGGCGCAGATTTCGTCATAAAGCGCGGCGCGTCGGTTCATATCCAGATGTGCGGCGACCTCGTCTAGCAGCAGCACCGGTGCGTGCCCAAGATCCTGCGCCAGCGCGCGCGCGTTTGCGAGGATCAGGCTGATCAGCAAGGCCTTCTGTTCTCCGGTAGAGCATTGGTCAGCCGGGATGTCCTTTGCGGCGAAGCGCGCTGCAAGGTCGGCGCGATGCGGGCCGATCAGCGTGCGCCCGGCTGCCATGTCACGGCGGCGGCTGTCAGCCAGTGCCTTCGCTAGGTCTGCGGGTTCCTCTGCGCCCTCCGGCCCGGTCAGGGAAAGCGTGGCCCATGGAAAGGCGCTGTGCGGGTCTGCCGCTGACGCGATCCGGGCAAGGGCGGCGCGGCGGTTCCGCATGATTTGTAGCCCCGCCTCGGCCATCTGCGCCTCCAGCGCGGCATACCAGGCTGCATCCGTGACCTGATCGCGGATCAGCCGGTTCCGATCCCGCATCGCCTTTTCATAGGCGAGCGTTTGTTCGGCATGTTCGGGGAAAAAACTCAGCGTCATTCGATCAAGGAATCTGCGACGTCCCTCGGCAGCCTCGATCCACAGCCGGTCCATCGCCGGAACCAGCCAAAGGATACGGATGACCCGGCCCAGACTTGCCTGAGTGGCGGCCTTGCCGTCGATCCGCACCTGCCGCGCTTCGCCCGGTGCGGCCCATGTCTCGATCTCGTGCGCACCGCCAAGGCCCCGGACCGTGGCGCTGACCTTCCATCCCAGACCCTCGGGCCGGCGGGCCAGATCCTCGGCTGCAGCACGGCGCAGGCCACGGCCAGGAGACAGCAGCGAAACCGCTTCAAGCACATTGGTCTTGCCGGCACCATTCGGTCCGACCAACGCCAAGGGACGCCCGTCCAGCACCAGGCGCGAACTGCGGTGGCTGCGGAAGTGCGAGAGGGCGAGGGTTTCGATCACCAGACCGCCCACAGAATTTCCCTTTCAGAACGGGCGTTCGGGCCGGATCAGACCCGCATCGGCATCACGACATAGACCGCCGAAGTATCATTGCCTTCGCGCATCAGCGTGGGATCGACCGCTGAATTGAACAAGAACACCGCATTCTCACGGTCCACCTGGCTGGCGATTTCCAGCAGGTATTTCGCGTTGAAGCCGATTTCCAGCCGCTCATCGCCATAGGCAACGGCCAGCTCCTCTTCGGCGGCGCCAGAGTCGGGCGAGTTCACCGAAAGTACCAGCCGATCCTCGTCAAGCGACAGCTTCACTGCGCGCGAACGTTCGGAAGACACCGTGGCCACACGGTCAACCGCCTTGGCGAATTCGCTGGCGTCCACTTCCAGCCGCTTGCTGTTGCCGGTCGGTATGACGCGGGTGTAATCGGGGAATGTGCCATCGATCACCTTCGAAGTCAGGGTGATCGCCGGGGTAGCAAAACGAACCTTCGTTTCGGAAACCGATACGGCGATGTTCGCATCATCGTCGTCAAGCAGTTTGCGCAGTTCTCCCACCGTCTTGCGGGGCACGATCACGCCGGGCATCCCCTCGGCCCCTTCGGGCAGGGGCGCGTCGATCCGGGCCAGCCGATGGCCGTCGGTCGCCACACAGCGCAGAACCTTGCCGCCGTCGCCCTGCGCCACATGCATGTAGACACCGTTCAGGTAATAGCGCGTCTCTTCGGTAGAGATCGCGAACTTGGCCTTGTCGAACAGCCGCCGCAGAACCGGTGCCTTGGCCGAAAAATTCGACGAATATTCACTGGACGCCATCACCGGGAAATCTTCCTTCGGCAACGTGGCCAGGCTGAAAGTGGACCGTCCTGCCGTGATGGTCAGGCGTCCCGCAGCCGCATCATCCGACAGGTTTACCAGGGCGCCGTCCGGCAACTTGCGAACGATTTCATGCAACATTACCGCCGAGACAGTCGTCGCGCCCGACCGTTCGACCATGGCCGGTGCACGATCAACGACCTCGATGTCGAGATCTGTGGCACGGAAGGAGACCTGATTGCCTTCGGCCTCGATCAGAACGTTGGCAAGGATCGGAATGGTGTTGCGGCGTTCCACGACCGACTGGGCCTGCGCCAGCGCCTTCAGCAACGTGGCGCGTTCGATCGAAAGCTTCATCTCTTCCCCCTGCCGACCCCTGAAGGGACGCCGAATTTACCCGGTTTTTCCCGGTTCACAAGTGCTGCGCGCGACTGTGATTAGGATTGGCCGGGCCGTCAAGAGCAGCCCCGGCTCAGCCCTGAAGCAGCCGACGCAGAAGTTGCAGATCGTCGGCCAGCTGGCTGTCGGTGGCCATCAGCTCCTCGATCTTGCGCACGCCATGCATGATCGTGGTGTGGTCGCGCCCCCCGAAACGCCGGCCGATTTCCGGCAGGCTGCGCGGGGTCAGATGCTTGGCCAGATACATCGCCACCTGCCGCGGCCGGGCGATGGTGCGCAGCCGCTTCGGCCCGATCATGTCGGACAGGCGGATGTTGTAGTGCTCGGCCACCTTGCGCTGGATCTCTTCGATCGTGAGCTTCCGGTCGGACGACCGCAGGATGTCGGCCAGGCAGTCCTGGGCGAGATCCAGCGTGATCTCGCGCCCGACCAGCGAAGCAAAGGCGAAAAGCCGGGTCAGTGCGCCTTCCAGAACGCGGACATTGGTGGTGATCCGGTGGGCAAGGAATTCCAGCACCCCGTCGGCGATCATCAGGCCGCGATACTGCGCGCGGTAATGTTCGACCTTCTGCTGCAGGATGCCCAGCCGCAGTTCGTAGTCTGTCGGGTGCAGATCGACGACCAGGCCGCACTGCAGGCGCGACTTGATGCGTTCCTCGAGATCCTTGATCTCGCCCGGGGCGCGGTCGGCCGACAGGACTATCTGCTTGTTGGCATCCACCAGCGCATTGAAGGTGTGGAAGAATTCTTCCTGCGTCGAATCCTTGCCGGCGATGAACTGAACATCATCGACCATCAGCACATCAACGGACCGGAACAGCTCCTTGAAATCCATCACCTGACGGTCGCGCAGCGCCTGGATGAAGCGATACATGAACTGCTCGGCCGACAGATACAGTACCCGAAGCTCGGGGCGGCGGGCGTTCAGCTCATGCGCGATCGCGTGCATCAGGTGCGTCTTGCCCAGTCCGACCCCGCCATAAAGGAACAGCGGGTTGAAGGTGACGGTCCCGCCTTCGGCTACCCGCCGGGCTGCGGCATGGGCCAGCTCGTTCGGCTTGCCGACAACGAAGGTGTCGAAGGTGAATCGGGCATCCAGCGGTGCGCCGGGAAGATCTTCCTCTGACACGGGCCTAGTCCGCACCGATTTCAGCACCGGCGTCGTGGCGGGGCTTCTGGACCCGGCACCGCCTACGGCAAATTCGATGCGCTCTACCGGCTCTCCAGCACTGGCCAGCTGCGAACGGATATGGTCGGCATAGTTGCGCTGCACCCAGTCACCGAAAAAGATCGTCGGCACTTCGAACCGCGCCACGCCATTCTTGAGATGCGACAGTTTGAGGGGTTCGATCCAGGTGACGTAATTGTTCTTGCCGACCCGCTTGATCAGTTCTTCCCGGACCTGACCCCAAGTTTCGTTCGTCATTCTGTCGCCTGCCAATATCGACTGACCGGCAGAAGATCCGCCGGACATGCACAGTTGCCTCGCCATGGACGAACCACCCTCGCCAAGCGCAATGTCCACTGCGGCTGCGCAACGGACTCGACGCTTCCCGAAGGAAGACAGGAAGCAACCAGCCTGGCGCCACCGGTTACCCGGCAGCCAGACCAGTATGACGGGGCAGCAGGAATGCCGCCCTTATATCATTGACCACAAAGGAAAAACTCAGATCTTCCGGCACGGCAGCACCCGATCTGTGCAGCAGCTTTTCCTTCGCGATCCGTTCATGTCCCCCAAGACGAAGTGAATCGCAGGCTGAAGCTAGCAAGGGGTCCGCGGGCGCCGCAACCGAACAACGCGCTTGACACAGCCTTACGGAAGCCGAATCCGCGCCCCCTTGCAAATCGGCAACGGCCCGACCTGGCTACGGGTTCCGGCGGCCCGGAAATACCGAAGGGCGCCACCCTTCCGGGGGCGCCCTTCCAGACCGGACGGAAGCGCCGATCAGACCTTGGCGACGGCTTTCACACGCGAGGACAGGCGCGACATCTTGCGCGCGGCGGTGTTCTTGTGCAGTACGCCCTTGGTCACACCGCGTGCCAGCTCTGGCTGCGCAGCCTTAAGCGCAGCCTCGGCTGCGGCAGCATCGCCCGAAGCGATCGCCTCTTCCACCTTGCGCAGGAAAGTGCGAATGCGAGAGCGCCGCGCCTTGTTCACGGCATAGCGCGCCTGCGCCTGACGGGCGCGTTTCTTGGACTGTTCGGTATTGGCCATCTGGCTACCTCGGGATCTTTGCGTTTCAGATTGCACGAAAGACCACAAGGCCCCGACCGAAGGATCGGGAATGATTCTTGCCTAAGCGGGCCCACGCGCATGTACGTCGTCCATTAGTGCAGCGCGACCGAAAAGGAAAGCCCCCAAGCGCAGGATCGCGGATAGCCTTGCAAGGCTGCGCGGCTGGCTTCGACGGCACGGTGCCACCAGCTGGAAAGGCCGCCCTATCGGTCGCGGAACTGCGGCTGGCGTTTCTCAAGGAAGGCGGCCATGCCTTCCTTCTGGTCTTCGGTCGCGAACATGGCGTGGAACATGCGCCGTTCGAACAGCAGCCCTTCGGACAGGCTGGTTTCCTGTGCCCGGTTCACGCATTCCTTTACGACCATCGCCGTCACCGCCGATTTCTCGACGATCTTCTGCGCGGCCTTCATGGTTTCTTCCAGCAGCGACTTGCAGGGCACGACCCGGCTGACCAGCCCGCAACGTTCCGCTTCGGCAGCGTCCATGAAGCGCCCGGTAAGATGCATGTCCATCGACTTCGACTTGCCGACGGCCCGCGTCAGCCGCTGGGTGCCGCCCATGCCTGCCACGATGCCCAGGTTGATTTCCGGTTGCCCGAACTTGGCCGTGTCTGCGGCGATGATGAAATCGGCCAGCATGGCCAGCTCGCAGCCGCCGCCCAGGCAATAGCCCGCCACCGCCGCGATGATCGGCTTGCGGGCGCGGGCGATGGTGGCTGCCTCGGGGCCGAAGAGGTCATCGAAGAATACATCTATGAACCCCTTCTCGGCCATCTCCTTGACGTCGGCCCCGGCGGCGAACGCCTTTTCCGAGCCGGTGATCACGATGCAACGCACGCGATCATTCGTTTCCGCCGCCGTCACGGCCGCCGCAAGTTCACGCATCAGCGTGGAATTCAGGGCGTTCATGGCGTCAGGGCGGTTCAGGCGGATCAGGGACACATAGTCCTCGACCTCGACGATCAGGGTCTCATAGGCCATTGCGGCCCTCCTTCTGGCGGTCGGCTGACTCCTAGCACCAAACGGGGCGATGGCAAGTCACCTCTGGCAGTAGGGACACCAGAAGGATGATCGCCCCGACTGGACCGTACGGACGACCGTGCCGGCGCAGCCGGGGGTTTCGCAGGGTTCGCCTTCCCGACCATATACCTGAAAATGCTTGGCAAAATAGCCAAGCTCGCCATTGGCCTGCCGGAAATCCCGCAGGCTCGACCCTCCCGCCTCGATCGCTTCGGCCAGAACGTCCCGAATGGCCGGCACCAGGTCGTGAACCTGCGATTGTGCAAGATCACCGGCCAGTCGCAAGGGGCTGATCCGGGCGCGGTAAAGCGTCTCGGCAACATAGATGTTGCCCAAACCGGCCACGATCCTCTGATCCAGAAGTGCGGCTTTGATCGGGGTCTTCCGGTTCTTCAGGCGGTCCGCAAGGTAGGCTTCGTTGAAATCATTGCCAAAGGGTTCCGGCCCCAGCCCCGCCAGCAAGGGGTGGTCACCAGCGCGGTCGGTGGGTGTCAGGTCCATGGCGCCGAAGCGGCGGGCATCGTTGAACGTCACCCTTGCGCCACCCTCCAGGTGGAGCACCACATGGTCGTGCTTCTGCGGTGCGGGGTGGTCGCGGTGGAAGGCGCCGACCCGCGCGCCCGAGACGAGCATCCGCCCGGACATGCCCAGATGCACCAGGAGCGTCTCGCCCGAATCAAGATCGGCCAAAAGGTATTTCGACCGCCGCCGCAGTGCCTTCACCCGCTGCCCCGTCAGCCGCTCGGCCATCCGTTCGGGCAGGGGCCATCGCAGGTCAGGGCGGTTGACCTCGGTCCGGGCGATCATCGCGCCTTCCATCACCGGCATCAGGCCGCGGCGCACGGTTTCGACTTCGGGCAGTTCAGGCATCGGCGGTCCCTGACAGATGGGCGCATTGCAGGCGCGGGGTGGCGGACTATAAGGAGGCGTCAGGGCGAAGGATCGCAAGACCGATGAGCGAAGAAAAGACGACCCATTTCGGCTTTCAGGACGTGCCCGAGGCCGAAAAGGCCGGCATGGTGCATGGCGTCTTTTCGCGCGTGGCCTCGAAATACGACATCATGAACGATGCGATGTCCCTGGGCATCCACCGGCTGTGGAAGGACGCGATGATGGACTGGCTGGCCCCGCGCCCCGGCCAGCGGCTTCTGGACGTGGCCGGCGGCACCGGCGACGTGGCCTTCCGCTTCCTGAAACGCGCGCCCGGCGCGCAGGCCGTCGTCTGCGACATGACCGAGCCGATGCTGATCGAGGGCCGCAAGCGCGCCGAGGCGGAAAGCTTGGCCCACAGCCTCGACTGGGTCGTCGGCGACGCCATGGCGCTGCCGTTCCCCGACAACAGCTTCGACGTTTACACCATCTCCTTCGGCATAAGGAACGTGACGCGCATCCCCGATGCCCTGTCCCAGGCCTACCGCGTGCTGAAACCCGGCGGGCGGCTGATGGTGCTGGAATTCAGCCAGATTCCGAACGACCTGATGCAGAAGGTCTATGACCTTTATTCCTTCAACATCATCCCGGTGATGGGCCAGGTGATCGCTGGCGACCGCGCCAGCTATCAGTATCTCGTCGAATCGATCCGCAGGTTCCCCGATCAGGAAACCTTCGCGGCGATGATCCGCGCCGCCGGCTTCGAGCAGGTGAAATACCGCAACCTGACAATGGGCATCGCCGCCCTGCATTCGGGCTGGAAGCTGTGATGCCCTGCCGCTCATCGGCCCCGTTCGGTCCCTCTTCGCTGCCTCGCCCCGCGATGAGCGACCGCATGGGAGCGAAGAGCCGCCCGGAGCGCGCCGCATGAGGGGCCCGCACAACATCGTCCGCCTGATCCGCACCGGCGCCACGCTGGAACGCACCGGCGCCATGGACGTGGTGCTGGAGGCCTTCCGCGCCCCGCCCCGGCTGCGTTTCGCCGCGCGGATGCTGGGCTGGCCGTTCAAGTGGCTGGGCCTGAAGGGCGACCCCGCGCTGCCCCCCGCCACCCGCGCGCTGACGGCGCTGGGGCCGGCCTACATCAAGTTCGGCCAGGTCCTGTCCACCCGCCCCGACATCGTGGGCGAGGAGCTGGCCGAGCAACTCAAATATCTTCAGGACAAGCTGCCGCCCTTCCCGACCGAGACCGCCAAGAAGATGATCGAGGCGGAACTCGAGGTGCCGGTCGCCGACCTGTTCTCGGACTTCTCGGAACCCGTCGCCGCCGCCTCGATCGCCCAGGTCCACCGCGCGCGGCTGGCGGACAGCGGCGAGGAGGTCGCGGTCAAGGTGCTGCGACCCGGAATCGAACGCGCCTTCCGCAAGGACATCGACGCCTTCTACCTCGCCGCCCGCTGGATCGAGCGCCTGGCCCCCTTCAGCCGCCGGCTGCGCCCCGTGGACGTCATCGCCCATTTCGAAGGCGTGGTGATGGGAGAGCTGGACCTGCGGCTCGAATCCTCCTCCGCCGCCGAGTTCGCGGCGAACACCGCGCAGGACGAAGGCTTCCAGGTGCCCAAGCCGCAATGGTTCCTGTCGTCGCGCAACGTGATGACGCTGGGCTGGGCGGAAGGGATCGGGCTGAACGATGTCGAGGCGATCGAGGCCGCCGGCCACGACCGCCGGGTGCTGGGCGCCCGCGTGTTGCAGCTGTTCCTGAACCACGCGCTGCGCGACGGCTTCTTCCATGCCGACATGCACCAGGGCAACCTGAAGGTGGCCGCGAACGGCGACATCATCGCCTATGACTTCGGCATCATGGGCCGGATCGACGAATACACCCGCCGGGTCTATGCCGAGATCCTGATGGGCTTCATCCGCAAGGATTACCGCCGCGTGGCCGAGGTGCATTTCGAGGCGGGTTACGTCCCCCCCGACCGCGACATCGACGAATTTGCCCGCGCGCTGCGGGCGGTGGGCGAGCCGATCTTCGGCATGGATGCCAGCCGCATCTCGATGGCGCGGCTCCTCGCCTACCTGTTCGAGGTCACCGAACGCTTCGGGATGGAAACGCGGACCGAGCTGATCCTTCTGCAACGGACGATGGTCGTGGTCGAAGGCGTGGCGCGGTCCCTGGATCCGCACATCAACATCTGGGAAGTGGCCAGCCCGATCGTCGAACGCTACATCCGCGAGAACGTCGGACCAAAGGCGGTTCTGCGCGATCTGGCAAAGACCGCCCGGGTTCTCGCGCGTTTCGGGCCGAAACTTCCGGGTCTTGTCGAGGCCCAGCTCATCCGCGCCGGAAACCCGACCACACCTCCTGCGCGACCCGGCCCCCGCATGAAGGTCGGGCTTTGGCTACTGGTGATACTGGCGGCCTTCGCAGCCGGGGTGCTGACGGATCGCCTCTTCTGACCGGAGGCATCAGCGTGCCTCGCGCAGGGCCGTGACGCGGTTGGCAGACACTTCGCTGCCACCTGCAAGGACAAGGCTGGTCCCTGCAGGCGTGCCGCGCACCTCGACCACACGCGCATAATGCTCCATCGGGCCGGTGAAGATGACTTCCTCTCCGCGCAGACTTTCCAGCTTGAGAGAGTAAGCCCCGGGCGGCAGCGGATTGCCGGCCGCATCGGCACCCAACCAGGCGTATGGTTCTGCAGTGACGGGAATTTCCTCGCGTGCGACCAGACGGCCTTGCGCATCCCGCACCTCGAGAACCGCCCGGGTCGCCCCCTGCGCCGGGTTGGGCGACAGGGTCACCGGGCGACCATCGAAGCGCACCATCGCATCCGTACGCGCCTCTTTCCCGACCCAGCTGGCCATTTCGGCCATGCCGATCTGCTGGAACCGCGTCGTCATCTCGGACAGAAGCTGATTCGTGCGCACCTGCTGTTCGACCCCCGAGAAGGTGGCCAGTTGCACCGCATAATCCGCAGAATCGATCGGGTTCAGC
The DNA here is from genome assembly GCF_004959785.1 of Tabrizicola sp. YIM 78059. Lineage (NCBI taxonomy): Bacteria > Pseudomonadati > Pseudomonadota > Alphaproteobacteria > Rhodobacterales > Paracoccaceae > Tabrizicola > Tabrizicola sp. YIM 78059. The sequence goes on from NZ_SJZH01000002.1 coordinate 43,357, forward strand.
GGATCCTGGTTCTGCATCTGCACCGTGAGCATCCGAAGGAAAGTGTTGAAATCGGACGCGATCCCGGAGGCCTGGCCCGGTTTGTTGCCGGAAGCGGTGGCACCGGACGAGGGCATTACGGTTGCGACAGTCATGGCAGTCCTCACAATCGAAGATCCAGCGAAGATGCGGGGGTTGCAGATTGCCGCAAAACTCCAGGCTTCACGGCCGCATCCGCGGGCATGGCATCCGATGCGCCCCCATAGCGCCGGGGCTCCTCCCGTCCTGATCCGGGGGTGCCGGATTGCCACTGATCCGCACCGTGCTGACCAAAGCCGATCTCTGCCCGAGGAAAGCCGGCCAAACGCAAGGCTTCGGTCAGTTGCTCTGCATGGCGCCGGAACAGGTCGAGCGTATCGGGGCGATCAAAGCTCAGCATCACGGCGATCCGATCGGGATCTGCGGCATCCGTCTGCAGGGTCACGCGGACACTGCCGAGTTCATCAGGCGACAGACGGATTTCGGTGACCTTGTCCTTCGCATGCCGGCCGGGGTCGACGATCGCCAAGGCAAGCTGGCCAATGCTTGCGCCGATATTCGGCAAGGCTGGCGCATGCGCCATCGCCCCGGTCGATGCGTGCGGTAATGTGTGGGCAAGCAGCGGCAGCGCGGCGGGATCCGGCAGCAGCCCGCCAGAAGGCCCGGCCATCGGCGCCAGGGCCGACGCTGGCACTGGCCTGCGGAACGCTTGCTCGGCCGCCAGCAGATCCGCGCCCGCAGTGCTGTCTGTCGGACGTTGCTTTTCCGGATGGTCTGGCACAATCACGGGTGCAAGGCCGGCAGCGGCTGCCCGACCTGGGCTGCCTGCGACAAAGGTCAGGCCGTCCAAATCCCCTTCCGCAGCCTGCTGCAGCCCATGCCACGGCAAAGCGGTCTCTGCCCCGGCATGGCCGACCGTGATCGGGATGGCATGACCTGCGGTCGGCCCTCTGGAACCGGCTGCACCGTGGTCGCAAGAAACCGGTGGTGCCGGGGCCAGAGGGGGGGGGGGCGACAAGGCCGCCCGCCGGCCGGTTCCGGCCAGACAGGCACGGCGGGGTCGGGGAAGCCGCCGGTGCAGACGCCGGCCCATTTCCCGGCGACGCATCGACGACCGCCGGATTCCGGGCAGGGACAAGGCCGGAAACCGAAGCCTCTGATGCCTGATCACGGACCACTTCCCCGGGCTTGGCGGCGCTTGTTGCATTCCGTGCAGGAAAGGAGGATCCGTCCTGTGCGGGGACATCCGGCACCCCTGCCGCACCAGTGCAGTTCCGGCCGTCATCGTTCGGCGCCATATCATCGGAATGCGGCAAGCCCCTGACGAAAGGACCCGGACTGTCAACCGGGCGGTCGATTGCCGCATCTGCGGTTTCCCGCGTGCAGGGGTCTAAGGCTTCGGGTGCCGATGTCTCGCTGCCGATGGCCTGCCCCTGCGGATCTGCACCGACGTCTGACGCAAGTCCGGGCACGCGCACCCCGGCCGTTCCGGGCAAAAGGAACAGCATGGTTTCCTGCGGCAGTGGCGCATTCCAATCGCAGGGTGCACCGTCTGAATCCGGGGCATCCCTCGCCCCCGCAGGAGCGCCCAGCAGATCCGCGAATTCCGGGGCGAGTCCGCCCGCCCCCTCTGCCCGAAAGCGTGCGACGAGGGAAGGGAGCGGACAAGTCTGCACAGGGCGGGTGGACTGCATTTCGGGACACCTTCGGCCACGCTGCAATCGCTTATCTGCCAGGGAGGTTACCCATTCTTTACTGCCGTCGCAGATTGTCGCGTAAATTCCGACCGATGAGAGAGCCGTTCATGCACACGAACTCCGTCCCGACCCCGGCCTTGGCATCAACTGGCCGCTACGACCGAGCATTCGCTAAGGCACAGGAACTCGAGACCGCCTTTCTGGCCGCGATGCTGGCCCATGCCGGCCTGGGCGGCGCAGCAGGTTCCTTCTCCGGCGGTTCCGGAGAGGCACAGTTCGCCTCGTTCCTGCGGCACGAACAGGCGCGGCTGATGGCAAGCGCAGGGGGAATAGGGCTGGCCCGGACGATCTTCGAGGCAATGGTGGCGAAAGGAACCGGCGATGGCGATTGAAGACCTTCTGGACGAGGCCCGGGATGCACTTCTTGCAGGCGACCTGGCCGCGCTTGAACGGATAGGAACCGGCATCGAGGCACAGGCCCAGACGCTTTCGGTACCCGACAAGGCGACCGCAGAGCGCCTGCAGCAGAAGGCCGAGCGAAATGCCCGCCTGCTTGAAGCCGCCGCGCGCGGTGTGAAGGCCGCGCTGGGCAGGCTGACCGAAATCACCACCAGCCCGACGCTGACCACCTATGATTCGCGCGGCCGGCGGGCCGAGGTCGGCGACGGCACGTCCTCGGCCCTGGGACGGTTCTGATTTTTCTAGAATGCCCGGCACTTCACGCGGCGGAGTTAGGGATTGGTTAGAACCTTGGACGCTTCACTGTCCTCGCGCCTCATGACGGGGCGGCGCTTCCGGCCCAGCCGGCGGCATCGGACAGAAGGCCCGTCCCGCCACATTCAGACGTGGCATTCGCGGCCGTGAAACCTGCGGCCATTCGTGAAGGAAACAGAAATGTCGTCGCTTCTGACCAATACCAGTGCAATGGTTGCCCTCCAGACGATGAAGGGCATTAACGCCAACCTCAACAAGACGCAGGCCGATATTTCCATCGGCAAGAGCGTGGCGACCGCCAAGGACAATGCCGCAGTCTGGGCAATCTCGAAGGTGATGGAATCTGATGTCCAGGGCTTCAAGGGCATCTCCGACAGCCTCGCCGTAGGGAATGCGACGCTGACCGTCGCCCGGTCGGCAGCGGAATCGGTGACCAAGCTGCTGACCGAGATGAAAGGCAAGATCGTGGCCGCCCAGGCCGAGAACGTCGACCGCGGCAAGATCGACACCGACATCAAGGCGCTGACCAAGCAGATCGAATCCGTCGTCGGCGCGGCGCAGTTCAACGGGCTGAACCTGGTGGACGGATCCAAGTCCACGGTCAATGTGCTTTCCTCGCTCGACCGGTCGCAGTCAGGCGTGACATCGGCCAATATCGAAGTGACGGCACAGAATCTGTCTACCACGGCGGGCAGCGCGCTGACAGGCGGCGGTCTTGGAACGCTGTCGGCCACAAGCGTGGTGACCGGAACTCCGGTCACGCTGAACGGCTTTACCTTCCAGGGGGGTGGGGGTGCCCTGGCATCGAACGCGCCAAGTGCGGATCCCGCCACGCTGACCGCTCTGATCGCAGGTGACTCGGTTTCGCTCAGGGTCGGCTCGGTTGAAGGCCGCTATGTTGTGCAGCAGGGCGACACCGCAGATTCGCTGGTTGCGGGCCTCAAGAACGCCCTGACCGCGAATGGCCTGTCCGACAGCGACTTCACCCTGTCCCTGTCGAGCGGCGCCCTGCAAATCGCGAACAACACGAACCAGGCAGCCGATGTTTCGGTTTCCGCCAGCCGAGGCACCGGCGGTCTGGCCGGGCTACACGGCATCGACGTGGTGAATGCCCCAGCAAGTGCTCTCGGGGCGATCGAGGGGATGCTCCAGACGGCGATCGACGCCGCGGCTGCGTTCGGCTCGGCACAGAAGCGCATCGAGATCCAGAGCGAATTCGTCGGGCAGCTGACCGATTCGCTCAGGACCGGGATCGGCGCCATGGTCGATACCGACATGGAGGAAGCCTCGGCCAGGCTACAGGCGCTGCAGGTCCAACAGCAGCTGGCCACCCAGGCGCTGTCGATTGCAAACCAGCAGCCGCAGGGTCTTCTCTCTCTGTTCCGCTAAGCGTTCGGGGCCGCGGCTGACGCGCCGCGGCCCGCACCCTTCCAGAGCTTCGAACCGACGGAACCCCGATGTCCCATCAAGCCCCAATCGCATATGCTCATCAGGAAGCACCTACGCGTTCGCACCGATCGGTCGAATACGATCTACTGGCACAGATCACCCGTCGGCTGCATTCTGCCTGGTCGAACCGCGAGACCGATTTTCCCGGCCTTGTGCGCGCCGTGACCGATAACCTGCAACTCTGGTCCGCGCTTGCCGCCGATGTGGCACTTCCCGGAAACAATTTGCCCGCGGCACTGCGGGCGAGACTGTTCTATCTTTACGAGTTTGCCAGCCGGCACAGCCGATCTGTGCTGGACGGCAAGGCCAGTGTCGCTGTCCTGACCGAAATCAACACGGCCGTGATGCGCGGCCTGCGGGGAGCGGGGGGCACGACATGACCGGCCTCGTGCTGAAACTCGGGCCGCATGAACGGGTGCTGATCAATGGCGCCGTAGTGAAGAATGGGGAAAAGAGGTCGCGTCTGGCCATCATGACCCCGAATGCCAATATCCTTCGACTGCGCGACGCCATCCATCCGGGTGAGGTCAACACTCCGGTCCGTCGCGTGTGCTATATCGCGCAACTTGTATTGTCGGGCGATGCCGATCCGGCCGAGGCCCGGCTGCAGCTCCTTCGCGGGATCGAACAGCTCAGTCAGGCCCTGACCGACAATGACAGCCGCACCCAACTGGCCCTGGCCAGCCGCGCGGTTCTTGAAGATCAGCATTACCAGGCACTGAAGGCGCTTCGCAGCCTGCTACCCAGGGAAGAGCGACTGCTGGTCGCTTCGGCACGACCATGAGCTTCCAGCCATTATTGCCGATGTCCGGCTATGGCGGCTGGGGTTTCCTAAAGAGGACGCTGCAGCGTCAGCAGGCGGCACAGTTGGCTTCACCCGTCCTAAAGCGGGATGAAGCCTATTTTCGCGACCGGATCGGCAAGATCGAGACGGCTGAGCAACTGGTCTCTGACAGGCGGCTCTTGCAGATTGCCCTGACCGCATTCGGGCTTGAAGGCGACGTGAACAATCGTGCCTTCATCAGGCAGGTGCTTGAAGGGGGAACCCTGCGGGAAGGCAGTCTTGCGAACCGGCTGGCCAACAAGCAGTACCATAAGCTTTGCGCGGCTTTCGGCTTCGGCGATTTCCCGGTGCCACGCACAAGAATCTCCACCTTTCCTGACGAGATCCTTGCCCAGTATCGCAGCCGCAGCTTCGAGGCGGCAGTAGGCGAACAGAACAATGCCTTCCGCCTGGCCCTGCATGCAGAGCGCGAATTGCCCGAGATTGCCTCCCGGTCCGGCAGCGAGACCGCGAAATGGTATACGATCCTGGGCAGCCCGCCTTTGCGCGAAGTGGTGCAAAAGGCACTCGGCCTGCCCAGTAGCCTTGCGGCAATCGACATCGACCAGCAGGTCACAACCCTTCGCGACAAGATGCGGGCGGTCTTCGGCGCATCGACTGTAAGCCAGTTCAGTGATCCTGCCAGGCTTGAATCGCTGATCCGACGCTTTCACTTGGGCGCCCAGGTGCAGGAACAGCAGGCAAGCTCGTCCCCGGCTGCCATCGCGCTGATGCTCATGCGTCGTTGAGGCTGCGGGCTTTGACCATGGATCGCACGGCTCCGGCCCCCGGACAGCCCGATGCGAAACGCATCGGGTGTAACGTCTCACCCGGAAATCGGTTGCGTGGCGCCAGCACGGCCCTTGCAATCGGGCCCACCGCCGGCGTGCCTGATCCTTCCAGCCGACAGGGCGGCCCGTGCCCTGGGAAACGGCCGGTCAGCCCGCATTGTCTGAATCACTCGGCAAGCAGGGCACGCAGGCGCGCGAAACTTTCCGCCGGCCCTCCGGCCGGGGCGGCTTCGGCCAGGAAGTGATCCAGCGCAGGCCACAGCCTGATCGCGCGGTCGATCACAGGGTCGGTTCCGGCAGCATAAAGCCCGGCCTGGATCATCAGTTCTGCCCGGTCGTAGGCCCCCAGCAGGCGCCGGGCCTCGCCGATCAGGTCGTTTTCTGCCTCGGTGGCCGCATCGGGCAACGACCGGCTGACTGACCGCAACAGATCGATGGCCGGAAATCGGCCCCGTTCGGCAATTCGACGATCCAGAACCACATGGCCATCCAGCACCCCGCGCAGGATATCTGCCACTGGCTCCTCCATGTCGGAGCCGGCCACAAGAACGGAAAAGACCGCCGTGATATCCCCTGCCCCCTCGGGGCCGGGACCGGCCCGCTCGGCCAGGCCCATGATCGCCTGGGTGAGAGAGGCGGGATAGCCGCGCAAGGATGCCTCTTCGCCTCCAGCCAGAGCCACTTCGCGATGCGCCTCGGCAAAGCGGGTGACGGAATCCACCAGCAGCAGGACGTGCAAGCCCTGATCACGGAAATGCTCGGCCACAACCATGGCCGCAAGCGCACACTTCCGCCGCATCAGGGGGGACTGGTCGGACGTTGCGGCGACAACCACGCTTCGCGCCATGCCATCGGGGCCGAGGACGCGCTCCGTGAACTCGCGCAGCTCGCGTCCTCGTTCACCGACCAGCGCGATGACCGCCATGTCCGCCTCCACCCCACGAGCGAACCGCGCCAGAAGAGAAGACTTGCCAACCCCCGAGCCCGCGAAAAGTCCGATCCGCTGGCCACGGACCAGAGGCAGCAGCGTGTCGAAGACCGCGATCCCCGTTGACAGCCTTTCACCCAGGCGACGCCGCGTCGCCGCGGCGGGCGCCGGTGCGCACAGGGGCCGGGAAGCGCGGCCCCGCAGCAGGGGGCGACCGTCAAGGGGCCTGCCCGACGGATCGACGATCCGGCCGATCCAGCTGTCGTCTGGCGCGATGGCAGCGCTTCCGACCAGCTCAACCCGGTCGCCGATCGCCATCCCCTCTCCTGTCGTGGCGGGCAGAACGGTGCACAGGCCTGGGCTGAGGCGCAGAACCTCGCCTTGGGAAATCCCGTCGCGGCTGTGGATCACAACGTGGTCTCCGATGGCCGCCCCCCGAAGACCAGCCACCTGCACCAGGCCGCGACGGGTTTCCGCCACGCGGCCCACCATTCGAACCGGCACGCTTCCGGCAATTTCGGCCAGAAGGCCATCGAACAACCCTGACACCGGATTCTCCGTTTGTTCGCCCTCAATTGTTTCTAAAGGAATCACCCTTAAGCCTTGGTGAAACAGGTCGAGGGAGAAGCCCCGATGTTCGAAAAACTGGAACTTGCCCGCATGGCTCAGGCGCTTGCCGCGCACTCCGGGGCGCGGATGGCGGTGATCGCAAGAAACATCGCGCATGCCGATACGCCGGGCTACAAGGCGCAGGATCTGCCGAGTTTCGCCAGCGTCCTTGCCTCCGAAGGCGGGGAAATGCGGGCCACGCGGCCGGGGCACTTGCGGACACCTGCAGGGAACTTTGCCCTGACTCCCCAGACAGCTCCTGGCCGCGAGTCGCCGAACGGGAACACGGTCTCGCTCGAAGGTGAGATGGTGAAGTCCGTCGAGGTGCGGCAAAGCCACGACATGGCGCTTGCGATCTATCGGGCGACGTCGGACGTGATCCGCGCCAGCCTTGGCCGGTCGCGATAGGGGGCCGCACATGGGGAACGATCTGAACAGCTCGCTTTCCTTTGCGGCCGCAGGGATGGAGGCGCAGGCGATGCGCCTGCGTCATGTATCGGAGAACATCGCCAATGCCGATACGCCCGGCTATCACCGCAAGGTCGTGACCTTCCGCCAGGCGATGGACACCGGCCTGGTCGAACCCGGGCGGGTGCGTCTGGACCAGAGCGACCTGCCCAAAATCTATGATCCCGGCCATCCATTGGCCGATGAGACCGGTCACTACGACGGATCGAACGTCGATCTGGTGATCGAAATCGCCGACGCTCGCGAAGCGCAACGCAGCTACGAGGCAAACCTCAGGATGTTCGACCAGGCACGTCAGATGACGCAAAGCCTGTTCGACCTTCTGCGCCGATAGGGAAGATGCAGCATGGATGTGAAAACCTCATTCGTCAGCCAGGCATATGCCAACGCCCGCACAGCCGCCGCACCGCAATCGAAGACGGGGGACGCGGTCCATGGCCTGGCGAAACTGGCAGACACCTTCATGGGCGCGTTGCAGGAGCACGAGTCGACCGCCCGCGCGGCGATGTCAGGGGGCGCCGATCCGCATGCCCTGGTTCAGGCGCTGGCCTCGTCGCAGTTGGCGGTAGAAACGGTTGCCACGGTTCGCGACCGGGTAGTCGAGGCCTACCAGGAAATCCTGAGGATGCCGGTATGACCGAGGCCGCAATCTTTGACGTGATGCGTCAGGGTCTGTGGACCGCCGTCCTGATCTCGGCACCGCTGCTGACAGTGGCTCTGGTTGCCGGCGTTGTTGTGGGCCTGTTCCAGGCGTTGACCTCGATCCAGGAGATGACGCTGACATTCGTGCCGAAGGCTGCCCTGATGCTGGTCGTGTTCTGGGCCTCGATGAGCTTCATGACCTCGACGCTGGTGGCCTTCTTCCGGGGCACGATCGTGCCGCAGATCGCGGGGGGCTGAACCATGGATGCGGCGCTCTATGTCACACTGACGCGCCAGTCGGGCCTGATGCGCGAGATGGGGGTGGTGGCCAACAATATCGCCAACAGCTCCACCACCGGTTTCCGGCGCGAGGGTGTGGTGTTTTCCGAACATGTCGCGGCGCTGAATCGGGATCCGTCGTTGTCCATGGCCCATGCCAGCGGACGGCACGTCGACCTGCGCCAGGCGACGCTGACCATGACTGGCGGGGCGTTCGACCTTGCCATCCAAGGCGATGGGTTTTTTCTAGTCCAGACACCGCAGGGCGAAAGACTGACGCGCGCCGGTTCCTTCGCGCTCAACCCTGAAGGCGAGCTGGTCACCCCCGATAACCATCGCCTGCTTGATGCTGGGGGCGCACCGGTCATTGTCCCGCCGGACGCCAAGGTGACCATCGCGCATGACGGCACGCTTTCGGCAGACGGCCAGCCCATAGCGCAGATCGGCCTCTGGCGGCCTGCCGATCCCCTCGCCCTGCGGCACCAGTCCGGCACGCTTTTCGACGGCGGGGCGCTGCAGCCGGTTGAGGGCGGCGCGATCATGCAGGGCATGCTGGAGGAAAGCAACGTCGAGCCGGTGTCGGAAATCGCCCGGATGATCGAAGTGCAGCGTGCCTACGAACTGGGGCAGAAGTTCCTGGATGCCGAAGATGAGCGGGTCCGCAGCGTGGTCCAGACGCTGGGCCGATAGGAGATTGGGATGAAGGCACTTCACATCGCAGCCACCGGAATGTCGGCGCAGCAGATGAAGGTAGATGTGGTGGCGAACAACCTCGCCAACATGTCGACCACGGGCTACAACCCCCGTCGCGCCGACTTTGCCGACCTGCATTACCAGCAGATGGCGCGACCGGGCAGCGTCTCGGCTGCGGACGGTTCCATGCTGCCGACCGGCATACAGATCGGTCTGGGGGTTCGCCCGGCCTCGGTCTCGGTGGTCCCGGGACAAGGGTCACTGGACGCGACCGGCGGCGATCTTGACGTTGCGATCGACGGCAACGGCTATTTCGAGGTGCAACTGCCGTCGGGTCAGACCGCATACACCCGCGACGGAGCGCTGAAACGTTCAGCCGACGGTCAGATCGTGACTTCGGAAGGCTATCCGGTCGTCCCAGGTATCACCATTCCCTCTGACGCACGAGGCCTGACCATCACCCCCGGCGGAGAGGTCTGGGCCGATTTCGCCGACAGGGTGGAGCCCGAACTTCTGGGACAGTTGACACTATCATCCTTCACCAACGAGAAGGGTCTGGAGGCGATAGGATCGAACCAGTTCCTTGAAACCCCCGCTTCCGGCCCTGCGCTATCGGCCGCGCCCGGACAGCAGGGATTGGGCACACTGCGGCAGGGCTATCTCGAAGCCAGTTCGGTGGACGCAGTGCGCGAGGTGACAGAGCTGATCAAGGCCCAGCGCGGCTATGAGCTGAACGCCAAGGTAATCACCGCTGCCGACCAGATGCTCGGTGCGACCACCCAGGTGCGCTGATGAGGGGCGTGCTTGCCCTGCTTCTGGCGGCATCACCCGCCCTTGCAGATAGCGTGGTCGCCACGCGGACGATCCGGGCACGCGCGCTGATCAGCCCGGATGATCTGACTATTGTCGATGCCCATATTCCCGGTGCCTTGGCCAACCCGGCCGATGCCGTCGGCCGTGAGGCGCGCGTGGCGATCCATGCCGGACGGCCGGTGCGCGCCGGTGACATCGGGCCTCCCGCTCTGGTGGACCGCAACCAGGTGGTGCCGCTGATCTACCTGTCGGGCGCGCTTGCAATATCGACGGAAGGCCGGGCACTTGCCCGCGGGTCGGCAGGCGACGTGATCCGGATCATGAACCTTGGCTCTCGTACCACTGTCACTGGCCGGATCGGTCCGGACGGTGCGGTCTATGTCGGATGGAATGACTGAAATGCTGCGATCCGCTCTTTTGCTGACACTGGTCGTCTCGGGTTGCGGGAAGCTGAGCCAGGTCGGCCGCGCCCCCGAATTTTCGGCCATTACGGGCACCAGCCAGCATTATGCAATGTATTCCGCGACCCTGCCCGAAGATCTGGCTGCTGCAACGCCATCGGACGGCTCGTCGCTGTGGGCGGGAGGGACCGAATCGCTTCTGGGTGACCGCCGCGCTGCACGTCGGGGCGACATCCTGACCGTGGTGATCGAAATCGACGAAAGCGCCTCGATCTCGAATGCCACCGGACGCAACCGCAGCGGCTCGCAGAAATCGGGCCTGCCGGAGTTCTTCGGCATCCCGCAACGGATCGATGCACGCCTGCCCGACAGCGCAGACTTGGCCGATGCCTTCGAGACGCGGTCTTCTTCGACGTTCAAGGGGGCCGGATCGGTCAGCCGAAAGGAACAACTGACCTTGCGGCTTGCCGCCACCGTGGTCGAGGTGCTGCCCAACGGCGTACTGCGCATCGAGGGCCAGCAGGAGGTGCGCGTGAACTACGAAATGCGAGAGCTGTTCGTGACCGGCTTCGTGCGGCCCAACGACATCTCGCGACAGAACGAGATCACCTATGACAAGATCGCAGGGGCGCGCATTTCCTATGGCGGGCGCGGGCAGATAAGCGATGTCCAGCAGCCAACTTATGGCCAGCAGGCTGCAGACATCATTCTGCCCTTCTGATCATGCTACGGAAATTCCTGCCCGTCCTTCTGGCAATGATCGGTCTGGGCGCCGGCCTAGGCGCCGGGCTTGCACTACGCCCGGCGCCGCAAAGGCCAGAGACCGACAGCAGCGAGCGCCACATGGAGGCCACAGCGACAGGCCATAAAGCAGGTGACTCCAACGTCAGGACGGATGACGGGACCGTGGCGGAATATGTCAAGCTGAGCAACCAGTTCGTCATACCTGTCATCGAGAAGGGCCGCGTCGCATCAATGGTCGTCCTTTCTCTGTCACTTGAGATCCTGCCGGGCCAAGCGGAGGCCATCCATCTGCGCGAGCCGAAACTTCGCGACGCATTTCTGCAGGTGATGTTCGATCATGCCAATGTCGGCGGTTTCAGCGGCTCGTTCACTGACGGATCGAACCTTGTTGTACTGCGTGAAAACCTGGGCGAAGCCGCAGCCATGGTGCTTGGCCCGATCGTCCGCAGCGTTCTGATCACCGACATCGCCCGGCAAGACAGCTGATGATCTGATCCTCGCCTAGCTTTCTCCCTCTGCATTCCGGTTGAGACCGCGCAGAGCCTCAAGCCGACCGAACGCGGCCAAGGCCCGATCGCGTGCGTCCAGCCAGGCGACTGTCTGTCGTGCAAGAACGGCATTAAGCTCGGTGCGCTGTGCATCCGCCCAAAGTTCGTAGCGCAGGGCAACCTGGTTGACCGTGACAGTCGGCAGGTCCGCAGTCTTGGCGGATTGATCGAGTGACATGATCTGCATCCTTGTCCTGTCGCGCAGATCGGCCGTTTCGCGCAGTCTCGCCAGGCGCTGGTCCAGTATCAGTTGCGACAGCTTCTGAAGGCGCGCCAGATCGCTTCTGCGGTTCATTGCCGGCGTGCCTTCTGACGCATGGCATCGGCAAAGCGGATCGCCGCGGCAACAGCACGGTAGTGTTCGGGCCGGATTTGCTGCCCGATCTCGACAGTGGCGTATATGGCGCGCGCCGCAGGCGGATCGCTGTGAACCGGCACGCCGTGCCGGGCCGCTTGTGACCGGATGACCAGGGCGATCTCGTCCACGCCCTTGGCCACGCAGACCGGCGCGGCACCGCGCTTCCTGTCCCATCGCAGGGCAACGGCGAAGTGAGTGGGGTTCACCACCACCACATCCGCCGTCGCAACATCGACCAGCATCCGGTTTGTGGCAACCGCCTGCGCGCGCTGGCGCCGGGCCGATTTGAGATGCGGATCACCCTCATTTTCCTTGTGTTCATCCATCATTTCCTTGCGCGACATCCGATTGCGCCTGCGATGGCGGTGGTGCTGCCAAAGAAGATCCACCCCGCCCAGCGTGACGGTGACGAGCAGAAGAATGAAAAGGAACTCGATCACCAGCTGCCGAAGGAAGGCCATCGATGACCCGGGATCCAGAAAAAGGGTGGCGAGAACCTTCTCGATGCGACCGGCAAGGAAATGGTACAGAATTGCCGCGACAAGGATGAGCTTCAACGCGCTCTTCCCGAATTCGGCAAGACCTTCGACGCCGAATTTCTTTCTTGCGCCTGCGATCAGCGAGATGCGGGACAGCTTCGGTGCAAGATGACTCGGGGTCACCACAAAGGCGCGTGTCGCGACAGCCACCAGCAGCACCAGCACTGGCGGCAGCAACAGAAGTGCAAGCGGCGGCCCTGCAAAGGAAAGCAGGATGCCGCCATACAATTCGCCTGCCCCGGCAAACATCAGCCGCGACAAACGGTCAGCCTGATCAAGAAACACCATTCCAGCCGTGCCCGAGCGGCGCACCACCCATCCACCCAGCGCGACGAGAGACAAGAGAAAGCCCGCGATCCCGGCCGCCATGAGAAGATCGGTCGAGCGGGGAATGTCACCCTTCTTCCGGGCCTCCTCCAACCTCTGCGGCGAGGCTTCGAATTCCTTTTCCTCGCTATCGCTCACTTCCGCGTTCATGGCGGCGGGCCGAACGGATCGGAAAGGTAGGCCTCGAAAAGCTGCAACCAGTAGGCCAGCAGGATCGGCGCCGATACCGCAAGAAGCGCAATTGCGCCCAGGGTGAGGGCCGGTGCCCCGACCATTGCGACCATGAGATGCGGCATGGCCCGGTTGATTGCCCCAAGGGCCAGGTTGTAGATCGTCGACGCCACGACAAAAGGGGCAGCAAGGGAAAAGCCCAGCGCAAAGGTTCGACTGACAAGTGAGAGGTTCCAGTCTGCCACTGCGCGCGCATCCAAATAGCCGCCCGCAGGCAGGACATCATAGGAAAGCAGGGCAAGTTCTGCCGCCCGGACATGCAGCCCGGCTGCCAGGGCCAGGGCGACGCCGGCGATGACAAGCAGGTTGCCGATTGCCGGCTGCGGCTCCGGCGCAGCATTGGGAAAAAGCTGCGACAGGGTGGACGCTTGGGCGATGAGTCCCGCTGCGGTGAGCAGGGCCAGAAGGAAAAGCCGCATCCCGATACCCAGGATCAGGCCGGCAACTGCTTCGCCCGCAAGGGGAAAAAGGGAAGGCGCCGGGCCGCTGCGGGATATCGTTTCGGCAAGGGCCGGGGCCAGGACAAGTGTGAACGCAAGGATCAGCGCCAGCTTGACTCGCGTCGGCACAGCCGGTTCCCCAAGGCCCGGCATGAATGCGATCATCGCTCCGATCCGGATGAACACCAGAACCGCCGCCCAGGCGACCCCGTCGATCAGGGAAAGCAGGGAAGACAGCTCCTCGATCAGGCCGCTCATGCCGCCACCTGCCCAAGAAGCGCAGGCCGCGCCTCTGTTCCGATTTCCTCGTAGGACAGGACAGGCATCTGCAAGCCCCTGGCCTGCACCACGGTCTTCAGGAAACGTCGACGGGTGACCGAGGTTACCAGCGCGGGATAGACGCCGGTTTCGGCCGCGCGGTTCACCCGGTCAGCCAGACCATTCGCCAGTTTTGCAAAGATTTCCGGGGGCAAGGCCACGTCACGCGGGCCACGGTCGCCGTCGATCTGGTAGGTGGAAAAGGTCTTCTCCCACTCTGGCGCCAACTGGATCAACGGCACTGTTCCGTCGGGCCGCTTGAGTTCGGCCACGATCTGGAATCCAAGCCGCTGGCGGACGTGTTCACAGATCGCCTCCGGCACCGCAAGCTGACGCGCCTCTGCCACTGCCTCGAGGATCAGGGGCAGGTTCCGGATCGAGACCCTTTCCTCCAGAAGAAGGCGCAGCACGGCATGCAGAAGGTCCACCGGAACCCTGTCAGGCATCAGTTCGTCAAGCAACCTGCGGTTCGCCTCGGCCCGGACCGGGTCGGAAAGCCGGACAAATTCGTCCAGCAATCGCCGAAGCGCGCGCAAGGAAAGCAGCCGTGACAGGTTGGCCTTCAACACTTCCAGCAGGTGTGTCGCCAGAACCTCGGTCGGCGAGACAACCGTAAGGCCGGACAGCGCCACATCTTCTTGCTGATCTGGCCGGATCCAGCGGGCCGGCGCGCCATAGACGGGCTCTTTCACGTCGATGCCGTCGGGGGCTGTAACACCATCCGCGATAAGCACGAGCACCCTGTCAGGGTACAACGTACCCGACACTCGTTCGACACCCTGAAGCCGGATCCGATACTGGCCGGGCGGAAGTGCGGCCTGATCCGTCAGGCGAATCTCGGGCAGGATCAGACCGAAGGCCAAAGCCACGTGGTTGCGCATGTTGGTGATACGCCCGTCCAGCCCCGTCGCCGGATCAAGAACCATGGCCACAAGGTTCGGGGCGAATTCGATATGGATGTCGTCGAAATCCAGCACATCCCCCATCGATCTCTGATGCGCCGGCTCCTGGAAGGTCGCGCTTGCCTCTGGCGTTTCGGCGGACTTCCGGGTGCGCAGATAGGCCATGCCGCCCAGCGCGGCGGCCGCAAGCATGAACGGAATGAAGGGCATACCAGGCACGACAGCGAAAAGCGCCATCAGCGCGGCGACCGTGCCAAGTGCCGCCGGATAACTGCCAAGCTGGGTGAAGAACGAAACATCCGCCGCACCCTTCTGATTACCCTTGGCCAGCAGAAGCGCCGCCGCCACAGAGATGATGACCGCTGGGATCTGGCTGACGAGGCCATCGCCGACGGTCAGGATCGTGTAGGTTCGGAATGCAGTTGCGATATCCAGCCCATGCATTGCAAGGCCGACAACCAGCCCGACCAGGATGTTCAGTCCCGTGATCATCAGGCCTGCAATCGCATCGCCCTTGACGAATTTCGACGCGCCGTCGAGCGAGCCGAAGAAGGTGGTCTCGGCCAGCTCCTGCTCACGCCGGCGTTTCGCTTCGGAGTGATCGATCGCCCCGGCCGAAAGGTCCGCATCGATTGCAAGCTGGCGCCCCGGCATTCCGTCCAGCGCGAAGCGGGCGCCGACCTCGGCCATGCGCCCGGCGCCCTTGGTGATGACGATGAAGTTGACGATCAGCAGGACAACGAAGATCACCAGCCCCAGGATCAGGTTGCCGCCCATGATGAAATCGGCAAATCCGGCAATGACGTGCCCGGCGGCATCCGGGCCGGTGTGGCCCTCGGCGATGATCAGCTTGGTGGAAGAGACATTCAGCGCAAGCCGCAACAGAAGCGAGGCCAGAAGGATTGTCGGGAAGGCAGAGAAGTCCAGCGGGCGGTCGATGAAGAGGGTGACCGTCAGCATCAGGATGGCAAGAGCGAACGAGACGGCCAGCCCGATGTCCAGCATCCAGGCCGGGATCGGCAGGATCATCATCACAATGATTGCCATCAGGCCCAGCGCAAGAAGGATCGTGGGCCGGAACATGCGGCGCAGACCGGGCAAGAGATGCATCTCAGGGCCCTCCGATCAGGCGGATGCCGCCCGCAGTGACGGGAACGATTGACCCATTCCGGCCGTCCGTGCCGGCGACAAACAGAGGAAACCGGTTCGTCCGCCCGGAAATCTCGGGTAACAGCGGCGTGCCTGTGAACGAAGCGCGGACGCTCTCGAACCTGGCGCGATAGCGGTCGGCCAGTTCGGGTGTCGCCGAGTGATAGGCAGCAGCCGCAAGCGACCAATCCTCGGTCACTTCATGATGGCGCGCCAGAAACTCGGCCGCGTAAAGCGCGTTCGGAACAGGGTCCAGCATGTCAGCAACGGACCGGAATGACTGTCCATGCCAACGATAATTCAATTGGAAGCAGCCAAGGTCGATGTTGGCCGCGCCTTGCGCCAGCGCCTCCTGTACCAGGGCCTCGGCCTCCTGCGCGCTGTCAAGCCAGTGGCCTGCGCCAGCCAGATTCACCGTCCAGGGCCAGGGGCGAAGGTTTCGTCCGGTCTCCACGATGGATACGGCGAGCAGGACGTCAAAGGGCACGTCGGTTCGCCGGGCAGCCAACCGGGCCGCATCAAGGCAGAGTTGCGCCGGGTCGATCTTGCCGCTGGCTGGCACCATCGCAATCGGCAGAACCACAATGAGCACGCTGCGGAGGAACACCTGCGAAGCCATTCCTGTCCTCGTCTTCGACCTTCTGTCGTCCTGCCTGCAGGCTAGGGCGCGAATCTTGCCATCCGGTTATCGAAGTCAGGGGGAAGGAGGCGGAACAGCACCGAGAAGTGCAGTCAGGGCTGCCCGTGTTGCCGAACTGGAGTTCAGCAGTGCCGCACCCCGGGCGAGCGGCCCGCCCTCGGGTATGGCAGCCTGTGCCATGGCGGCTGCCGCAGACCACGGCTCGGTCGCGGCGGCCGCAACGGCATTCCAGTCCTCAGCCCAGAGGGAGAGGCGCTGCGCATCCCCGGATCTACCAGCCTTCTGCAACGAGGTTCTGGCGGCGTCCAGGAAACCAAGCCTGGTTTGGGCAGCCGCCCGCAGGTCGCTAGCCGTCTGGCCCTCAAGCGTTGCGAGATGCTGCAACGCCCGCCCTGCATCACCCCTGGCCAGTTCGGCCGCCGCCGCAACAAGCCTGTATTCGGTAGGCGCATCCGGGCCGATCGGCCCCAGCCAGACAAGCGCGGCATCCGGGAAACCCAGGACCTGCAGTCTTTTCGCAACAGAAAGGGCGACATCTGCCTTTACCGACGGCAGAGGCGCAGGACGGACTGCATGCACGAGAAGATCGTCGTCATCGCCAAGCGCGGCAAGAACACGCCATATGTCTGCGGTCATCGCCCCGGGCTCTGCGATCGCGAAGGCTTCGTCGAACCTGCCGGATAACGCGAACGACAGGGCCACTGCACGGGCAAGGCTACTGTTGTTTCCGGTCTGCCCCTGCAGTGACTGAACCCGTTCGACAACACTGCCCGGAATGGGCCGCAGCTCAAGGAAATGCGCTTCGACGAGGGCGACAAGAGCATCAACCTCATGCCTTGGATCCGACAGGGCGGCTTCGGCATGAAACCGGGCCCTTTCGGGATGATCGGCCTGAAGTTCCATCCGCGCATCAAGGAGCGACACTGCCTGGGCAGGGACATGCGGCGTCCGCTCCATCGCGTTTCGGATCCTCCTTGCCGCTTCAGCGTCAAGATCGATGAGAAGCAAGGCCAGGCGTGGTCCGAACAGGCTGCGCAGATGCGGCGGCAATCCAAGAAATGTCCTGACCACAGCATCTATATTCACCATGGATCCAGCCGGCAGACGATCATGGGCAAGCGCCGCCCAGAATGCGGCAGCGCCATCGCAGGCAAGCATGGGCGCGAACGGTGCCTCTGGATCGGGGTCGCCATCGACAAGTCGCGTGATCGAGACAAGCAGCCGCAGCTCGTCACCCAGGCCGGTGGCCAGAGTGGCGTACTGTCGTGCCTCGGCCCCGAAGCCCAGGTAAAGATGCAGCCGAACCGAATTCAGCACTGCCTCGGGCCGGACAGCATCGAATTCGCCGAAAAGCCCTGTCCGAGCCTCTGCCAGCAGGTCGAGGGCCGCGCGGCCCGCACCCCAGTCGCCAATGGCAAGGTCTGCATCCGCAAGGCAGGGGCTGCCATCCGGTTGCATGTTGGTGCGAGGGGCATTCGGATCCAGAACGTCAAGGCCCGGCATTTCGCCAAGCCGGATCCGGGCCAGGTCCGGATCACCCTCACTGACCATTGCTCCTGCTGGCGTGCCAGACAGTCGCATGTCGACGACCCCTGCGGCGGCACCGCGGCTGATCTGTTCGAGAAGTTCGGCGCGAAGCGGTTCCAGCAAGGTCTTCTCGCGGGCAAACGTCAGTCCGGCATAGCGATGCGCTCCTGCCGCGCCACCGTTGCGGGCGTCCAGCCAGTCGAACGTCACAGGAGCCCCCGGGTCGGACCCCGGTTTCTCGTCGCGCAAGAATGCAAAGCCGGAAAAAGGGGCTTCAAAGATCGATCCCTCGGGCGGTGGTCCGCTCCGGATGTCGAGGACGATAACTCCCGGCTGGTATTCGAAGGGAAACAGATGGCACTCACAGGCGAGCGTCATTTCCAGGATCCCTGTTTCGGGATCCGCACGCAACGCCTGTAGCCGCTTGCGGGGTATTCGATCCCAGACATGCGCCAGGTCATAATCCGGCTGCTTCCGGTTTTCCGTGGCGAAGGCATAGCCAAGTGGCGTCCGACCGACCCTCCAGCCTGCTTGCGCTGGCAACTGCACCACGAGGCGCGTGAAGTCGGCATGTTCGCCCGACAGGACACGCGCCGTTTCGGCATCCGCAGGAATCGTCAGAAAAAGCATGAGGATCAGCGAAAGCAGGATCATGCGGCATCCTGCCTCAGGTTGCGCATGGCCTCCTCCAGCGCCCCGAAGCCGGGGCGGACGTGATGCGGGGTATTCTGCCGGCCAACCTCGATGCAGATGTTGGCCGGGTGGCGATGCAGGTTGGCAACCAGAACCTCACGGATCAGCTGGTAGAAATGTATGTCCTCCTCGACAACGGCTCGGACGCGGGATGCGAATGGCCCCATCAGACCGTAGGCCAGGAAGACGCCGAGAAAGGTTCCGACCAGGGCACCTCCGATCATCTTGCCGAGAACCTCGGGTGGCTGGTCGATCGACCCCATGGTCTTGATCACACCGAGCACGGCCGCGACGATGCCGAGGGCCGGCAAGCCGTCTGCCACCGTCTGCAACGCATGGCTTGAATGCATCGCGCGCTGCAGGATTGCCTCCATCCGCTTGTCCAGAACCTCCTCGACCTGGTGGGGATCGTCATAGTTCATGGAGGCGGCACGCAGGGTGTCGCAGATGAGATCCATCGCCTCCTGATCGTTCCGGATGCGTGGGTATCTTCCGAAGATCCCCGATGTCCCGGGAGATTCGACATGTTCCTCCAGCGCGACCGGATTCGCGCGCGCAAGACGGATCAGTTCGAACAGCAGACATAGCAGATCGCGGTAGTCGTCAGGCTTCCATTTCGGTCCCCGGAAGACCTTGCCCACATCCCTGAGCGTGTGTTTCACCGACGCCATGTCGTTCGAAATCAGAAAGGCCCCGACGGCGGCCCCCCCGATCATGATCATCTCGAACGGCAGCGCCTTCAGGATGATCCCCAACTTGCCCCCGGCCAGCGCGTAGCCACCGAAAACCATGACGAGAATGACGGCGATCCCGACCAGACCGAGCATTTCGACCCCTGTGCAGACTGAATCGACTATGCGGGCGGGGTATTAAGACTCTGTCACCAACCCCTAGTCCCTTGGCGCCGCCGCGTTGCGGCCGGCCACGATCACACTGACACCGTAGGCGGCTTCTGCCGACATGCCCGACAGGATGGCGGCAGCCGAATCGGGGGGCATCCGGCCAAGGAAACCGGCAGCAAATTCGGGCGACATCGCCTCGAACAGGGCGGCTGCGTCCTTCGGCTTCATTGCCTTGTAGACTGCGGTCAGCTTCTGGATGTCGGCCTCGGCCGCCCCGTCGGCCAGGGCCAGCGTCGCACGCAGTTCTGCCTCCATCGCCTCCAGCTGGGCCAGTCGTTCGGCGATGACGGCATCGGCCAGGGCGAGGGCCGCCTGCCTGTCATTCAAGGCGGCCTCGCGGACGGCAAGCCGGCCCTCGCGCTGCGTCAGAGCCTCGGCCAGTGCAGCAGGGCGTTCGCAGGGGGCGGGTTCAGCGGCGGAAGCTGCCGGGTCTTCGGCACGGGCCAGGGCTGCGCCCACACCAGACCCCAGGCGCAGCGCCCCCGACGCCGCAAAGAGCATCGCGACGATGAACAGCACCCCGCGGCCTGTCCTGCGGCTCATTCCGCGACCTCGAGGTGTGGTCTGGCCGGGCGCCGCCGGACAAGACGCAGGCGGCGTTCCTCCGCAGGTGGGTCAACGGGGGCCGAGGGGCCGGTTGGCAAGATAGTTGGCTCTGGCAGGTCGTGCAGCGACGCGACCAGCAGCTCCAGCCGGCGTGCCACCGCCTCACCCCTGGCGGTAAGCGCATCCAGCCCCTCGGCCGAGGCGTTCGCTGCCCCACGCGCCTTTTCCAGGGCAAGGGTCATGTCGTCGACCTGCGCCGACAGCACCGCAATCGCACCCCCCATGCCGCTTTCAAGAGCGGCAAAACGCCTTAGCCGCGTCGAAAGCACATGGCAGTAAAGCGCGGCCCCGAAAGAGCCCGCCACAAGCAGGATATCCGCGATAAGATCCATCTTTTCCGCCTAATTCAGCACGAATTCGGTAATCAGCAGATCGCGCACGCGCGCTTCCCCGGCAACAACCTGGACGCGGCGCAGCATCTGTGCGCGCAGGCGCGCCATGGCGCGCGGATCTTCGATCAGGGCCGTGTCGATGGCCCTGAGGTAACTGTTGAGCACATCCAGAATGCGCGGCTTCAGTGCCATCACGTCGGCCGAGGCCATTTCCGGCACCTCGACCTGGGCCGTGAAGCGCAGGTAGCGACTGCCCGCCTTCGGGCCGAGGGAGATGACCATCGTCTCGAGCGGGACGAAGGCGATGCCGGTCAGTGGCCCGGGTGCCGCAATGGCCGTGCCCTGTTTCCCGCCGGACAGAACCCATCCGGACCAGGTGGCATGGAACCCGCCGCCCGCAAGCAGCAGTGCCAGCGCCAGCCCGATCAGCAGCGGTCGCTTCGACCGCTTCGCACCCGCTTCGTTCAGCCCTGTATCCAAGGTTGCCACGCCGCCCTCCATCTTCGGGACAGGCGCAGCATAGGCCGAGGTCACTAACTGATTGTTAAGCGCCCTCCGTCATTCCTGGGACGCCGGCAGAAACGCCGGAAGCGGAGAATCGCCTTGCAGAACTTGCTTGCCACATGGTCATCCCTGGACCTGCGCCGCAGGCTCATCATCATCGGCGCGACGCTTGCCATGTTCGGCGCCATCCTTGCCCTGAGCCGGCTTTCAGGGCGGACGGATATGGCGCTGCTTTACGCCGGGCTTGAGCCTGCGGCGGCAGGCGAAGTTGTGGCCCAGCTGGATCAGCGCAACGTCCTGCATGAGGTGCGGGGCAATTCGATCTTCGTTGACGCAACGCAGCGCGACAGCCTGCGCATGGCGCTGGCCGCCGAAGGCCTGCCGCGGGTCGGCGGGGGCGGCTATGAGCTTCTGGATACCCTGTCGGGCTTCGGAACGACCTCTCAGATGTTCGATGCCGCCTACTGGCGCGCGAAAGAGGGAGAGCTTGCAAGAACCCTGCTGGCCATGCCGCAGATCAAGGCCGCCCGCGTCCATATTGCCAGTGCCCCCTCCCGACCCTTTCAGCAGGAAGGCAAGGCGTCCGCTTCTGTCACCCTGACAACGACGGCCGGCACGCTTGGCGAAGCGCAGGCCCGCGCGATACGTCACCTGGTGGCCAGTGCAGTTTCCGGAATGCAGCCCGACGCCGTTCAGATCATCGACACGGTTGCCGGCCTGATCGGCAGCCCTGAAGGAGAGGACATGCCGGGCACCGATGCTGCCGGCCGGGCGGCCGCGATCAAGGGAAATGTCGAACGCCTGCTTGCGGCGCGCGTGGGCAATGGCAGGGCCGTGGTCGAGGTGGCAGTCGACCTTGTCTCGGAACGGGAATCGATCAGGGAGCGGGTGTTCGATCCACAGGGCCGTGTCGCCATTTCCTCCGAGACCGAAGAGCGCAGCGGTTCATCGACCGAGCCCGGAGGAGAGGTCACCGTTGCCTCGAACCTGCCCGAAGGTGATGCCTCATCTGGCGGTGAAGGGAAAAGTCAGTCGTCCGAAACCCGCGAGCGGGTGAACTACGAAGTATCCGAGACGCAGCGCGAAGTCCTGCGCTCCCCCGGCGCGATCCGGCGGATGACGGTTGCAGTGATGGTGGACGGCGTCGTGAGCACCGCCGCAGATGGCAGCCGCAGCTGGGCCCCACGCCCGGAAGAGGAACTTGCGGCGCTGCGCGAACTCGTTGCGGCGGCTGTGGGACTGGACGAGTCCCGCGGCGACGTGCTGACGATCAAGTCTCTCGAATTTCAACAGCCCGCGGCAGATGAAGGCAGCATTGCCAGCGCCGGGATCCTCCAGCGGATGGGTCCGCTCGACCTCCTGTCGCTGGTCCAGACGGGCGTTCTGGCCATGGTCGCGCTGATCCTCGGCCTGTTCGTGATTCGGCCGGTCCTGATCAGCGCCCGCCGTCCCGCCCTTTCGTCCCTCGAAACCGCCCTTGCCCTGCCGCCTGCACAAGACCTTGGCGGCGCCATGCTGGAGGGTGAGGGTGCTTCCGGCCCTCTCCATGACAGCCAGGAGGATCCGGAAACCGATACTGACAGAAGCGGGCTGGATCCTGCAACACGTCTTCGCCGGCTCATCGAAGCCCGCCAGACCGAATCGATCGAGATTCTGCGCAGCTGGATGGAAGACGCAGAGGAGCCCGCATGATGGCAGGGCTACGGCTGGAGGTCTTCGACACGGCACTGTCACCGGACGGAGAGGAACGTCCGCTGGTCGAGGCCAGTCTTCTGGAGGAAACAAGGGTCGCGGCCTTCGAACAGGGCTACTGTGCCGGATGGGATGATGCCATCGCCGCCCAGATGGGCGATCAGGCACAGATCCGGTCTGATCTGGCCAGGAACCTGCAAAGCCTCGCCTTCACCTTCCATGACGCCCGCAACCATGTGCTTCAGGCGGTTCGTCCGCTGATCCTGGAGATGACGAACAGTCTCCTGCCCGCGGTCGCACGCGCCGCTCTGGGCCCCATGGTGCTGGAGGCTCTCACCCCCATGGTCGAGGAATTGGCCGACGGCCCGATCACCCTGGTTCTGAATGCCGCCGACCGCGAGCGGGTGGAAGCGCTTGTCGCCGGGGAAACGGGATTGCCCATGAAGATGGAAGAGGAACCGTCGCTATCCGAAGGGCAGGTCTACATCCGCCTCGGTACGACTGAAGCGAAGGTCGACCTTGCCCAGGTCACGACCGACATCTCCGCCGCCGTGCGGGACTTCTTCACCCTGTCCAGTCGAGGCAATACTCATGGATGATCTTCCCGATACCAATCCCTTCAGCCAGGTGCCGATCGAGGTGACGATCTCGGTCGGTCGGGCCCGACCGCTGGTGCGCGACCTTCTGCGACTTTCCAGGGATGCCATCCTGCAGCTCGACCGCAGGGTTGATGACCCGGTGGAACTCTATGTCGGTGACCGGCTGATCGCCCGGGGCGAGCTTACGGAACTCGAGGGAGAGAACGCCGGTCAACTTGCCGTCCGCCTGACCGAAGTAGCCAATCCGCGCGGTGGACTGTGACCCGTGGCCTGCCCCTTGCGCTGATCCTTGTCCTGACGGCAGGACCGGCCCTGGCGCAGCAGCTGGCAATCGACCTGGGCGGAGACGGGGACACTCTCTCCATGCGGTCGGTGCAGCTTCTGCTTCTGATCACCGTCCTGTCGATCGCGCCGGGGCTGGCCGTGATGGTCACCTGCTTCCCCTTCATCGTCACGGTGCTGTCGATCCTGCGCCAAGCCCTCGGCCTGCAGCAGGCACCGCCGAACATGCTCATTGTCAGCCTGGCGATGTTCCTGACCTGGTATGTGATGGATCCGGTCTTCACCCGGGCCTGGGTAACCGGGATCGAACCCATGACCAGGGGGCAGATGGCCCTCGGGCCCGCGCTGGAGGCGGCAATCCTGCCCTTCCGCGAGTTCATGGCGCAGCGGGTGGATCCGGAAACCCTTCTGACCCTGGCGGACCTGCGCTTCCTGAACGCCCCCCCGGCCCCCGCCGATGCTCCACTGTCGCTGCTGGTGCCGTCCTTCATGCTGTCTGAGATCCAGAGGGCATTCGAGATCGGCTTCATGATCTTCCTTCCCTTCCTGATCATCGATCTCGTCGTTGCCGCCGTCCTGATGTCGATGGGCATGATGATGGTGCCGCCCGCCGTGGTGGCGCTTCCGTTCAAGCTGGCCTTCTTCGTGGTCGCCGACGGGTGGGCGCTGGTCACCGGGGCGCTGGTGCGCAGCTATTCCTGAGCTCGTCAGGGACAGGCGGCCTCAGCTCCGGATCATCGGGGCCGAGACAACCCACCATCCCGGATGCGCCGCACCAAGGGCGACGCTGGCTGCGGCTGCAGCCTCTGCCGTGGCATAAAGGCCAAAATGTGTGCCGCCAGAGCCGGACATCCGGGCAAGCAGGCAGGCGGGATCGGCAGCAAGCGCTGCCTGGACTTCGGCCAGGACCGGCGCAACCCGCAAGGCCGGGGTGACCAGATCGTTGCGGGTATGCGCCGCAAGCCAGCCCGCGAAGGCATCGGCCGACCGCAGGGCATGGGCCGGCACATCCGGCAGGCCGGAGTTGCGCGGCGAGACAAGCCCCGCAAAGACCGATCGGGTCGGCACCGGAACGCGCGGGTTCGCCAGGACCAGCCAGAGCGGCGGCAGGCCATGCAGCGGCGTCAGAACCTCGCCCACACCCTGCATGCGTGCCGGACGGCCCGCCAGACAGACCGGCACATCAGCGCCGAGCGACAGGATCACCTGAGGTCCGGGCAGGGGCAGCCCGGTCAGCCGGGCCAGCGCGCGCAGGGTGGCCGCTGCATCCGCCGACCCCCCGCCGATGCCCGAGGCCACCGGCAGTTCCTTGTGCAGTGTCAGACGCGCATTGCTCACCCCCATCGACCGGGCGGCACGCAGCACCAGATTTTCGGCCTCGCCTGTCAGCGCCCCGGCCTCGGGACCGGCGAGCGACAGTTGCAGCCCTTGCCCCGCCGCGACTTCGACCCGGTCGCCGGTGCCCGCAAAAACGACAAGGCTGTCAAGCAGATGGTAGCCGTCGCTCCGCCGCCCGGTCACGTGTAAGCAGAGATTGATCTTGGCCGGGGCAAATTCGGTGGTCGGCTCAGTCACCATTCCCGATCGCCTTGACCGGGGCCGGCGCGCCGGCCTCCTCCGCCATCACCGCATCAAGCCCGATTTCCAGCTTGCGGCGGATCCGTTCCGCATCCTTTTCGGTGGGATTGAACGACAGCGCCCTGCGCCACTGGAAGCGGGCCTCCAGCTTGCGGCCGACCATCCAGTACACATCGCCCAGATGGTCGGTGACGATCGGATCCACCGGTTCCAGAAGCGAGGCGCGCTCCATCGGCTCCAGCGCCTCTTCGTAGCGGCCCAGGCGGAACAGTGCCCAGGCCAGGCTATCGATGATGTAGCCCTTGTCGGGGTCGCCCGCGACGACCTTCTCGATCATGCCAAGGGCTTCATCCAGCTTCTCGCCCCGGTCGACCAGCCCATAGCCCAGGTAGTTGAGCACTTGCGGCTGGGTGGGATTGACCTCTAGCGCGCGGCGGAAATCGGCTTCGGCAGCCGGCCAGTCCTTTGTCTGCTCGTGGCAGATCCCGCGATAGAAATGCAGGATCCATGAATCCTTGCTGTCCTTTGGCACAAGGTCGATCGCCGCACTGTAGGCGACCTCGGCCTCGTCACAGCGATCCTGCATCCGCAACATGTCGCCCAGTGCGAACTGGACTGACAGAAGGTTGCCATGGCTGCGAGCAAGAACCTGCAGGGCCTCGATCGCTGCATCCGTCTTGCCCTGCGACCGCAGGGCGCCCGCGCGTCCGATCTCGGCCTGGACGTAACTGGGATCGTCCGGCGGGAAAAGCGCGTAGGTTTCGGCGGCAAGCTGATGCTGGCCCAGCGTTTCAAGCACGTCACCCGTCAGCAGGATCGCATCGGCGTTGTCGGGCCGCAGGTATCCGGCGACCCGCAGGTGCAGCAGGGTATAGACCGGGTCGGCATCACCGTTCAGCGCGGTTGCGACCGTGAAGAAGACTTCGGCAATCCCGTCGCGGGCGGTACGCACCGTATCGAAGGGCAGAGGCTCTCCCGCCTCCAGCCGGCGGCGCAGGGCATCCACCACCGGATCAGGATCGGCACCGAAGCTGCGGTCCAGAAGGTCAAGCGCCTCGGTATTGCGTTCCAGTTGGCTGAGAACCTGAGCATGGGCAAACACCCCGCGGCGCATCACCGAGATCGGGCCTGCCGCCCGGCCTGACAGGATTTCGTCAGCCCCCTCGAAATCACCCACCGAGGCCAGCGCCAGCGCCTTGTGATAGTAGCCGAAGGCCTCAAGCCCACGGGTCCGGGTCACGGCGTCGAAATCGGCCAGCGCATCCGACATGTTGCCCAGCCCGACCTTGGCCCAGGCAACGACCAGCCGGTTGACCAGATCTCCAAGATCGCGCCCGCCTTCCTGGGCCGCAAGGATGGCGGCATAGTCCTCGCGCTGAGCCTCATCGGCAAGCAGGGCAAAGGCGGCAAGCTGACTGGGCTCGCCCACCAGTGCGGCGAGCTGCCGCGCGGCCTCGATCGCAAGCGCAAAGTCGCCCACCCCCAGTTCGGCCAGGATCGCGCCTTCCAGAAGCCTCGGGTTCTGGTGATCCGAAAGGATCGCCTTGCCATACCAGATCGCGGCAGCCCGGAAGTCGTTCTCTGCCTCGGCGATCCGCGCGGCGAGATAGGCGCCTGCGTCACCCTCTGCGGCACGAAGCGGAGCGCCCAGAACTGCGGCAAGGGCCAGCGCGGTCAGGGTGCGGGTCAGCGCGTTCGGCATGTCGTGTCCTCCGGTTGCGGCGGAGGCTATCGTCAGGACCGGGCCAAGGCAATGCGGGCGGCCCCTTCCGGCACCGCCCGCACGCCAAGAGTCAACACGCTTGCGTGAGGCGTCACATGTTCGGGTAGTTCGGTCCCCCGCCACCCATCGGCGTGGTCCAGGTTATGTTCTGCGACGGGTCCTTGATGTCGCAGGTCTTGCAGTGGACACAGTTCTGGAAATTGATGCGGAACGTCGCTTCCGCGCCTTCGCCCAGAACCTCATAGACGCCCGCCGGGCAGTAGCGCTGCGCCGGTTCGGCGTATTCGGGCAGGTTCACACGGATCGGGATCGACGGATCCTTCAGCACCAGATGCGGCGGCTGGTTCTCGTCATGGTTGGTGAAGCTGAAGGCCACGTTGGTCAGCCGGTCGAACGACAGCTTGCCGTCGGGCTTCGGATAGTCGATCGGCGCAAAGTTCTTTGCCTTGCCGGTCGCCGCCGCATCGGACTTGCCGTGCCGCAGCGTGCCGAAGGCGGTCAGGCCCACGGTGTTCAGCCACATGTCGATGCCGCCGCCCATCAGACTGGCCACCAGGCCATATTTCGACCAGAGCGGCTTGACGTTGCGCACCTTCTTCAGATCCTTCCCGATGGCGCCCGTGCGCACCTCGGTCTCGTAGGCGGTCAGCTCGTCGCCCTGACGGCCCGCCACGATGGCGGCATGGGCGGCCTCGGCCGCGGCCTTGCCCGAAAGCATCGCATTGTGGTTGCCCTTGATGCGGGGGACGTTCACCAGACCCGCCGAACAGCCCAGAAGCGCCACGCCCGGCGCGACCAGCTTCGGGATCGACTGCCACCCCCCTTCCGAGATCGCCCGCGCGCCATAGGCCACGCGCTTGCCGCCCTTCAGCAGCTCGGCGACCATCGGGTGATGCTTGAAGCGCTGGAACTCCATGTAGGGATAAAGGTAGGGGTTCTCGTAGTTCAGGTGGACCACGAAGCCGACATAGACCTGATTGTTTTCAAGGTGATAGATGAACGACCCGCCCCCGGCGTTCTTGCCCAGCGGCCAGCCCATCGTGTGGGTGACCGTGCCCTCGCGGTGCTTGGCGGGGTCGATCTCCCAGATCTCCTTCATGCCCAGGCCGAACTTCTGCGGGCATTTGCCCTTCGACAGGCCGTATTTCTCGATCACCTGCTTCGACAGGCTGCCGCGCACGCCTTCCGACAGGAAGACATACTTGCCGCGCAGCTCCATCCCCGGTTCGTAGGCAGGGCCGGGCTCACGGGTTTCGGGGTCGCGACCGAATTCGCCGGCGACCACGCCGACCACGGTGTCGCCTTCATAGACCAGTTCGGAACAGGCCATGGCGGGGAAGATCTCGACCCCCAGCCCCTCGGCCACCTGCGCCATCCAGCGGCAGACATTGGCCATCGACACGATGTAGTTGCCGTGGTTCGACATCAGCGGTGGCATCGGCCAGTTCGGGATGCGCAACTGGCCCGCGGGGCCGAGCAAGTAGAAGTTGTCCTCGCGCACCGGCACCTTGATCGGCGCGTCCATGTTGCGCCAGTCGGGCAAGAGCGCGTCCAGACCCGACGGGTCCAGCACCGCGCCCGACAGGATGTGCGCGCCAACCTCGGAGCCCTTTTCCAACACGACGACGCTGCGTTCGGGGTCCAGCTGCTTCAGCCGGATCGCGGCAGACAGGCCCGCAGGCCCCGCCCCCACGATCACCACGTCATAATCCATCTTCTCGCGCTGGATCGCCGTCATCGCTTGTCCTTCCCGGGCCGCCCTGCCCGCCCCTGAAACGCTGGCTTTTTGCGGGTGTCCTGTTGCCCCATGAAGAACACGAGGTCAACCATGACGCAACATCACGCCAAAAGGGCCGCCGCGCCGGAAACTTTCTGTCCCGCCGGCGACCGCCCGTTGCGCGCCTGCGGCATGCCTCTTGCATTTGCGGGGTCTATCGGGTCAGGTGAAAGGGAAGGTGATGGAAGTCATGGGCCGCGACCCGGCCTGTGACTTCTTGTTTTGATGTGGAAGGCCGATGGAAAAGATTCCGATGACCCGGCGCGGGTTCGACGCGCTGGACGCCGAACTCAAGCAGCTGAAGACGGTGGATCGCCCGGCGATCATCCGCGACATCGCCGAGGCGCGGGAACACGGAGACCTGTCGGAAAACGCCGAATACCATGCCGCGCGCGAGAAGCAGGGTTTCATCGAAGGCCGCATCAAGGAGCTTGAGGGCATCCTGTCCAAGGCCGAGGTGATCGACCCGTCCAAGCTCTCTGGCCCGGTGAAGTTCGGCGCCACGGTCACCGTGGTCGACGAGGACACCGAGGAGGAAAAGACCTACCAGATCGTCGGCGAGACCGAGGCCGACATCGAGAACGGGCTGCTGAACATCCGTTCGCCGCTTGCCCGGGCCCTGATCGGCAAGGACGAAGGCGACAACGTCGAGGTGAAAACCCCCGGCGGCACGCGGTCCTACGAAATCCTGACAATCCGCTACGTCTGACCCGGGGGGTCCCTTGGTGAAACCGCCCCTGCAATCACCGCGACATGACACGGGCCTGGGCCCTGGCAGAGGTCTGGCGGCCGCGTCGCCTGGGCGGGGATTGGAGATCGGGGGCGCAATCCTCAGCCTTGTGTGGGTGGCGCTGGTGCTGACCTCGCCTTCCGGCGACGAAGGCGGGGCACTCGGCCTGTTGATGACGCTGCTCATGCTGTTGCTGCCGGTCGCCCTGATCTGGGTCTTGGTGGTCACCTTGCGCTTCTTGCGCGACCTGCGGGCCGAGGCGGCCGAGCTTCAGGCCGCCCTGAACGCGATGCGTTCCGGCGATGTGCAGGCACAGGCCCAACCTGCGGCGAAGCCCGTGGTCGAGCGCCGGGCCGGCGAAACCGCCGCCATTGCGAGACAGGCGGGAACGGTTCCGGCAACCTTCACCTCGCGGCGCGATGCGGCGCTGACCGTGCCGTCGGCCGATCGCAAGGCTGCCCTGGTCAAGCCCGCGCCGGAACCTGCGGCGGAACAGGCGGCGCTGGCACTGGGCACGCCACCCGAGGACAACCGGCCGCCAATCTCGATCGCCGATTTCATCCGGGCGCTGAACTTCCCGGAAACACCAGACGACAAGGAAGGCTTCCGCGCGCTGCGTCTGGCGCTGGAGGACCGGACCGTCGCCAAGCTGATACGCGCCTCGCAGGACGTTCTGACGCTGCTTTCCCAGGATGGCATCTACATGGACGACCTGACGCCCGACCTGGCGCGTCCAGACCTCTGGCGTCGCTTCGCTGCCGGAGAGAGGGGTCGTTCCATCGCCGGGCTGGGTGGCATCCGCGACCGCGATTCTCTGGATCGGGTCTCAAGGCGCATGAAGTCCGACCTGATTTTCCGCGATGCCGCGCATCATTTCCTGCGTGCCTTCGACAAGACGTTCTCGGCTTTTGAACCGAACGCCAGCGATGCCGAGTTGACAGAACTGGGCGATACCCGAACGGCGCGGGCCTTCATGCTTCTGGGCCGGGTGACGGGAACCTTCGACTAGGTTGCGCCCAAACCCGGATTCAAGGAAATACATTCCGGATCACGGGTAGCCACAGCGCCATTTTCCCTTTCTTTCCGAAACACCGGCATCGGGATGGAACCTTGTTCCAGAATGCCTATGTTCCGCCCAGCAACGATTCGCAACGCATCGAGGTTCCCATGGCCATCCGCATCAACGACACCGCCCCTGACTTCACCGCCGAGTCGACCGCTGGCACGATCCGCTTCCACGAATGGTTGGGCGACAGCTATGGCATCATCTTCAGCCATCCGCGCGATTTCACGCCCGTCTGCACGACCGAATTCGGCGCCGTCGCGCAGCTGGCCGAGGAATGGAAGAAGCGTAACACTAAGGTTCTGGGCGTGTCGGTCGATTCGGTGCAGGACCATCTGAAGTGGAAGCGCGACATCGAGGCCTTCGGCGGTGCCCCGGCCGACTTCCCCATCATCGACGACACCAGCCTGACGGTGGCCAAGGCCTATGACATGCTGCCCGCCGACTATTACCTGCCGACCGAGGGTCGGACGCCCGCGAACTCGGCCACGGTGCGGACGGTGTATATCATAGGTCCGGACAAGAAGATCCGCCTTTCAATGACCTATCCGATGTCGATCGGCCGCAACTTTGCCGAGATCCTGCGCGCGCTGGATGCGGTGCGGCTGACGGATGGCGTGCCGCTGGCAACGCCGGCGAACTGGGTTCCGGGGCAGGACGTGATTGTCGCCCTTGCCCTGAACAACGACCAGGCCAAGGAACGCTACGGCGATCTGGACATCAGGCTGCCCTACCTGCGCTTCGCGAAAGCGCCTGCCTGAGACCGAAGCACGGACCCTTGCCCGGCGTGCGGGGGTCCGTTCGCAGGACCGGCAGCAAACCGGACACGGGCCCGAATGCAGAAGGCGGCACGCAGAAGCGAAAGGCCCCGCAATCACCAAGGATTGCGGGGCCTTTCGGTGTAATGGTGCCCAGAAGAGGACTCGAACCTCCACGCCTTACGGCACTGGTACCTGAAACCAGCGCGTCTACCAATTCCGCCATCTGGGCGATGTCGTGAGCCGCGATGTAACGGGCGGTTTCGGCAGTGTCAACGGTCCCCGTGGAAATTTCGTCGCGCCGCTTTGGCCTTGCCCGGTGGGCGCACGGGGGGTATTGATCCGGCCAGTTTCCAGCCCCCTCGGAAGGTGCGCCATGAGCAAGCTTGTCACCATCTTCGGCGGTTCCGGCTTTGTCGGCCGCTACATCGCCCGGCGCATGGCGAAAGAGGGCTGGCGTGTTCGCGTGGCGGTGCGCCGCCCGAACGAGGCGCTGTTCGTAAAGCCCTACGGTGTGCCGGGTCAGGTCGAGCCGCTGGCCTGCAACATCCGCGACGATGCCAGCGTATGCGCGATGATCCGGGGCGCGGATGCGGTGGTGAACTGCGTGGGTATCCTCAACGCGGTCGGCAGGAACAGCTTTGATGCGGTGCATGCCGAAGGCGCGGGGCGCATTGCCCGGATTGCGGCCGCGGAAGGCGTTCAGACGCTGGTGCATCTGTCGGCCATCGGGGCCGATCCGGCATCGGACAGCGACTATGCCCGCACCAAGGGCGAGGGCGAGGCGGCCGTGCTGGCGGCCTTCCCCGGGGCGGTGATCCTGCGCCCCTCGATCATCTTCGGTACCGAGGACCAGTTCTTCAACCGCTTTGCCGCCATGGCCCGTCTTGGGCCCATCCTGCCGGTTGTGGGGGCCAACACCCGGTTCCAGCCGGTGTTTGTGGACGACGTGGCACAGACGGCGGTCAAGGGCGTGCTGGGCCAGGCTGCGCCCGGAATCTATGAACTTGGCGGGCCAGAGGTCGATACCTTCCGCGGTCTGATGCACCGGATGCTGGCGGTGATCGAACGCCGCCGTGCGGTGGTGAACGTGCCATTCTTCCTGGCACGGATCATGGCCTTCGGGTTCGACATGGTGCAGGCCCTGACGCTGGGCCTGATCGAGAACCGGGTGATCACCCGCGACCAGGTCAAGAACCTTGCCCGCGACAACGTGGTATCGCCCGGCGCGAAGGGCCTGACGGATATGGGCATCACCCCTACCGCTATGGAGGCTGTGCTGCCGGAATATCTGTGGCGCTTCCGGCCCTCGGGCCAGTTCGCGGCGATCAAGCGCTCGGCCAGGAATCTGAGGAAGGCGTGATGCGCCAGGCAGCCCTGGTGCTGGCCGTTCTGGCCGGCCCGGCGGCTGCGCAGGGCTTTGATGCTGTCGGTGCACTTTTTGCCGATCGTTGTGTGATCTGCCATTCCGGCGAGGACGCGCCGCTGGGCCTGCGGCTCGACACGCGTGAGGGTGTGCTGGCGGGCAGCGAGAACGGGCCTGTGGTACTGGCCGGCGATCCGGCAAGCCCGCTGCTGCAGCGCCTGCGCGGGGAGGCCGAGCCGCAGATGCCGCTGGACGGCCCGCCCTTCCTTGATCGCGACCAGATCACCATGGTCGAGGCCTGGGTCATGGCTGGCATGCCGGCGGGCGCGGCTGCGCCCAGCCCCGCCGCCGACCGCCGCCGCCCCGCCCCGGGCGAGCAGGTTCTCTGGCCGGATGTGCAGCCGATTTTCCTGAAGGCCTGCATCAAGTGCCATTCCGACAATTCAAAATTGGGCGCCCCGCCGGAAGGGCTGCGGCTGGACAGTCTTGAAAACGTGCTGAAGGGCGGCCACCGGCTGGCGGTGCTGCCAGGCAACCCCGAGATGTCCGAGATCTGGCGCCGGGTCACGGGTCTGGCCACACCCAGGATGCCCTTCGACGGCCCGCCCTGGCTGCCGGACGAGGATATCCGCCTGATCCGCGACTGGATCGAACAGGGCGCGCCGGATGCCGACGGGACCAAGGCCCCGATTCCGACTGGTGCGCGCATCCGCCTGCGGGGTGTGCTGACCGGCGCGGCCGAGATCGACGGTGCCGGCTTCGTGATCGACAGCGGGACAAGGGTGGACGACCGGCCGCGGATCGGCGATCAGGCCGAGATGCGGGGCGTGGTGCAGGCAGACGGCTCGGTGCGGGCCGAACGATTCCGCGACAGGTAGGATATGGAAAACACGACGATCGTTGCCGCCCTGCTGGGGCTTCTGGAAGGGCTGACCGAGTTCATCCCGGTGTCTTCCACGGGTCACCTGCTGCTCGCTGGCCATTTCCTGGGCTTTGAGTCGAAGGGGAAGACCTTCGAGGTGGTGATCCAGCTGGGTGCGATCCTTGCGCTGACCTCGGTCTATGCGGCGCTGATCCTGCGGCTTTTCCTGCGTGCACGGCACGAGGATGCGGCGCGACGGTCGATCGTCTCGATCCTGCTGGCTTTCCTTCCGGCTGTGGTGGTGGGCGTTCTGGCGCATGACTTCATCAAGACCGTGCTGTTCGAGACGCCGATGCTGGTCGCGGCGATGCTGATCCTGGGCGGCTTCGTCCTGCTGGTGATCGACCGCATCGTGCCGCCCCCCATGCATCGCGATGCGCTGGCGCTGCCATTCGGCAAGTCGCTGGCCATCGGGTTTGCCCAGTGTCTCGCGATGATTCCCGGTGTCAGCCGGTCGGGCGCAACCATCGTCGGCGCACTGCTGATGGGGGTGGAAAAGCGGGCGGCGGCGGAATTTTCCTTCCTTCTCAGCCTGCCGACGATGGGGGCGGCGGTGGCATACGACCTGTTCAAGAACCGCGCCGTGCTGGATTTCGGCGCAGTGTGGGAGATCGCCGTGGGCTTCGCCGTGGCATTCGTGACAGCCGTTCTGGTGGTGCGATGGGTGCTGAACTTCATCAGCCGCCATGGCTATGCGCTGTTCGGCTGGTGGCGAATCATCGTCGGAAGCGTGGCTTTGACTGCCCTTTGGTTAGGCTTCTAGGCATATTGGGAAACCATGCTGACCTAAATGAGCGGAAAAATGGCAGCATCTCTGCCTCATCACTCAAAAAAGCGGTAAATAGGTAAGCTATACTGACTTTTATTGCGTCCTGATCCGCTGTATCCCATCGGTCCCGAAGGGTTCCGGTGAAAGGCGCAGCGATGGCCACGCAGAAGATGCTGAAATTCGTCACGATCGGCAAGGAAATGCCCGAAAAACGTGACGCATCCTCTCGCGCACAGGATTTCCACGAGATCTACCGCGAGTTCGCTGATGCCAAGGCCGCCGAACAAGCCAGCCGGTGCAGCCAGTGCGGCGTGCCCTACTGCCAGTCGCATTGCCCGCTGCACAACAACATCCCCGACTGGCTGAAGCTGACCGCCGAGGGCCGCCTGCAGGAAGCCTACGAGATCAGCCAGGCCACCAACACCTTCCCGGAAATCTGCGGCCGCATCTGCCCGCAGGACCGGCTGTGCGAGGGCAACTGCGTCATTGAACAGTCCGGCCACGGCACCGTCACCATCGGCGCGGTAGAGAAATACATCACTGACACCGCCTGGGAAGAAGGCTGGGTCAGGCCGATCCGTCCCCAGGCCGAACGCCCCGAAAGCGTGGGCATCATCGGCGCGGGGCCGGGCGGCCTTGCGGCGGCGGACGTACTGCGCCGGCAGGGCGTGCAGGTCACGGTCTATGACCGCTACGACCGCGCGGGGGGCCTCATGACCTATGGCATCCCCGGCTTCAAGCTGGAGAAGGATGTGGTCGAACGCCGCACCGCGCAACTGGAGGATGCCGGGGTCAACTTCGTGCTGAACTGCACTGTGGGCGAGGACATCACCTTTGATGCGATCCGGGGTCAGCACGATGCGGTGCTGATCGCAACCGGCGTCTACAAGGCCCGCGACATCGAGGCCCCCGGCGTCGGCGCCAGGGGCATCGTCAAGGCGCTGGACTACCTGACCGCCTCGAACCGCAAGGGCTTTGGCGACGATGTGCCAGAGTTCGACAGCGGCGAGCTGAACGCCAGCGGCAAGCGGGTGGTGGTCATCGGCGGCGGCGACACGGCGATGGACTGCGTGCGCACCGCGATCCGGCAGGGGGCGCTGTCGGTGAAGTGCCTCTACCGCCGCGACCGGGCGAACATGCCGGGGTCGCAACGCGAGGTGCAGAACGCCGAGGAGGAAGGCGTCGAATTCGTGTGGCTTTCCGCGCCCAAGGGCTTTACCGGCGGCACGGAGGTCGAAGGCGTGATCGTGCAGAAGATGCGCCTTGGCGCGCCGGACGCCACCGGCCGCCAGATGCCCGAGGTCATCGAAGGCGCCGACTATGTCGAACCCGCCGACCTGGTGATCCAGGCGCTGGGCTTCGAGCCCGAGGATCTGCCGACCCTCTGGGGCGTGCCGGAGCTGAAGGTCACCCGTTGGGGCACGATCAAGGCCGATTTTCGCACCCATGAAACCAGCCTGCCCGGTGTCTATGCCGCGGGCGACATCGTCCGGGGCGCAAGCCTGGTCGTCTGGGCGATCCGCGACGGGCGCGAGGCGGCCGAGGCGATCCTTTCCTATCTGAACCAGACCGGAGCCATGGCTGCGGAGTGATCCTTTTTCCCGTCTTCCTGACATCTTCCCTTTGTCTTTGTGCGCAGTGGATGCAGGAAGACCTGAACGTCAGGGTATCTGACCTGATCCAGGGTGAACCGGCGATGCGGAAGTTTCTGATCCTTGCCTGTCTGACCGTCCCGGCCACCGCCGCGCTGGCCGGAACCTGGACGCCCCCCGAAGGCTGTCAGGCCTTCATGACCGTGCAGTCCAAGGCCTGCCGCGTGTCGCACTATTACCGGTGCAGCGGGGATGCGCCCGGCGACCAATGGCGAGTGGACCTCGATCAGGAAGGTCCCTTCTTCCATTCGCGCATCGACTACGAGGCGCAATGGGTGGAAAGCTATGACCCGGTGCGTCAGGTGCTGGACCCGGCGCCCGCCGACCCGGCCAGCTTTTCGGAACTTCTGGCGGAAGGCATGGATACCTGGGACTTCACCCTCTCGCGCGCCGACGGCGCCGGCAGCCGGGCCACCGGGTACGACCGGCTGACCGGACGGACTGTGGTGATCGACGGGATCACCCTGTCCGAGACCGAGGTGCAGTTCACCGAATACGATCGTTCGGGCCGGATGCTGCGCCAGTCGCGGGGGAACGAATTCCTGCACCCCGAATGGCGCCTGTTCTTCGCCGGGCCGGGCGAGACCGACCTGGGCGACGGCATCTGGCGGCCGATCGACGGCTCGCCCGTCGAATTCGTCTTTCCGGGCGAGGAAGGATTTCTGGCCCGCCAGCCGAAATACGACTGTGACGCGCTGACGGCCGACGCCGGCCCCGCGACCAACGAAATCCTGCCAGCGAGCTTTGAGGAGTGAGCCATGACCAAATATGATGCCGCCTGGGTAAGGGCCGAAGAGGAAAAGCGCGCCTGGCTGGATGCGAACGGGCTTTACCGGGCCGAAGACGAACATTCCTCCTGCGGGGTGGGGCTGGTCGTGTCGATCAGCGGCAAGCCGAGCCGCAAGGTGGTGGAGAACGGCATCAACGCGCTGAAGGCGGTCTGGCACCGGGGCGCGGTGGACGCCGACGGCAAGACCGGCGACGGCGCGGGGATCCATGTGCAGATCCCGGTGAAGTTCTTCTACGACGTGGTGCGCCGCACCGGGCATGAGCCCGATGTGAACAAGCTGATCGCCGTGGGCCAGGTCTTCCTGCCGCGCACCGATTTCGGCGCTCAGGAACGCTGCCGGACCATCGTGGAGACCGAGGTTCTGCGCATGGGGCATTACATCTATGGCTGGCGGCATGTGCCGGTGGATGTGTCCGTGCTGGGCGAAAAGGCCAATGCGACGCGCCCCGAGATCGAGCAGATCCTGATCCGCTGCGAGAAGGACATTGACCAGGAACAGTTCGAGCGCGAGCTTTACATCATCCGCCGCCGGATCGAGAAGGCGGCGACGGCGGCGGGGATCGCCGGGCTTTACCTGTGCAGCCTGTCCTGCCGGTCGATCATCTACAAGGGGATGATGCTGGCCGAGCAGGTCTCGACCTTCTACCCCGACCTGCTGGACGAGCGGTTTGAGTCCGCCTTCGCGATCTATCATCAGCGCTACAGCACCAACACCTTCCCGCAATGGTGGCTGGCGCAGCCCTTCCGCATGCTCGCCCACAACGGCGAGATCAACACGCTGAAGGGCAACGTCAACTGGATGAAGAGCCATGAGATCCGCATGGCCAGCAACAACTTCGGCGAGGCGGCCGAGGACATCAAGCCGATCATCCCGGGTGGGACGAGCGACTCGGGCGCGCTGGACGCGGTGTTCGAGGTGCTGGTGCGGTCGGGCCGGTCGGCGCCGATGGCCAAGACCATGCTGGTGCCCGAGGCCTGGTCAAAGCAGACGGTGAACATGCCCAAGGCCTGGGCGGACATGTATTCCTACTGCAACTCGGTGATGGAGCCGTGGGACGGCCCGGCGGCGCTGGCGATGACCGACGGGCGCTGGGTCTGCGGGGGGCTGGACCGCAACGGGTTGCGCCCGATGCGCTATGTGGTGACGGGCGACGGGATGCTGATCGCCGGGTCGGAGGCCGGGATGGTGCCGGTCGATGAATCCACCGTGCGCGAGAAGGGTGCGCTTGGGCCGGGGCAGATGATCGCGGTGGATATGGTGGAGGGCAAGCTCTACCACGACACCGAGATCAAGGACAAACTTGCCGCCGCCCAACCCTATGGCGAGTGGATCGAGAAGGTCATCGATCTGAACAGCCTTCTGCGCGACGTGCCCGAGACGCAGACCTACACGGGCGCCGAACTGCGCAAGCGGCAGATCGCGGCGGGATTCACGGTCGAGGAGCTGGAGCAGGTCCTGGCGCCGATGGCCGAGGACGGCAAGGAAATGGTCGCCTCGATGGGAGACGACACGCCGCCGGCAGTCCTGTCGGCGCAGTATCGGCCGCTGAGCCATTACTTCCGCCAGAACTTCAGCCAGGTGACGAACCCGCCAATCGACAGCTTGCGCGAGGGGCGGGTGATGAGCCTGAAGACCCGCTTCGGCAACCTGAAGAACGTGCTGGATGAATCGTCCAGCCAGACCGAGATCCTGGTGCTGGAAAGCCCCTTCATCGCCAACCGCGAATTCGAGGTGATGGTCGAACGCTTTGGCGATCAGGTGGCCTTCATCGACTGCACCTTCCCGGTGGGCGAGGGGCTCGACGACCTGCGGCAGGGTCTGGAACGCATCCGCGCCGAGGCCGAGGATGCCGTGCGCAGTGGCGCGGCGCAGCTGGTGCTGACGGACGAACATCAGGGGCCGGAAAAGGTGGGGATGCCGATGATCCTTGCCACCTCGGCGGTGCACAGCTGGCTGACGCGCAAGGGTCTGCGGACCTTCTGTTCGGTCAACGTGCGGTCTGCCGAATGCATCGACCCGCATTACTTTGCGGTTCTCATCGGCTGCGGCGCGACCACGGTGAACCCCTACCTCGCGCAGGACAGCATCGCCGACCGCATCGAGCGCGGCCTTATCGAAGGCACGCTGACCGATGCCATGCGCCGCTATCGCGACGCCATCGACGCGGGCCTTCTGAAGATCATGTCGAAGATGGGGATCAGCGTGGTCTCCAGCTATCGCGGCGGTCTGAACTTCGAGGCGGTGGGCCTGTCCCGCGCCATGGTGGCGGAATATTTCCCCGGCATGCAATCGCGCATTTCGGGCATCGGCCTGACCGGGATCGAGCAGAAGCTGGAAGAGGTGCACCGCAAGGGCTGGCTGGGTGGGGCGGACGTGCTGCCCATCGGCGGCTTCTACAAGGCGCGGCGGTCGGGCGAAAAGCACGCTTGGGAAGCGCAGACCATGCACATGCTGCAATCGGCCTGCGACCGGGCGTCCTATGACATCTGGAAGCAGTACAGCGCGGCGATGCGGGCCAACCCGCCGATCCATCTGCGCGACCTGCTGGACATCAAGCCGCTGGGCAAGCCGGTGCCGATCGAGGAGGTGGAGTCGATCACCTCGATCCGCAAGCGGTTCGTGACGCCGGGCATGTCGCTGGGGGCGCTGTCGCCCGAAGCGCACAAGACGCTGAACGTGGCGATGAACCGGATCGGGGCGAAGTCCGACAGCGGCGAGGGTGGCGAGGACCCGGCGCATTTCGTGCCGGAGCCGAACGGGGACAATCCTTCCGCCAAGATCAAGCAGGTCGCCTCGGGCCGGTTCGGCGTGACGGCGGAATACCTGAACGCCTGCGAGGAGCTGGAGATCAAGGTCGCGCAAGGGGCGAAGCCCGGCGAGGGCGGCCAGCTGCCGGGGATGAAGGTCACGGCGCTGATCGCTCGCCTGCGCCATTCGACGCCGGGGGTGACGCTGATCAGCCCGCCGCCGCACCACGACATCTATTCGATCGAGGACCTGGCGCAGCTGATCTACGACCTGAAGCAGATCAACCCGCGCGCCAAGGTCTGCGTGAAGCTGGTGTCGTCGTCCGGCGTGGGCACCATCGCGGCAGGCGTGGCCAAGGCCAAGGCGGATGTGATCCTGATTTCCGGCCACAACGGCGGCACGGGGGCCAGCCCTGCGACCAGCATCAAGTATGCCGGCCTGCCCTGGGAGATGGGTCTCACCGAGGCGCATCAGGTGCTGGCGATGAACAACCTGCGCGAGCGGGTGACGCTGCGCACGGACGGCGGGCTGCGCACGGGGCGCGACATCGTGATGGCGGCGATGATGGGGGCCGAGGAATACGGCATCGGCACCGCGGCGCTGATCGCCATGGGCTGCATCATGGTGCGCCAGTGCCAGTCGAACACCTGCCCGGTGGGCGTCTGCACGCAGGACGAACGCCTGCGCGCCAAGTTCACCGGCACGGCGGACAAGGTGGTGAACCTGATCACCTTCTACGCCCAGGAAGTGCGGGAGATCCTCGCCTCCATCGGCGCGCGGTCGATGGACGAGATCATCGGCCGGGCCGATCTGCTGACGCAGGTGTCGCGCGGGGCGGCGAACCTCGATGACCTTGACCTGAACCCGCTTCTGATCACTGTCGATGGGTCGCGGTCGATCACCTATGACCGGTCGAAGCCGCGCAATGCGGTGCCCGACACGCTGGATGCCGAGATCATCCGCGACGGTGCGCGGTTCTTCGAGGACGGCGAGAAGATGCAGCTGTCCTACGCGGTGCGGAACACGCATCGGACCATCGGCACGCGGGCCTCGAGCCACATCGTCAAGAAGTTCGGGATGCGGAACGCGCTGCAGCCAGACCACCTGACGGTGAAGCTGACCGGATCCTGCGGCCAGTCGCTGGGGGCCTTCGCGGTGCGGGGCCTCAAGCTGGAAGTGCAGGGCGATGCCAACGACTATGTCGGCAAGGGCCTGTCGGGCGGCACGATCACCGTGCGGCCGCCGATGGCCTCGCCCTTGAAGGCCGAAGAGAACACGATCATCGGCAACACCGTGCTGTATGGCGCGACGGACGGGTTCCTGTTTGCCAGCGGTCGGGCCGGGGAGAGGTTCGCGGTGCGCAATTCCGGCGCAAGCGTCGTGGTCGAAGGCTGCGGCTCGAACGGCTGCGAATACATGACCGGCGGGGTGGCGGTGATCCTTGGACGGATCGGCGCTAACTTCGGCGCGGGGATGACCGGGGGCATGGCCTATGTCTATGACCCCGAGGGCGTGGCCGAGGATTTCATGAACCTGGAATCCATCCTGACCTGCGCCGTGGGTCATCCGCACTGGGAGATGCAGCTGAAGGGCCTGATCGCCCGTCATCTGGAGGAA
The DNA here is from genome assembly GCF_004959785.1 of Tabrizicola sp. YIM 78059. Taxonomy (NCBI): domain Bacteria; kingdom Pseudomonadati; phylum Pseudomonadota; class Alphaproteobacteria; order Rhodobacterales; family Paracoccaceae; genus Tabrizicola; species Tabrizicola sp. YIM 78059. The sequence goes on from NZ_SJZH01000002.1 coordinate 84,509, forward strand.
ACCGGCAGCCGGATCGCCGGACGCATCCTGTCCAACTGGGACCGCGAGCGGCAGAACTTCCTGCAGGTCTGCCCGAAGGAAATGGTCAGCCGCCTGCCCTATCCGCTGTCCGACGAAGTGGCGAAAGTTCCGGCGGAATAGGCAACCGCTGTCCTGACGTGCTAGAAAGGGCCGTCGCATTCCGCGGCGGCCCTTTGCGTGGAGCCCCCCTCATGTCGGACCTGATCATCGTTGCCTTCCCGGACGAAGCCACAGCCTTTGCGGCAGCCGAAGCCTTGGTCCTGCTTCAGAAGGAACACCTGGTCGAGATGGAGGATGTGGTCGTCGTCACCCGTGACGAAAATGGCAAGGTCGATCTGCATCAGTCCACTGATCTGGTGACCGGAGGGGCAATCGGCGGGGGGCTCTGGGGTACTCTGATCGGACTGCTGTTCCTGAACCCCGTGGTCGGCGCCGCGGTGGGCGCCGGGGCAGGTGCACTGGTCGGCAAGTTCACCGACCTGGGGATCGATGACGACTTCCTGCGCGAGGTGGGCCAGAGCCTGGACAAGGGTGGGGCCGCGGTCGGCATGCTGGTGCGCAAGATCACCACCGACAAGGTGATCGAACGGCTGGAACCCTTCCGCGAGAAAGGCCGGGTGATCCACACGTCGCTGAGTCACGAGGCAGAGGCCCAGTTGAAGGCTTTCCTAGAACAGAAGATCGCGCCCCTGCAGAAGCAGGACCAGTTGGGCGGCGGCCGGACGTGAGCCACTCTTGACGGGGATCGCCTGCCTGCATCTAAGGGCGCCATGACCGAGGACGTGACCGAGAAGCCGGCCGAAAGGCCGAAGCCTGCGCCACGCAAGCGCAAGCCGGGGGCCGGGACGGCGCCGGAAAGGCCGCGGCCCTGGCGGCGCGTGGCGCGCTGGGTGGGGCGGATCATCGGCGGGGTTGCGGCCTTCTATGCCGTTCTGATCCTGCTGTTCAGCTTTGTCCCGCCGCCCATCAACCTTTACCAGCTGAGCGAGGCCTGGCGGCTGGGCGGGATCGAGAAGGAATGGGTATCCTGGGACGAGATCGCCCCGGTCATGGCCCGGTCAGCGGTGGCGGCAGAGGATGCGAATTTCTGCAACCACTGGGGTTTCGACATGGCCGAGCTGCGCAAGGCCATCGCGGCGGGCAGCAACCGGGGGGCCAGCACGATCAGCCAGCAGGTGGTGAAGAACGTCTTCCTCTGGCATGGGCGGACTTACGCGCGCAAGGCGCTGGAGGCGGTGCTGACCCCGGTGGTTGAGCTGGTATGGTCCAAGCAGCGCATCCTGGAGGTCTATCTGAACGTTGCCGAATTCGATGAGGGCGTCTTCGGCGTGCAGGCGGCGGCGCGCCATTACTTTGGCGTGGACGCGAAAGACCTGACCGCGCTGCAGGCTGCCCGGCTGGCCGCGATCCTGCCCGATCCGAAGCAGCGCGATGCCGCCAACCCGTCGAATTTCGTCCGCAACCGCACTCGCAGCATCATCTCGGGCGCCGAGACGATCAGGGCGGACGGGCGCTCCGCCTGTTTCGAGGACTGATCCCGTGGAGGGATTGAATTCCCCCGCACGGCGCGGCAATGAGGATGCCAGACCGGAGGCCGCCGCAAGATGAACCGTCCCAGCGCACGCCTGTATCATGTTCCCCTGTCGCCGTTCTGCCGCAAGGTGCGCCTGACGCTTGCGGAAAAGAAGATCGAGGTGGAACTGGTCGAAGAACGCTACTGGGAACCTTCGCCCGATTTCCTGCGCCGCAATCCGGCCGGAAAGGTGCCGATCCTGAAACTGGGCGGACGGACGATGAGCGAAAGCCAGGCGATCTGCGAGTTCATCGAGGAAACCGTGCCCGAACCGCCCCTTATGCCGCGCAGCGCCGATGCGCGTTTCGAGGTGCGTCGTCTCTGCGCCTGGTTCGACGACAAGTTCCACAACGAAGTGACCTCGAAACTTCTGTACGAGAGGGTGAACAAGAAGGTCAGTGGCCAGGGCTATCCTGATTCGCGGAACGTCAAGATGGGGGCAACCCGCATCAAGTATCACCTGGATTACATGGCCTGGCTTCTCGATCAGCGCCGCTGGCTGGCAGGCGATGCGATGACGCTGGCCGATTTCACCGCAGCCGCGCATCTTAGCTGCCTGGACTACATCAGCGATGTGGACTGGAACCGGCACGCGGTGCTGAAGGACTGGTATGCCAAGATCAAGTCGCGGCCGGCGTTCCGGCCGCTTCTGGCCGACCAGATCTCGGGCTTCCCGCCGGCGCCGCACTATGCCGATCTGGATTTCTAGGCCCGCATTTCGGGCGGCTTGCACCCGCCGGCCCGCCTGCGGGACAGGTTCGGTCGGAAGATGGACTTGAAGGATCGCCTGAAGGATCGGGCCCGCGAAGAGGGTTTCGCCGCCTGCGGGATCTGTCGGCCGGATGCAGTGCCCGAGGCGGCGGGTCGGTTGCGGGCCTTTCTGGCGGCTGGCCGGCACGGGCAGATGGCCTGGATGGCCGGGCGCGAAGAGTGGCGGGGCAACCCGGCCGCGCTGTGGCCCGAGGCGCGGTCGGTCATCATGCTGGCCGAGGCCTACACCCCGGTGGGCGACCCTATGGCAGGGCTCGCGCAGCGGGACTGCGGGGTGGTCAGCGCCTACGCGCAGGGCAAGGATTACCACGACCTGGTCAAGCGGCGGCTGAAACGGCTGGGCCGCTGGCTGATCGATCAGGGCGGCGGCGAGATCAAGGTTTTCGTGGATACCGCGCCGGTGATGGAAAAGCCGCTGGCGCAGGCGGCGGGGCTGGGCTGGCAGGGCAAGCATACCAACCTTCTGGGCCGCGATCTGGGCAACTGGGTGTTCCTCGGCGCAATCTTCACCACGCTGGAGCTGGAGCCGGATGCGCCCGAGACCAGCCATTGCGGCAGCTGCACGGCCTGTCTGGACATCTGCCCGACCCGCGCCTTCCCGGCGCCTTATCAGCTGGATGCGCGGCGCTGCATTTCCTACCTCACCATCGAACACAACGGGCCGGTGGAGCCTGAGTTGCGCCCTCTGATGGGCAACCGGATCTACGGCTGCGACGACTGTCTGGCCGTCTGTCCCTGGAACAAGTTCGCAGTTGCCGCGAAGGACATGGGATATCAGCCCAGGGTCGGGTTGCCGGAACTGGCGGACCTGGCGGCGCTGGACGATGCGGGATTTCGGGCGCGCTTTGCCGGAAGCCCGATCAAGCGGATCGGACGGAACCGCTTCCTGCGCAACGTGATGTATGCGGTCGGCAATTCCGGCATGGCGTCGCTGATCCCCCTGGCACGGGCAAGGCTTGACGAGGCCGATCCGGCGGTTTCCGAGGCCGCCGCCTGGGCGCTGGGCAGGCTTTCGCAGGCGCAGGACGACCGGGTGGGGCCGGGCGGCGAATCGTGCTAGGGTGACGTTCCACCGGAAAGGAGACCCAGCATGTCCAAGCATCTTGCAGATCATCGCAAGGCCAGCACCGGCGCCCGGGTGAAGCATTTCCTGAGACTGGCACGAAGCCCGCGTGAAACCTGGCATCGCCCGCGGTCGGGCGCAGGTGCCGCGCGCGTGGCGCAATTCCTGCGCATCGCAAGGGGGCGGACGGCCTGATCGCCCCATTTCAACTGCCGGCTCCTCGGACAGACGGCAAGTCGGACGACACCGGACTGCAGTGCCCGGTGTCGTTCGGCCAGTGCCCTGATATCAGGAACGCACCAGTTTCTCGTATTCGGTGGCGACGCGCCGGGTGATGTCGCCCACCTCGAAGGTATGCTCGCCGATCTGGCCGACGGGTGTGACCTCGGCCGCAGTGCCGGTCAGCCAGCACTGCTCGAAGGTCGCCAGTTCCTCGGGCAGGATGTGGCGCTCATGGACCTTGATCTGCATGTCGCGCAGCATGCCGATCACCGTCTGGCGGGTGATGCCGTTCAGGATGCAGTCAGGCAGCGGCGTGTGCACCTCGCCATCCCTGACAAAGAAGATGTTGGCCCCGGTCGCCTCGGCCACATAGCCGCGATAGTCGAAGAACAGCGCGTCCGAGCAGCCCTTGGCCATGGCGGCGTGCTTGGACATGGTGCAGATCATGTAAAGGCCGGCAGCCTTGGCTGCGGTAGGAATGGTTTCGGGCGAGGGTCGCTTCCATTTGGCGATGTCCAGTTTCGCACCCTTCATCTTGGCGTCGCCGTAATAGGCACCCCAGGACCAGCAGGCGATGGCCAGACGCACCGGGTTGCCCAGGCTGGCGACGCCCATCTCCTCGCCCGCGCCGCGGAAGGCAACGGCGCGCACATAGGCATCGGTCAGACCGTTTGCCTTCAGCACCTCTTCCTTGGCGGCGTCGATCTGTTCGGCGGTCCACGGAATCGGCATGTCGAGAAGCTCGCCCGACTTGAGCAGGCGCAGCGAATGTTCGTGTCCCTTGAAGATCTTGCCGTTGTAGCAACGTTCGCCTTCGAATACCGACGACGCATAGTGCAGCGCGTGCGTCAGGATGTGGACCTTGGCGGAACGCCATTCCACCAGCTTGCCGTCCATCCAGATGAACCCGTCGCGATCGTCGTAGCCTGCCATTTCCGCCTCCGGTTTTGCGAAAGTTGCGCCTGAAAGGTCCGCTTCGGACAGATTCTTGCGCGAAATCGGGGCAGAGTTACGGGTTGATACTTGGAAAGTCAACAAGGCTGACGTAAATTCGGAACGAAGGAGACGCACGATGGCCGATGCACCCGGCGGGGAAAACCTGCTGTATCTGACCGACGAACAGTTGCGGAAGGGGATCGAGGCGATGTTCTTCGCCTATCGCGGTTTCACGGCCGACCCGGACCGGATCCTCGAGGGCATGAATTATGGCCGGGCGCACCATCGCGCGATCCATTTCATCCACCGCTCGCCGGGAACGACGGTTTCCAATCTCTTGTCGATTCTGGGGGTTACGAAACAGTCGTTGAACCGCGTGTTGCGGACGCTGATCGACGATGGCCTTGTCCGCAGCGAGAAGGGCAAGACCGACGCACGCGAGCGGCATCTGTTTCTGACCGAGAAAGGCGTCGCCCTGGAACGCGAGCTGTCCGACGCCCAGCGGGCACGGATGCGGGCCGCCTATCGCGCGGCAGGGCCGGCGGCGGTGGCCGGCTTCCGGCAGGTGCTGGAGGCGATGATGGATCCCGAGATGCGGCGGCAGTACAACCGCCTGAAGGAGGGCGGCTGATGACGGCGGACGCGCATCTTCTGATCGTCGATGACGATGAACGCATCCGGGGCCTGTTGCAGAAATTCCTGATTCGGAACGGATTTCTTGTTTCAGTCGCAAAGGACGCAGCCCAGGCGCGGCGCATTCTGGCGGGTCTGGAATTCGACCTGATCGTGATGGACGTCATGATGCCGGGAGAGGACGGCGTGTCGCTGACACGCGATCTGCGCAGAAAGATCACGACGCCGATCCTGCTGCTGACCGCGCGCGGCGAGACCGCGAACCGGATCGAGGGGCTGGAGGCCGGGGCAGACGATTACCTGGTCAAGCCCTTCGAGCCGAAGGAATTGCTGTTGCGGATCAACGCCATCCTGCGCCGGGTGCCCCAGGTGAAACCCGCAGAGCCCGTGCGGCAGGTGCTGCAGCTGGGATCTGTGCGCTATGACGTCGACCGGGGAGAGCTGTGGCGCGGCGAAACCCCGGTGCGCCTGACCGCGACCGAGGCGGCGCTGATGCGCATCTTCGCCGCCCAGCCCGGCGTTCCCCTCAGCCGCGACAAGCTGGTCAGCGAAGCCGCGCGCGGCGATGCTGCCCAGGAACGGGCGGTCGATGTGCAGATCACCCGCCTGCGCCGCAAGATCGAGGACGACCCGAAGGCGCCGCGCTATCTTCAGACGGTGCGCGGGGAAGGTTACATGCTGCAGCCGGATTGAGGGGGGCCTCCCCCCCTCTCTTCCTGAAGGGCTGCGTCAGAACGGAATGCGCAGGCCGACCGAAATCACCTGTTCTGTCAGGTCGAAGTTCAACGCCTCGACCGGAGTGCCGCCCTGCCCCGGGCCACCCTCAAGCGGCTCTGCCCCGCCCGTAACCGAACCCAGGTCGAAATAGCGCCAGGCCAGTTCCAGCTTTGCCGGGGCAGACCCCAGCACCGGGCCGACATCCACTGCCACGCCCGCACCGATGGACCAGGCAAGCCCGCTGTCGCTTCCGCTTTCGAAGCTGCGGCGCACACTGTCTTCTGCGGGGTTGATCCGCGTCCACTGGCCCATCGTGTTGCGCGCAAGGCCAAGGCCCGCCGTCACGAAGGGCGTCACGCCGCCGCCGAAATTGTCGAAATCATAATAGCCGTTCGCCATCAGCGCGAGCGAGCGGACCGAGCCTTCCATGTCGGCATGGGGCCCGTCTGTCTCGGGGACCGTGTAGGTCCAGGGTCCGGCGAAATCGGCCCTGCCGAAGATGTTCAGCGCCACCTCGCCGCGCCAGCCGTTGCCGTAGGACCGGCCGATGGCGATGGCGCCCATGGCAGCGTTGTCGATGTCAAGGTCGAAGAAGACCTGTGGATCCCCCTCTTCCCCACCTTCAAACCCGGGCGGCAGCCAGTTGGCATCGCCGGCACTGCCCCGGGCCGCGCCCAGTTCGAAACGGAAATAGCTGCCAGGGCCGAAGGGGCCGGCTGCGACAGGCTGGGCCGCAGCGTTCTCGCCCGACTGGATCAGCGGCACCTCCTCGGGCGGGGGAACAGGCTTGCCGCCATGGCCCTTGCCGCCCCCTCCGTGGCCGCCCCCTTCGTGCCCACCGTCTTCATGACCACCGTCCTCGTGCCCGCCGTCTTCTTGCGCCCAAGCCGCACCATTCTGCGCCCCGACAGGCGCCAGCGCGCCCAGCGCAAAACCGGCCAAACCCGCCGCAAGAAGAATTCGGGTGGATGGCGACGTCGTCCGTTCCATTTTCATCCTGGCACCTGACCCCGCAAAGCACGCGACATATGCAGCTTTTCGCATGAAAAGCTCCGCCCGCCAAGGGCGGTCGGAGCCAATGATCCTACCCGTTGCAATCCTGCCACTCAGCTGTTGTGACCGGCAACAACGGCAAGGCGGATGGATTCGGCAAGTTCGGCCAGATCCGCAGCTGCATCCCCTTCGATCGGGGTGCCCAGGATGGTCGTGACCGCAATCACCGTATCGGCGGTGATGCCCTCGCCCTCCTTGTCGGCGGCCACAGCCAGGAAGACCGCCATCAGAACGTCATTGTCCGTGCTGACGCCTTTCGATGCCAGGACCGACGTGCCGTCCAGGGCATCCTTCAGCAGGGCGAGGTTCTGAAGGGGCGAGTCGATATAGGCGACATTGTCGAAGTTGAACGTCAACTCTTCGATGATGTCGTCGACGGAAAGGTTATAGAAGGCGATCATCTCCGGCGTCAGCGAGGCCACCGCCTCGGCATAGGCGCGATCCAGAACCTTTGCGGGCGATCTGGCGACGTTCAGCCGACCCAGTTCAACTTCCGGGATCCCTTCTTGCGCCCACACGGGCTTGCCGCCACCGGTGCCCGCCGGTCCGCCCGCCTGCGGGCCCTGACCATCCGAATCGCTGCTGGGCCCGCCCTGGCCCTGGCCCTGACCGCGGTTGTCCTGCCCCTTCTGGCCATCGCCATGGTTGCCGCTGTCGCCCGGGCCACCCTGACCCTTGCCTTCGCCGTCATCCTCGGCCCAGGCGGCAGAAACAAGGCCGCTGTTCCACTGCGGCATCACGAAGGCGGCGGTCCCCACAAGGGCGACAACGGCCACCCCCAACGCAAGACGAGCCATGGTCCCATTTCCACGATCAGACATTTCCACTCTCCCTTGATGTGACTTGCGCCACAGACACGTCAACCAATCTGACATGCGAATATGTTACGCAATTTTCCGCACGAGTCGTTGACATGTGTCAAATCACGAAAATTTCCCGAAAATGCGTCCCGGCATGCGAAAGACTGCCATGCTGCCAGAGAAAGGACACCCATGACCTGCCGCATCTATTCGCATCCCGACTGTCAGGCCCACATGACACCCCCAGGCCATCCGGAACGCGTCGATCGCCTGGCGGCGGTAGAGCGTGGCCTTGCCGGGCTGGCGGTCGAACGATGGCCCTGCCCGGTTGCCGATGCCTCCGACGTGCTGCGCTGCCATCCCGCCCGCTATCTGGCACGTGTGCAGGCGGCTGTTCCGAAAGCGGGCTGGACCCAGCTTGACGGCGATACCTTCCTATCGCCGGGATCCTTTCAGGCGGCGATGCGAGCGATAGGCGGAATCTGCGCCGCGGTGGATGCGGTGCTGGCGGGCCAGTCCAAGACGGCCTTCGTGGCCGGGCGCCCCCCCGGCCATCATGCCGAACGTGAAACGGCCATGGGCTTCTGCCTGTTCGGTACGGCGGCCATCGGGGCGAAGCGGGCGCTGGATCATCACGGCCTTTCCCGGGTCGCCATCGTGGATTTCGACGTGCACCACGGCAACGGGACACAGGATCTTCTGTGGGACGAGGGGCGGTGTCTGTTCGTCAGTTCCCACCAGATGCCGCTTTATCCGGGGACCGGGCGGCCCGAAGAACGGGGCGCGCACGGGCAGGTGCTGAACCTGCCCCTGCGCGAAGGTACGGGCGGGGCCGCGATGCGCGAGGTCTATGAACAGGTGGTCTTCCCGGCCCTGTCCGCGTGGAAACCCGAACTGTTGCTGATCTCGGCCGGCTTCGACGCCCACGCCGACGACCCCCTGGCCGGGCTGGAATGGCAGGCCGAGGATTTCCGCTGGCTGACCGACCGTCTGTGCGATTTCGCCGGGGGGCGGGTGGTCTCGACACTGGAGGGCGGCTATGATCTGGATGCGCTGGCGGCCTCGGTGGCCGCGCATGTCGCAGTGCTGGAGGAACGGGGCCGATGACCGACAAACCGATCGACGCGATGACCTTCGAAGAGGCGATGGCCGCGCTGGAACAGGTGGTGGGGGCCCTGGAACGCGGCGAGGTGCCGCTGGAACAGTCGATCGCGCTGTATGAACGCGGGGCAGCCCTGAAGGCGCATTGCGCCAAGAAGCTGGCCGAGGCCGAGGAGAAGGTCGAACTGATCCGGGCGCAGGAAGGCCGCGCCGTCGGCACCACCCCGGCGGAGGGGATGTGACCTTTCCGGACCGTCTGGCCGCCGACGCCGCACTGATCGAGGCACGGCTGATGGCCGCCCTTGCACGGCGCGCGGATCAGCCGGTGACCGATGCGATGCGCTATGCCGTGCGGGGCGGCAAGCGGCTGCGCGGCTTTCTGGTGCTGGAAGGGGCGCGGCTGCATGGCCTGCCCGAGGCACGGGCGATCAGCGCGGCGGCGGCGATCGAGGCGCTGCATGCCTACAGCCTGGTGCATGACGACCTGCCCTGCATGGATGACGACGACCTGCGGCGCGGCCAGCCGACCGTGCACCGCAGATGGGACGAGGCAACGGCAGTGCTGGCAGGCGATGCCTTGCAGACGCTGGCTTTCGAACTGCTGTGCGACCCGGTGCTGGGGTCGGCCGAGGTGCGGATGGAACTGGTCTCGGGACTGGCGCGGGCCTCGGGCATCGACGGCATGGTGCTGGGGCAGGCGCTGGACATCGCGGCCGAAACCGCAGGGCGGCCGCTGACGCTGGAAGAGATCACCGCCCTGCAGGCGGGCAAGACCGGCGCGCTGATCGGCTTTTCAGCCGAGGCGGGCGCGGTCATCGCCGGCGCCGACCGCGCCCCGCTGCGCCGTTATGCCGCTGCACTGGGGCTGGCCTTCCAGATCGCCGACGACATCCTTGATGTGACCGGTGACGAAGCCAGGGCCGGCAAGCGGTTGCACAAGGACGCAGCGGCAGGCAAGGCCACCTTCGTCTCGCTTCTGGGACTGGAGGGGGCGCAGGCCCGGGCCGCGGCGCTGGTGGCCGAGGCCGAGGCGGCCCTTGCCCCCTATGGCGACCGCGCGGCCAACTTGATCGCAGCCGCGCGCTTCGTTATTGCGCGCGACACCTGAACGGCCCTTGGAGGGCACATGACCGACCGACCCAAGACCCCGCTTCTGGACCGGGTGAGGCTGCCATCGGACCTGAAGGCGCTGTCCGACCGCGAGCTGCGGCAACTTGCTGACGAGCTGCGGGCCGAAACGATTTCCGCCGTCAGCGTCACGGGGGGCCATCTGGGCGCCGGGCTGGGTGTGGTAGAGCTCACGGTGGCGTTGCATGCCGTCTTCGACACGCCGCGTGACAAGCTGATCTGGGATGTCGGGCATCAGTGCTATCCGCACAAGATCCTGACCGGTCGGCGCGACCGGATCCGCACCCTGCGGCAGGAGGGCGGGCTGTCCGGTTTCACCAAGCGCAGCGAGTCGCCCTATGACCCGTTCGGGGCGGCGCACAGTTCGACCTCGATCAGCGCGGCGCTGGGGTTTGCCATGGCTGCCGATCTCGGCGGCGATCCCGGCGACGCGATCGCCGTGATCGGCGACGGCGCGATGAGCGCGGGCATGGCCTTCGAGGCGATGAACAACGCGGGCCATCTGGGCAAGCGGCTGTTCGTGATCCTGAACGACAACGAAATGTCGATCGCCCCACCCGTGGGGGCGCTGTCGGCCTATCTCAGCGGGCTGTACGCCACCGCGCCGATGCAGGACCTGAAGCAGGTGGCGAAGGGAATCGTGGGGCTGCTGCCCTCGCCCTTCCAGGAAGGCGCGAAGCGGGCCAAGGACATGCTGAAGGGCATGGCCGTGGGCGGAACGCTGTTTGAGTCCTTGGGGTTCGAGTATGTCGGGCCGATCGACGGGCATGACCTGGACCAGCTTCTGCCGGTGCTGCGGACGCTGAAGGCGCGGGCCACGGGGCCGGTGCTGCTGCATGTGCTGACGAAGAAGGGCAAGGGCTATGCCCCGGCCGAGGCTGCGCGGGACAAGGGGCACGCGACGGGCAAGTTCGACGTGCTGACCGGGGTACAGGTCAAGGCGGCCTCGAATGCCCCCAGCTATACCAAGGTCTTTGCGCAAAGCCTGGTGGCCGAGGCGGAGCGGGACGAGAAGATCGTGGCCGTCACGGCGGCCATGCCGGACGGGACGGGGCTGGACCTCTTCGCCGCGCGCTTTCCGCGGCGGTGCTTCGACGTGGGGATCGCCGAACAGCATGCCGTGACCTTCAGTGCAGGGCTGGCGGCGGGGGGTATGAAACCCTTCTGCGCGATCTATTCGACCTTCCTGCAACGCGGATACGATCAGGTCGTGCACGATGTGGCGATCCAGCGGCTGCCGGTGCGCTTTGCCATCGACCGGGCGGGGCTGGTGGGGGCGGACGGGGCCACCCATGCGGGGGCCTTCGACGTGGCTTTCCTTGCGAACCTGCCGGGCATGGTGGTGATGGCGGCCGCCGACGAGGCCGAACTGGTGCACATGGTCGCCACCGCTGCGGCGCATGACGCCGGGCCCATCGCCTTCCGCTATCCGCGGGGCGAAGGCGTGGGGGTGGACCTGCCCGCGCGCGGCGTGACGCTGGAGATCGGCAGGGGCCGTGTGCTGCGCGAGGGGACGCGGGTGGCGATCCTGTCCTTTGGGACGCGCCTGTCGGAGAGCCTGAAGGCGGCAGAGGCCCTGGCGGCGCGCGGGGTGTCGGTGACGGTGGCGGATGCGCGCTTCGCCAAGCCCCTGGACCTCGACCTTGTGCTGCGGCTGGCGCGCGAGCATGAGGCGCTGATCACGGTGGAAGAGGGCGCCATCGGCGGCTTCGGCAGCCATGTGGCGCAGGCACTGGCCGAGGCGGGCATCTTCGACAGGGGGCTGAAGTTCCGCAGCCTGGTCCTGCCCGACATCTTCATCGATCAGGCCAGCCCCGAAGCGATGTATCGCATCGCCGGTCTGGATGCCGCCCATATCGAGACAAAGGTGCTCGAAGCCCTGGGTGTCGCGGTCGTCGGCAAGCGGGCCTGAGGCGCTCCGGGAATCCACGTTCGATCTGCCCTATCCGCAGGCCAAATCCTTGCGGGTTGCCAATCCCTCTGCCCGCGCCTTCCCTTCCTTGTCGCGGAGGGCCGGACGGACGTTCGGTTCTACCTCGTGCGCCTGCTTCTGCTCGTCGGGGCAAGTTGGCCAGGAATGCATGATATGCACCGACGGACATGCTTGTGGCAGGTGACCCTACCGCCGCCGCAACCCGTCCATCACCCTGACCAGCGCTTCGCTGATTCCAGGTTCGGACAGCGCGTGGCCGGCCATCGGGATCATGCGCAGATCACATCTCGCCCAGCCGTCGGCCAGTTGCCACGCCGAAACCGGCGGGCAGATCATGTCGTAGCGGCCCTGGATGATCGTGGCGGGGATATGCTCGATCCGCCGGCGTTCGCGCAGGATCCAGCCGTCGCATTGCAGGAAGCCGCCGTTGTGGAAATAGTGGTTCTCCAGCCTCGCGAAGGCGCGGGCATAGTCGGACGGGCTTTCGCCCATCGGCCCGTCATTCTGGATCGAGGCCAGCGCGTTTTCCCAGTTCGCCCAGATGCGGCCGAAGCGCGTTTCCTCCATCAGGTTGCCGGAAAAGAGGCGGCGATTATAGGCAGCGATCAGGTTGTCGCGCTCGGCCGGCGGGATGGCGGCGACGAAGCGGCCCCAGATTTCCGGGAAGAAGGCCCCTGCCCCCCCGCCGTAGAACCATTTCAGCTCTGCCCGGGTCATCAGGAAGACACCGCGCAGGACAAGATGCGCGACCCGATCGGGGTGGGTCAACGCATAGATCAGCGCCAGCGTTGCCCCCCAGCTTCCGCCAAAGGCAATAGCGCGGTCGATACCCAGGGTCTGGCGGATGGTTTCGACATCCTCGATCAGATGCCAGGTGGTATTGGCGATCACGCTGGCATGAGGCCGCGACCGGCCGCAGCCGCGCTGGTCGAACAGGATGACCCGGAAGAAGGTGGGATCGAAATAACGCCGCATGGCGGGCGAACATCCCCCGCCCGGACCGCCGTGGAACACGATGACCGGAATCCCGTCCGGCCTGCCGCATTGTTCGACATAGATCCGGTGACCGTCGCCAACATCCAGCATCCGCTGATCGAAGGGGTCGATCGGCGGATAGAGGAATTCGACTGCGCGCTTTTGACCTGATCTCTGATCCATTGATGACCTATATAGCCCCATGACGGCCCAGAGTCGAAGGGCAATCGGTTGGGTAATGGCGCAGAGGCGGCAATGACGGTGACGACGGTCGATCCGGGCGAAGTGGCCAAGTTCGAGGCGATGGCAGCCGAATGGTGGGATCCGAACGGCAAGTTCAAGCCGCTGCACATGCTGAACCCCTGCCGGCTGGACTACATCACCGCGCAGATCGCCGCAGAGTTCGGGCGCGACCTGTCGCAGTCGCTGCCATTCACAGGCCTGCGGCTGCTGGACATCGGCTGCGGCGGCGGGCTTCTGTCAGAGCCCATGGCGCGGCTGGGGGCCGAGGTGGTGGGCGCGGATGCAGCGGCGCGGAACATCCCGGTAGCCCGGCTTCACGCCGAACAGTCGGGCCTGACGATCGACTATCGCCATACCACGGCCGAGGATCTGGCAGCCGCAGGCGAACGGTTCGACGTGGTGCTGAACATGGAGGTGGTCGAGCATGTGGCCGACCCCCTGTCTTATCTGACGGCCTGCCAGCAGCTTCTGAAGCCCGGCGGGCTGATGATCTGTTCCACCCTGAACCGCAACCCTAAAAGCTTTGTCATGGCCATCGTCGGCGCCGAATGGGTGATGCGCTGGCTGCCCAAGGGCACGCATGACTGGAGGAAGTTCATCACGCCCGACGAACTGTACGATCTGATCCGCAAGGCGGGGCTGGATCCGGTCGACCGAAAGGGGATGGTCTTCAATCCGGTGGCTTGGCGCTGGAACCTTTCAGACCGCGACCTGAGCTGCAACTACGTCACCGCCTCGGTCAAGCCTGGCGGGCGGTAGGCCGGTCAGCCGATCCGGCCGCGCACCCCGCCGGTCTGGCCCCGGTCCAGCAGCAGGTGGTCCAGAAGCACGCAGGCCATCATCGCCTCGCCCACCGGCACGGCGCGGATGCCCACGCAGGGGTCGTGACGGCCCTTGGTGATCAGGTCGGTCTCTGACCCGGTCTCGGTGATGGTCCGGCGCGGGGTCAGGATCGAAGAGGTGGGCTTGACCGCGAACCGGCAGACGACCGGCTGGCCGGTCGAGATGCCGCCCAGGATCCCGCCCGCATGGTTCGACAGGAATTCCGGGCCGTCCGGCCCCATGCGGATCTCGTCGGCGTTCTCGACCCCGGTCAGGGCGGCGGCCGCCATGCCCTCGCCGATCTCTACCCCCTTGACCGCATTGATCGACATCATCGCCGCCGCCAGGTCGCTGTCGAGCTTGCCATAAAGCGGCGCGCCCAGACCCGGCGGCACGCCTTCGGCCACCACCTCGATCACCGCGCCGACCGAGTTGTGCGACAGGCGCAGCCCGTCCAGATATTCGGCCCATTCGGCGGCAGCCACGGCATCGGGCACCCAGAACGGGTTGCGCTCGATCTCGGCGGCATCGAACCGGCTGCGGTCGATGGTCTTCGTGCCCATCTGCACCATGTAGCCGGTGATCCGCAGCCCCGGCACCAGCGCGGCCAGCACCGCCCGCGCCACGCCTCCCGCCGCCACTCGGCTGGCGGTCTCGCGCGCACTGGACCGCCCGCCGCCGCGATAGTCCCGGATGCCGTATTTCTGGTGATAGGTGATGTCGGCGTGACCGGGGCGGAAGCTCTGCGCGATCTCGCCATAGTCCTTCGACCGCTGGTCGGTGTTCTCGATCATCAGCTGGATCGGGGTGCCGGTCGTCCGCCCCTCGAACACGCCCGACAGGATGCGCACCTCGTCGGGTTCCTTGCGCTGGGTGGTGAACTTCGAGGTGCCGGGCTTGCGCCGGTCCAGCCACGGCTGGATGTCCGCCTCGGACAGGGCGATGCCCGGGGGGCAGCCGTCCACCGTGCAGCCGATGGCAGGCCCGTGGCTTTCGCCCCAGGTCGTAACGCGGAAAAGATGTCCGAAGGTGTTCAGGCTCATGTCGGGGCATCCTGCAAGACCCCTTCCCCCTTAAGCCATGGCCCGCAGGGGATAAAGCCCCCTTGCACCCGCTGCCGGTTCGCCTATCCTCTGCCTTACCTCGGGGTGCCCGACAACGGGCTGAGACGCGCAGGCGAACCCGTCGAACCTGAACCGGATCATACCGGCGGAGGGAAGGTGAATGGATTTCTCCATCCCCGACCGTTCCGTCGCAACATGGAGAAGCCGATGAAAACCGAACTCCTTGCTGCGGGCCTTGTCACCATCGCCTTTCCGGCGCTGGCGGAAAGGCCTGTCCTGACTGTCCTCACCTACGACAGCTTTACCTCGGAATGGGGCCCCGGCCCAGCGATCGAACAGGCGTTCGAGGCCGAATGCGCCTGCGACCTGCGCCTTGTTCCCGCCGGCGACGGCGCGGCGCTGCTTGCGCGGGTGCAACTGGAAGGGGCGGCCTCGGATGCCGATGTCGTGCTGGGTCTCGACACCAACCTGACGGCCGCGGCTGCGGCAACGGGCCTTTTCGCGCCGCATGGGCTGACCCCGGCCACCGACCTGCCGGTGCCCTTTGCCGACCCGTTCTTCCTTCCCTACGACTGGGGCTGGTTCGCCTTCGTCCACGACCGCGCGAAGCTGCCCGCCCCCCCCGACAGCTTCGACGCTCTGGCCGCATCCGACCTGAAGATCGTGATCCAGGACCCGCGGTCATCGACCCCCGGCCTCGGCCTGCTGATGTGGGTCAAGGCTGCCCACGGCGACCGCGCGCAAGAGATCTGGCAGGCGATGGCCGACAACATCGTCACCGTCACCCCCGGCTGGTCGGAAGCCTATGGACTGTTCCTGGAAGGCGAGGCCGACATGGTCCTTTCCTATACCACCAGCCCGGCCTACCACCTGATCGCGGAAGGCGACGACACCAAGGCCGCCGCGCTGTTCGACGAGGGGCATTACATGCAGATCGAGGTCGCCGGGAAACTGGCCGCGACCGACCAGCCCGACCTGGCCGACCGCTTCCTTGCCTTCATGCTGACCGAGGGCTTCCAGGCCGCGATTCCGCAGACCAACTGGATGTATCCCGCCGTAACACCTGCCGGCGGGCTTCCCGAAGGCTTCGACCGCTTCCGCCCGGCGAAATCGCTGCTTCTGCCCGCCGATGAGGCACAGTCCACACGCGATGCGGCGCTGGCGGAATGGCTTGCGGCGCTGGCGAAATGACCTTGCGCCCGTTGGGGAAGGCCGGGCGCCTTCCCTCCTCCCCGTGGAGAGCGGAAAGGGGCGGGGGGCCTGCGGCATGACTGCTGCGGGCAGGTGGACCGTGACGCTGCTGCCGGCAGGGCTGGCGCTCGGGCTGCTTCTGCTGGTCCTTGCCCCCCTTGCCACCGTAGCAGTCCGCGGGTCCGGGATGGGGCTTGGCCCTGCGGACTGGGCAGCGATCCGCTTCACCGTGCTTCAGGCCGTGCTTTCGGCGCTGCTGTCCACTGTTCTGGCCGTCCCGGTCGCCCGGGCGCTGGCCCGCCGTCGCTTTCCGGGGCGCGGGCTGATGATCACCCTGATGGGTGCACCCTTCCTGTTGCCGGCGGTGGTGGCGGCGCTGGGTCTGCTGGCCGTTTTCGGACGGGCGGGCATGCTGAACATGGGCCTGCAATCCGTTGGCCTGCCGCCGGTGTCGATCTACGGGCTGCACGGCGTGCTTCTGGCCCATGTCTTCCTGAACCTTCCCCTCGCCACCCGGATGATCCTGCAGGGCTGGCTGTCGATTCCGGCAGAACGCATCCGCCTGGCACAATCGCTGGGTTTCGGGCCGGCACAGACCTTCCGCCATCTGGAGGTGCCGATGCTGCGCGAGGTGCTGCCGGGCGTGGCGCTGGTGATCCTGGTGATCTGCCTGACCAGCTTTGCCGTGGTGCTGATCCTGGGCGGCGGCCCGCGCGCCACCACCATCGAGCTGGCGATCTATCAGGCGGTGCGCTTCGATTTCGATCTGGCCCGCGCGGCGGGGCTGGCGGGCGTGCAGGTCTTGATCTGCGCGCTGGCAACGGGTCTGGCCTTTCTGGTGGCCGCGCCGGCGGGCTTCGGTACCGGGCTTGACCGGCAGGCGGCGCTGGAGGCACCCCGTGGCTGGCGACGGGGGCTGGATGCCGCGGTTTTGGTGCTGGCCACCCTGTTTCTCGTGGCGCCCCTTGTCGCGGTGGCCCTGCGGGGGCTTCCGGGGCTGACCGATCTGCCCTCTGCCGTCCTGCCAGCTGCGGGGCGGTCGATTGCGGTTGCGCTGGTCTCGGCCCTTGTCACGACGGCCACCGCGCTGACGCTGGCCCTTTCCGCGGCGCGCCGCCCTGCGCCGCTGGTCGAGGCAGCGGCAACCCTGCCGCTGGCGACCTCTGGCCTGGTCCTCGGCACAGGGCTGTTCCTGATCGTGCGGCCCTTCGTGTCACCGATGCAGGTCGCTCTTCCGGTGACGGTTCTGGTCAATGTAGCGCTGACGGTGCCCTTCCTTTACCGAATCCTTCTACCCGAGGCGCGGGCATTGGCCGCCGACTACGGACGGCTTGCCGACAGCCTGGGCTTGCACGGCTGGCCTCGCCTGCGCTGGCTGATCCTGCCGCGCCTTGCACGCCCCCTGGGGTTCGGCGCGGGCATCGCAGCCGCCCTTTCGATGGGCGACCTGGGCGTGATCACGCTGTTCGCGGGGGAAAGGCAGGCCACACTGCCGCTCGTGGTGCAGCAGCTGACCGGCGCCTACAGGATCGAAGCAGCGGCATCCGCCTCGCTGATCCTTGTCGTCCTGTCATTCGCCCTGTTCTGGGCATTCGATGCCGGAGGCCGCCGTGCTGCACCTTGATCGCCTTATCCTGACGCAGGGTGACTTCCGCCTTTTGGCAGACTGGTCCGCCCCGGCCGGGGCCAGGATCGCCGTCATGGGGCCTTCGGGGGCTGGGAAATCCACGCTGCTGGCCGCAATCGCTGGCTTCCTGGCACCCAGCGCGGGGCGGATCCTGTGGAACGGGCAGGATCTTGCGGGCGTCGCACCAGGCGATCGCCCGACGACGATCCTTTTTCAGGATCAGAATCTGTTCCCCCACCTGACAGTGGCACAGAACCTGGGGTTGGGCCTGCGCCCCGATCTCAGGCTGACCGATGCGGACCGCAGCCGGATCGACAGGGCGCTGGAACGCACGGGCCTGTCCGGCCTTGGGCCACGCCGCCCGGCACAGCTTTCGGGCGGGCAGGCCAGCCGGGCGGCGCTCGCCCGCGCCCTTCTGCGTGCACGTCCCATCCTGATGCTGGACGAACCCTTCGCGGCGCTTGGCCCGGCGCTGCGCGCAGAAATGCTCGCCCTGGTGCGCGAGGTGGCGGACGAGACCGGCGCGCTGGTCCTGATGGTCACGCATGACCCCGCCGATGCGCTGGCACTGGGCGGCAAGACGGCCTTCATCGCGGATGGCACGGTCCATCCGCCGGTCGATACCGGCCGCTTGCTGGCCGATCCGCCCGCCGCGGTGGCCGCCTATCTGGGGCGTCGGCAGGGCCCGGGCCCCTTTTTGCTGCACGGGGAATGAGGGAAGGCACCTTCCGCCAGTTCGAAATGAAGAACCCCGCCCTGCAGGCGGGGTTCCCCGTTTCGACCTTCAGCAGGTTCAGGCGGCCTGCTTCCTGCCCTTGACCCCGGCCCACAACCGCTTGTTCGTCAGATACAGCAGGGTGGACAGGATGATCAGGAAGATCACGCTGACAAAACCGGCATTCTTGCGGTCCATCAGCTTGGGTTCGGCCGCCCAGTAGAGGAACGAGGCGACGTCCTCGGCCATGTGATGCACCGTGGCGGGGTGGCCATCGGCATAGGTCACCTGGTCGTCCGACAGCGGCGGGGTCATCGCGATCCAGCCCCCGGGGAAGGCCTTGTTCTCGTAATAGACCGTGCCGAACTCTTCCTTTTCCTCACCAGTATAGCCGGTCAGGATCGAATAGATGTATTCCGGCCCGCCCATGCCGCGGAACAGCTGGTTGAGGCCCGTGCCATAGGGCCCGTGGAAACCGGCCCGCGCCTTCGCCATCAGCGACAGGTCCGGGGCATTTTCCAGCGCCGAGGCCGGGAAATGGTCGGTCGGAATCGCGGCACGGTCCTCTCCGGTTTCCTTGTCGGTCACCGTGAACTGGGCCGCATAGGCGCGAACCTGATCTTCGGGCAGGCCAGGCCCGCCTTCGTCCGACAGGGTGCGGAACGGCACGTATTTCAGCCCGTGGCAGGCAGAGCAGACCTCGGTATAGACCTGAAGCCCGCGCTGCAGCTGGAACTGATCGAAGCGGCCGAACGGGCCTTCGTGGGCGAAGGCCACATCCTCGACATGGCCCTGTTCGCCGGCGGCATGGGCCGCCCCGACCATGAGAACCAGCGCCGAGACGGCGGTGAGTGCGATCTTGCGGAACATCATTTGTTTCCTCTCACTCGGCCGGAGTGGCCTTGGGGCCGTAGTGGGCGTTGAAGTCTTCCTCGATGGTCGCCGGCTGCGGCAGCGGCTTCTCGATCACGCCCAGAAGCGGCAGGATGATCAGGAAGTAGGCGAACCAGTAGGACGAGGCGATCAGCGAGATCGTGGCATAGGGCTCGTCCGCCGGCATCGCGCCGCACCACATCAGGACGATGAAGTCGATCACCAGCAGCGCGAACCACCACTTGAACATCGGGCGATAGCGGCCCGAGCGCACCGACGAGGTATCCAGCCACGGCGCCAGCGCCATGACCGCGATCGCGCCGAACATGGCCAGCACGCCGAAGAACTTGGCGTCGATGATGCCGAAGCTCAGCCAGTTGGCGGCGATTACCACCCAGACGTCCCCGGTGAAGGCGCGCAGGATCGCGTAGAACGGCAGGAAGTACCATTCCGGCACGATGTGCGCGGGCGTCGCCAGGGGGTTGGCCTCGATGTAGTTGTCGGGGTGCCCCAGGTAGTTCGGCATGAAGCCGACGATGGCGAAGAACACCGCCAGGATCACCGCCAGCGCGAACAGATCCTTGATGACGTAGTAGGGCCAGAACGGCACGGTGTCGCGCTCGGCCTCTTCCTTGCTGCCACGACGGACCTCGACACCCGTGGGGTTGTTGTTGCCAGTGGTGTGGAAGGCCCAGATATGCACCGCGACCAGGGCCGCGATCACGAAGGGCAGCAGGTAGTGCAGGCTGAAGAAGCGGTTCAGCGTGGCATTGTCCACCGCCGGACCGCCCAGAAGCCAGGTCTGGATCGGCTCGCCGATGCCGGGAATGGCCCCGAACAGACCGGTGATCACCGTGGCGCCCCAGAAGGACATCTGACCCCAGGGCAGCACATAGCCCATGAAGGCGGTGCCCATCATCAGCAGGTAGATCAGCATGCCGATGATCCAGGTCACCTCGCGCGGGGCCTTGTAGCTGCCGTAGTAGAGGCCGCGGAAGATGTGCAGATAGACCGCGAAGAAGAACAGCGAGGCGCCGTTCATGTGCAGGTAGCGGATGAAGTAGCCGCCGTTCACGTTGCGCATGATGTGTTCGATCGACGCAAAGGCGTAATCGACATGCGGCGTGTAATGCATCACCAGAATGATCCCGGTGACGATCTGCAGGGCAAGACAGAAGGTCAGGACGATGCCCCAGATCCACATCCAGTTCAGGTTCTTGGGCGTGGGGATCATGATGGTGTCGTACATGAGCCCGACAATGGGCAGCCGCTTGTGCAGCCAGCGCTCACCGGCGGTCTTGGGCTCGTAATGGTCGTGCGGAATTCCGGCCATGTCTGTGATCCTTACCCAAGCTTGATGGTGGTTTCGTCGAAGAAGGTCGCAACCGGAACCGGCAGGTTCTTGGGCGCAGGCCCTTTGCGGATGCGTCCGGCGGTATCGTAGTGCGAACCATGGCAGGGGCAGAACCAGCCGCCGAATTCACCAGCGCCATCGCCCAGCGGCACGCAACCCAAGTGAGTGCACACACCCATCATCACCAGCCATTCGCCCGCCTCGTCCAGGGTGCGGTTCTGGTCCGAGGCATCGGTGCCCGGCTTGTTGGCGTTTTCCGAAGCGGTATCGGGCAGCTCGGTCAGTGCGGTCGCACGGGCGGCCTCGATCTCTTGCGGCGTGCGGCGGCGAATGAAGACCGGCTTGCCCAGCCACTTGACCGTAAGCTGAGTTCCGACCTCGACCCCTGACACATCGACCATGATCGACGACAGCGCCTGCACGTCTGCCGAGGGGTTCATCTGGTTGATCAGCGGCCAGACGGCGGCACCCGTGGCCACCGCACCGGCACCTGCCGTTGCATAATACAGGAAATCCCGCCGAGTGCCTTCGCCGGTGCCTGCGTGATCGTCTGCCTGGGACACGTGTTGTTCTCCCCTTTCGGGCCGGAGGTTCCCGGCCCATATGACCAAAGGGCCGTGACCAAGCCACGCCCCGACGCGCGGGTTTTTAGCCAAGCCGGCGGGGATCGTCCAGCGGACAAAGCCGCGCAGCGCGCGATTCTCGGGCATGATCGGACACTGTGTCGCGGAAGCCGCGGCGTCTCAGATGTCCGGGGCGGTCGCCTTCATCGACGGCCGTGCGGAAAATGCACCCCACCATTCGGCCAGGGCCGGATGCGCGGCCTGCCAGTCGCGCCCCGCATGACGGAAATCCAGATAGCCCAGCGCACAACCAAGGCCGATCTGACCCATGTCCAGCGGCCCGCGCAGATGGCTCAGCCAGCGCCCCTCGATCGCCGCAAGTGCGCGAGATACCTTGGCCCACTGCGCCTCGACCCATTCGGACGAACGGGCGGCGGGCGGCCGGACGTGGTCTTCGTAGCGCATCAGCACCGCGGCATCGGCGATCCCGTCCGCCGTCGCCTCCAGCACCAGCGTGTCCCAAAGGTGCGGCGCGGCGGGATAGAGACCGGCACCCAGCAGGTCGTCGAGATAGCGGCAGATCACCCGGCTGTCATAGAGCGTCGGCCCGTCAGGCCGTTCCAGTGCCGGGATCTTGCCCAGCGGGTTGCGGTCCACCGGCAGGGTGCCGGGATCAAGCGGCGTGCCCGCCACGGGGACGATCTCTACCCGGTCGGTGGCACACGCCTCGTGCAGCAGCACCATGACCTTGCGCACGAAGGGCGAAGCGGGGGCGTGATACAGCCTCATTCCGGGCGCTGCCGCAGACGGACCCGCGCCAGAAGGCCCGCGTCAAGTTCCCAGACCTGGCCGCGCAAGCGGATCACTCGGCGCAGACGCGCGGTTGCATTGGTCTGCCGGTCTTCCGCTCGGTCGGCAGGGCGGTGCAGGGTCAGCCCCTCGTCCAGATCATCAAGCGCGTCCTCGGCCCGCTGATCGGTGCGCCCGGGATGCGCCCGGTCCTGCATGATCCGGGCCAGGGCCCAGGTGGTCGTGGCAACGGCACCAAGCCGGAGTGCGATCGGCAGAAGCGGGGCAAACGGCAGAGGCATTGGATCCTCCTCATGAACGGAAGCGAAGTCTAGGACCGGCGTTCCGTCCTGTAAACAGCCACCCATTGCGCGGGCCGGTGGCGGGATGCAACGAAAATCGCGAAAGATCAATATTCTGCCGACCCATCCGGCACAGGGTGCGCAATCGGCCAAAGCCTTGGCCCATCGGCGCTGGCGATCGGCTGGGCGCCTGGCAGATTCGGTCCGGATCGGCCCCTGTCGCCATCCTGAAGAAAGGGACATGCGGGGCAAGGCGGCCTTCGGGGCTGTTGATCCTCGGCATGCCTGGGCCCCGGCCCTGTGCCTGCGTGACCACCGGTTCCGCGATCGAGGGGAATGAAGGGCCCCGCACCCATGTCGGGCCCTTCATCCACCCCACGCACACACCCCAAGCACCGCGCGTGATCTGTTCAGGATCCCGGGCCCGCTGCCCTGATATCCTTGCTGCCCCGAATCGCCCCGCCCCCGCAACGGTCGAGCGTCCGGCATTTGAATCGAATGTCAGCAGCCGATCTGCCCACGGGAACTGCCTGCCCCGACGTCGCGGATCATGCGGATTCTCTGGGCAGAAGCACCACCGGCGCGCCAAGTTCGACCTCGTCGTACAGCTGCTCGATATGGTCGTTCACCAGACGCACGCAGCCGTTCGATACGGCGGTTCCAATCGTCCAGGGCTCTGGCGTGCCGTGAATCCGCAGATAGGTGTCACGCCCCTGATCGTCGAACAGATACAGCGCCCGCGATCCCAGCGGATTGTCCGGCCCGCCCGGCATGCCCTTTGCATAACGCGCATACCTGTCGGGGTCGCGGGCGATCATCGCTTTGGTCGGGGTCCAGCTGGGCCATTCCCGTTTCGCACCGACCGTAAAGACGCCGGATTGATACAGGTTCCCGCGCCCGACGCCGACCGAATACTGCATGCCGCTCAGCGGAGTCGTGGCATGGTAGAGCGCGAAATAGTCCGGGTCGACGATGATCGCCCCCACCTCCTGCGGCTCGGCAAAAAGCACCGGGCGGGGCAGGAATTCTTCGGGCACCACCCAACCTTCGGCACTCCGCGCGCGGGCGCAGAGCGGCACCAGAGAGGCAACTGCCGCACCAAGGAAACCACGCCGGTCGAACGCAATCCTGTGCATCGTGTCGGTCCTTTCCTGCCTAAGCCATTCTTGCCGAAGCCGTGCCCGAAGGCCTTACAACAAGTTGTGACATAAGACGAAAAAGGCCCCGGGGCTTCCCCGGGGCCTTCACGTTCGCGCCAGCGGCAGGGGATCAGCCCTCGGCGGCCTCTTCCTTCTTCTCGACGATTTCCTCGCCGGTTTCCTGATCGACCATCTTCATGCCAAGGCGCACCTTGCCGCGGTCGTCGAAGCCCAGAAGCTTGACCTTGACCTCCTGGCCTTCCTTCAGCACTTCGCCCGGATGGTTCAGGCGCTTGTTGGCGATCTGCGACACATGGACCAGGCCGTCGCGCTTGCCGAAGAAGTTCACGAAGGCGCCGAAATCGACCAGCTTCACCACCTTGCCGGTGTAGATCTGGCCCTCTTCCGGCTCGGCCACGATCGACCAGATCATGTCATAGGCCTTCTTGATGGCCGCCTGGTCGTTCGAGGCGATCTTGATCGTGCCGTCGTCGTTGATGTCCACCTTGGCGCCCGAGGTTTCCACGATCTCGCGGATCACCTTGCCGCCCGAGCCGATGACCTCGCGGATCTTGTCGGTCGGGATGGTCATCGTCTCGATCTTGGGCGCGTAGGCGCTGAAGCCCTGCGGCGCGCTGATCGCCTTGGCCATCTCGCCCAGGATGTGCAGACGGCCGTCCTTGGCCTGGGCAAGCGCCTGCTTCATGATCTCGGGCGTGATGCCCGCGACCTTGATGTCCATCTGCAGCGAGGTGATGCCCTGCGCCGTGCCGGCAACCTTGAAGTCCATGTCGCCGAGGTGGTCCTCGTCGCCCAGGATGTCGGTCAGCACCGCCCAGGAGCCGTCCTCCTCCAGCACCAGACCCATGGCCACACCCGCGACGGGCGCCTTCAGCGGCACGCCCGCGTCCATCATCGACAGCGACCCGCCGCAGACCGATGCCATCGAGGAAGAGCCGTTCGATTCGGTGATCTCGGAGACCACGCGGATCGTGTAGGGGAAGTCGGTCGGCGCGGGCAGGACCGCCTGCAGCGCGCGCCAGGCCAGCTTGCCGTGGCCGATCTCGCGGCGGCCGGGCGAGCCCACACGGCCAACTTCGCCGACCGAATAGGGCGGGAAGTTGTAGTGCAGCAGGAAGTTCTGCCGGTAGTTGCCGTTCAGCGCGTCTATGATCTGCTCGTCCTCGCCGGTGCCCAGCGTGGTGACGACCAGTCCCTGCGTTTCACCCCGGGTGAACAGGGCCGAGCCATGCGCCCGCGGCAGCACGCCGGTTTCGCAGACGATCGGGCGGACGGTCTTGGTGTCGCGGCCGTCGATCCGGCGGCCGTGCTTTACCACGTCGCCGCGCAGCACTGCCGATTCCAGCTGCTTGATCGCCGGGTAGAGGTTCGGGTCCGCCTTGTCCTCGTCGCTCATCCTGGCGGTGATCTCGGCGACGGCGGCCTCAATGGCCTTGGTGCGTTCCTGCTTGTCGCGGATCGCGAAGGCGGCGCGCATCTGCTCTTCGCCGGCGGCTTTCACCTTGGCATAAAGCGCCGAGAAATCGGGCGGGGTAAAGTCGAACGGCTCCTTCGCGCAGTCCTCGGCAAAGTCGATGATCAGGTCGATCACCGGCTGCATCTGTTCGTGACCGAAGACGACCGCACCCAGCATTTCCTCTTCCGTCAGCTCGTAAGCCTCGGATTCGACCATCATCACGGCGTCCTTGGTGCCGGCGACGACAAGATCAAGCCGCTGTTCGGGCTTCATCCGCAGTTGGGTCATGTCGTCCATGCTGGGGTTCAGCACATACTTGCCATCGACATAGCCCACACGCGCGGCACCGATCGGGCCGCGGAAAGGCACGCCCGAGACGGTCAGCGCAGCCGAGGCCGCGATCATCGCCACGATGTCGGGGTCGTTCACCAGGTCGCACGACAGCACGGTCGCCATGACCAGCACTTCGTTGCGGAAGCCATCGACGAACAGCGGGCGGATCGGCCGGTCGATCAGACGCGAAACCAGCGTCTCCTTCTCCGAAGGGCGCGCCTCGCGCTTGAAGAAGCCACCGGGGATCTTGCCGGCCGCATAGTATTTTTCCTGATAGTGAACCGTCAGCGGGAAGAAGTCCTGGCCTTCCTTCGCCGTCTTGGCGAAGGTCACGTTGGCCATGACCTGGGTTTCGCCCAGCGTCGCGATTACCGACCCGTCGGCCTGGCGCGCAACTTTCCCCGTTTCCAGCGTGAGCGTCTCATTGCCCCACTGGATCGATTTCTTCGTCACATTGAACATGTATCGTTTCCTCTGGAGGTCCGGCCCCTGCCGGCACCCCCGTACATCTGGCGGCCCCATTGCCGCCGTCCCCCCCGATCCTTCGCACGGGCCCCGGGGGCGGGCCTCACGTCTCAGATGGCGGGGCCATACAGGAAAACGCTGGATTTGGAAAGCGTGAGCTTGGACACCGGGTGAAAGGCCGGCAAGGCGGCAGGAAGACAGTCTGTCGAAGGACCAGCGCGAATGCGTGACGGGGGGGATGAAAACCTGCACCGCGCCCGGGCAAGCCTTCGGAAGCGCAGGAAATGGCCGGCAGGCCATGGGAACCCGGTCGGCATGAAAAACCCGGCCACGCTGGGACGAGGCCGGGCAGCTTGTCGATGACTTCGTCGCGCGGGCAGCGCCCGCAGCGCGACAGGCGTCAGATCGCCGACTTGATCCAGTTTTCCAGAGCGGCCTTCGGCGCGGCGCCGACCTTGTTCGACACGACCTGGCCATCCTTGAACAGGAACAGCGCCGGGATGCCGCGCACGCCCAGAACGGCGGGGCTGTCGGGATTTTCGTCGACGTTGACCTTCACGATCTTGACCTTGCCAGCATATTCGGCGGCCAGTTCCTCAAGCGCCGGGCCGATCTGACGGCAGGGGCCGCACCATTCAGCCCAGAAATCCACGACAACCGGGATCGGCGACTGGCGCACTTCGGCGTCGAAGGTGGCATCGGTAACGGCGACAGTGGCGGCGCCCATGGTCATTCTCCTGCGGGAAAGGGTCAGTCTGGCAAGCTAAGAACCGGGGCCGGGAAGGTCAAGGGATCGTGGCACGGGCAAGGGCAGCGCTCACGATCCCGGGATCAAGGGGCATGAGCCGGGGCGCACGGGTCCACAGGATCGCGGTCTCGATCGGTCGGTCGGGATAGACCTGCGCCAGAAGGTGGGCATAGGCGCCCAGCTGACGCAGGATGCCCTCGGGAACCAGGTCGGGGTGATCCGGGATCAGGGCGTTGGACTTGTAGTCGATGACACGCACGCGGTCGGGGGCGACGATCAGGCGGTCGATCGTGCCCACGAGACGCGCGCCGTTCCAGTCGCCGGAGACGGCCACTTCGGCCAGAGTGTCGGGTGAAAAGAGGGGGGAAAGATCGGGATGGTCAAGCACCGTCCGGGCCTCGGCCAGAAGCGCCGCGGCAAGGTCGGGGCCGATCAGGCCCGCGGCATGGGCGGGCCAGTCGGCGCGAGGCAGACAAGGCAGGCGTTCCAGCAGAAGATGCAGCGCCGTGCCCCGGCGTTTCGCTTCCTCGCTGTCAAGGGCCGCTTCGCCGGGCAGCGCCTTCGCACCGCCGAGGTCGGAGGGGGACAGGACCGGCGGACCTGCAGGCGCGGGAGGGGCCGGGCGCGCAAGCCAGTCGGGCAGAGTCTGTTCTTCCACCCGGGGCTCTGCCTTTCGCACGGGGAGGGGCCAGTCGCCGAAGGCGTGGCGGCGGATGCCCTCGCCCGCGTCGGTGGCGATCGCGCGTTCGACCCCGTCACGGATCAGGGAATACCAGCTGTCCTCCTGCCTGACCTCGCCCGCGACGGCGGCGACCAGCCAGCAACGCGCGCGGGTCATGGCGACGTAAAGCAGGCGCAGCCGTTCCTCGGCCTCGCGCGCCTTGCGGGCGGAGCGTTCGGCGGCGATCAAGGCCGGGCTTTCCGCCTGTGGCGCCTTCCATACGGCGGGGCCATCGGGCAGGCGGTAAAGTTCGTCCCGTTCTTGCGGCTTGCGGTCCCCGGTGTCCGGCAGGATGACGATTTCGGCCTCCAGCCCCTTGGCGCCGTGGACCGTCATCACCCGGATGCGGTCGCCTTCGCTATCAAGCTGGCGCTTCACCTCGACATCGTCGGTCTGCATCCAGACGAGAAAACCGGTCAGGCTGGGCACCTCGTTCGCCTCGTAGGCAAGGGCCTGGCCGAGCAGTTCGTCGATACCGTCCTCGGCCTCGGGCCCCAGCCGGTCCAGCAGCTTGCGGCGGCCGTCGTGTCGGTAAAGCACCCTTTCCAGAAGATCGTAGGGCCGCAGGAAATCGGCCTGGTCGCGCAGGTCGTTCAGGAAGGCCAGCGTTGCGTGGTGGGCGGGGTCGTCGCGCAGGGCCTCCCACAGGAAACCCTTGCGGGAGTGGGCAAGACGGAAAAGGTCGGCCTCGGACCAGCCGCAGAGCGGAGAGCGCAGGACAGCGGCCAGCGACAGGTCGTCCTCGGGCGTGTCGAGGAACGCAAGCAGCGCGGCCAGATCCTTGACTGCAAGCTCACCCCCAAGTTTCAGCCGGTCGGCCCCGGCAATGGGCAGGCCCAGCGCCTTGCAGGCGCGGATGATCTCGTGAAACAGCGGCGATCGGCGCTGGACGAGGATCAGGAAGTCACCATAGCGGATCGGGCGCTCTGGCGGCTTGTCGTTGCCTGCCTGCGGAATCTGCTCGCCGCGCTCCACCCGGTCGCGCATCCATTCGGCGATCCTGCGGGCCAGAACGACAACAGGGCTTTCCGGGCTGGGCTGGTCGACGGGATCGTGCCAGTCGCCTTCGGGCTCGGCTCCGGTGGGTTCGACGGGGGGCCAGACATCGACGCGACCAGACAGGGTTTCATGGAACGCTTTGTGACGCGATTCGCCACCAAGGGCCGCCTGCTGGGCGGGGGTGAAGGTGCGGTCCACCACCTGAAGGATCGCAGGGGAAGAGCGGAAGGAATATTCCAGCGAACGCATGACCAGCGCGTTCCCGCCAGCAAGAAAGTCGGCGAAATGGTCGCGCTTGTGATCGAAGGCGGCGACATCCGCGCCCTGGAAGGAATAGATCGACTGCTTCTTGTCGCCGACAACGAACAGCGTCCGGGGCCGGTTTCCGGCACCTTCCCCGGCGGTCATCTCGGAGGTCAGGGCCTGGATCAGATCCCATTGTTCTGGACTGGTGTCCTGCGCCTCGTCGACGAGCACATGGTCGATGCCCCCGTCCAGACGGTACAGCACCCAGGCGGCAAGCGAGGGGTCTTTCAACAGTCGCCGGGCCCGCCGGATCAGGTCGTCGAAGTCGAGATGGCCGCCGTCGGCCTTGCGCCGGTCGTATTCGGCCAGGAACGGCAGGGCCAAGCCATGGAGTGCGGCGGTTTTCTCGGCGGCAGCAAGGGCGAGGCGCCTTTCCCTGGCAGCCTCGACCCGCAGCATCAGGGCCTCGAGGGCGGGCATCAGGTCGGCAAGGCGGTTGCGTGTGGCCTTGGTGGGAAAGTCGCCGACCTTGGCGGTGAAACGTTTTGCCGGATCCCTGGTGCCATCGCCGAAAAGCAGGACGCCTTCCAGCATCGCCAGAACCTCTGGTCCGGGGCGCGCAAGATCAATGGCGCCGAGCCTTTCGGCGGCCTTCACATCGCTGACGGACCCCGCCGCCAGACCGGAGATGAGGTCGGGCAGCCAGGCGGCCTCATCGCCTGCAAAGACCCCCTGCAAAAGGTCTGGCACGCCAAATCCCGGCGGCAGGCCGAACAGCTTCCAGATCGCGGCGCGGTCAATCTGCGGGTCGAAACTGTCGCGGTAGCGGGCGATCTGTTCGACGAGCGCGGTGAAATCCTCGCCCGTGTGCAGGCGCGTGACCTTGCGCACGGCTTCGGGGGCCAACCGGTCGGCAAGATCCTCGACGATCTGGGCGCGCATCAGTCTGGCCAGCCGGTCGTCCATCTCGGTGAACCCTGGCGGCACCCCGGCCTCGAGCGGGAAGCGGCGCAGAAGGCTGGCGCAGAAGCTGTGGATCGTCTGGATGCGCAAGCCGCCCGGTGTCTCGATCGCGCGGGCGAACAGCTGCCGGGCGCGCGCCAGGCGGGGCGCGTCAAGCTCGGTCTCGCCCAGATCCAGCAGCGCGCGGCGCAGATCTTCGTCGGGCTTCATCGCCCATTCGCCAAGACGCTTGAACAGGCGGTTCTGCATCTCGCTTGCTGCGGCCTTGGTGTAGGTAAGGCAGAGGATATGCTGCGGCTCTACCCCGCCCAGCAGAAGCCGCGCCACCCGGTCGGTGAGAACACGGGTCTTGCCCGACCCCGCATTTGCCGAAAGCCAGGTGTTCCGCGCGGGATGGGCGGCGTCGATCTGGGCAAGGCCGGCCGGGGTGATCGTCATGCCAGATCCTCGCCCCTCGGGATGGCGGTCATGTCCCATTCGCCGAACCGCGAAAGGTGATCATAGTCAGAGGTGTAGCTGGTGCTGTGTGGCGCACGGCGGGCGGTGTAGCCCGTGCCTTGCCGGGCATAGCGGGATACCAGCGTGCGGAATTCCTCCCAGACCCGGTCGATCTCGCCCGGCCCCGGCACGGTGACGACTTCTTTCAGGTCGCCCTTCACGCCGACATAGGTCAGCCGCGCGACCTCGGCCGGATCAAGGCCGGGAAATCCCCCTCGTTCGGCCATGGCCGCAGCGAGAAGCAGCTGCTTGTCATAGGCCTTCTGCTGTTTTTCCGTGGGCGGCGTGCCGGTCTTGTAGTCGATCAGGTGCAGCCGGCCGTCGGGCAGGCGGTCGATGCGGTCGGGCTTGCCGGTGAGGGTGAAATCCAGATCCTCGATCGTGACGGCGCCCTTCTGCTCGGTCAGCACGGGGGTGCCGCCGGTATTGGCCGAAAAGCGCAGGAAGGCGTCCGCCGCGCGGTCGATCCGCGCCAGCCAGACGCTGCGGGCCAGCGGCCAGGCGACATGGGCCTCAAGCGTGTGCGCGGCAATCCGCAGCAGCGTTTCGCGGTCACGGCCGCCCTCGCGGACGAATTTTTCCAGGATCTCGTGCAGCACGATGCCGCGCAGGCGGGGGTCGGGCTCGGGGCGCAGCGGATCAAGCGGGCGCAGGCGCAGGACGTGGCGGGCATAGATGGCGTAAGGGTCGCGCACCAGCGTGCCGATTTCCGTCAGCGACAGGCGTTTCGGGCGCGCCTCAACCGGGGGGCGGGGTGAGGGGCGTGGGGCAGGTTCGGCCAGCGCCGGCGGCCTGTCGAAGGCTGCGGCAAGCGCCAGCCAGTCATGGCCGCGCTGGCGCATGGCTTTCAGCGCCTGCGGTCCCTGCCGGTCGGGCAACCCCTCCATCAGGTTCACCAGCCGGTTCAACCAGCGCGACGGGACGGTTTCCGCCTCGGCCCCGCGGAGGCTGCGCGACAGGACGACGCGCGGCGCGGCAATGGCCTGCTGATAGTCATGCGCGGCAAGGCCGATCTGGCGTTCGGGCAGAAGAAGGCCCGCTGCCTTGCGCATCGCCCGGTTCAGCCAGGGGTCAGGCGCGGCCTGCGCGGGCCAGACCCCGTCATTCAGCCCGCCCAGCACGACCAGATCCGCCCCCTGCACACGCGCCTCCAGCGTGCCGCGGATCATGATCGAGGGATTGACGGTTTCTGCCTCGCGCACCTCGCCCGAAAGGACGGTGCGCAGAAGGTTGGCATAATCACCCGGCGTGACTGCGCCGCCCGCCCCGGCCTCGGCGGCAAGGTCGGCCATGGCAGACCGGGCGGCTTCGCCGGCCTCTTTCTCCCATAGCGCACCGCTGCCGCTTTCGCCAAAGCCGCGGGCAAGGCGTTCGGTGACGCTCAGGTGGCGGGCGACAAGTTCAGGCAGCGGCGTGGTGCCGGTGTCTTCGTGGCCGCACAGGGTTTCGCCCAGGATCGCGGCCCATTCGACGGCACGGCCGATGCCCGAGGCGGCAGCCCAGGCGGCCAGACTTTCGGCCGTGGGGAAGGCCGGACCGTTGCGCCGGGCGTGAAGTTCGTATTCCCGCGTCAGGATCAGATGCCCGCCGCGTCCGGGGCCGGAAAAGACAAGGGGATGCTTCAGGATGGCAAGCGCCGCGTCAATGGTCAGGCGCTGGCCGAACAGCCCCGCCACCTGCCGCAACAGGCGGCCCGGTGCCGACAGGGCCAGCGGGCGGCCGGCGGAATCGTCGGGACGCAGCCCCCAGCGGTCAAGCGCCGCCGTCACCCGGCGGGTCAGGTTGCGGTCGGGGCAGACCAGTGCCGCGGTGGTGCCTGCCTCCGCCGCCTGGCGCAGCACGAGCGCAATCGCCAGCGCCTCGGCCCTTTCCGAGGGGGCCTCGATCAGGGTCATATCCCTTGTGGCAGGGATCAGGTCGGGCAGCGCCTGCCCTTCCGTCAGCCACTGGTCAGTGACCGGTGCGGGGCGAAGCGAGAGAGAAATCAGCCGGTTGCGATCCGGGGCGGGGGCCTGCGCGGTTGTCCAGGGGCGCACGTCGCGGGGGGCGATGCCCAGCGCCTCCATCAGGCGGCGAAACCGGTATTGCGGGTGATCCTCGGCGGTCAGGGCGTCGTCCATGCCGTGCCAGACGGCATCGGGCAGATCGAAGTCGAAGCCCGGCAGCACGACCGCGCCACCCGGCAACCTTGCGATGGCCTGCATCAGAAGCGCCGTCGTCCCGCGCGAGCCGGTCGAGCCGGCAAGCATCACCGGGTGGCCGGGCGGAGAGACCTGCCAGCCTTCGGCCAATGCCTCGACGGCCCGGCGCTGACGGGCCTCGGCATCCATCCCCTCGCCTGACATCGCCTCGGCAACGATGCCCAGAAACACCTGCATGCGCGCCCAGTGGGCCGAATGGTTGCCAACGTCCAGCGCGGCGATCCGGTCGCGGGAAACGGCTTCTTCCTGCATCTCGGCCATGAGACGGGCAAGACTGTCGGCCAGATCGTAAAGCCCGGCGCGGGGGAAGTGGGTGCTGCCGGTCTGAAGCAGCCCCTCCAGGAGGCGCGCAAAATGCAGGCGGCGGCGCAGGGGCGGCACGACGGGGGCAAGGGGCTCGCGGGCCAGCGCCTCGGGAACTTCGGTGACCAGCAGAAGCCGCGGCAGAAGGCGGGCGCCGGTCGCGGCAAAGCAGTCGGCGACCCGGCGGCGCATGCGGGCGGTGTTCAGGATCAGGGTCAGGCGGGCCAGCGTCTCGGGCGGCTGGCCTGCATGGCGCGCGAGGATTCCGGCGACAAGCTCGGCCGGAAAATCCACTCCGGGCGGCAAGGCGTAAAGGGCCGGCTCAGTCATGGGCGGCATCGTGCAGAAGGGCTTCCGCCGCGGCAATTCCTGCCGGATGGCCCACGTCGCACCACGTGCCGCGATGCACGATCCCGAAGGCGCGGCCGCGGGCGATCAGGTCATCCCAGGCCCGGTTCAGGGAAAATACCTGTTCCTCGATCCGGTCCAGGCAATCTGGGTTCAGGACATGCGCGCCGATATAGACGTGATCCTCGCCCCCTGCCCCGCGAGAGATGCGGCCATCTGGGTCCAGCGCGAAATCACCCTTCGTCCCATGGGCAAGGGTCTGCTCTGCCGGCAGGAGGAGGAGGAGAGCATCCATGGCTGTGCCGTCCCAGGCTGCGGCCAGCTGGTCCAGCGGGTTGTTGCCGGTCCAGATGCCGTCACTGTTCAGAACCGCCACCGGGCCGGGGCCAAGCAGCGGCAGCGCCGCCTTGAGCCCGCCGCCCGTTTCCAGGATCGGTCCCGGCTCATGGCTGATCATGACCCCCCGGCCCGCCAGATGCGCGGCCATCTGGTCGGCGCGGTAGTGCGTGTTCACCACGATGCGGTCGGCGCCCGCGCCCCGCGCGGTTTCCAGCGCATGGTCGATCAGCGCCCGGCCCGCGACCGGGATCAGCGGCTTCGGCCGGTCGGCGGTCAGCGCGCCCATCCGCGTGCCGAAGCCCGCGGCGAAGATCATCAGCGGGAAGGGAAAGCGGCGCATTGCGATTCGATCCGGGACAGGATTTCGGGGCTGGGAGCGGGCAGCACAGCCTGACAGACGGCGCGCAGATCGGCCAGAACGGGGTGGGTGAGGTTCCCTTGCAGCTGATCCCAGACACGGGGGATCAGGCGCAGGTAGCCGGGTTTTCCTGCGTGGACGCACAGGCGGGCGAATACCCCCAGAATGCGCAGGGCCCGCTGGGCACCAAGGACGGCATAGTGGGCAGCGAAGCCTTCGGGATCAGCGCCGACAGCCCCTGCGAAACGGGCGACCAGGGCGGCTTCGGTCGCAGGCGACACATCGCGGCGGGCATCCTGCAACAGGGATACAAGGTCATATCCCGGCTGGCCCATCTGGCCAAGCTGGAAGTCCAGCAGCCCCACCCGCGCCAATTCGTCCCGCCAGGGCAGCCAAAGCAGGTTTCCGGCATGGAAATCGCGCAGGATCAGCACGCGGGGGCCATCGGCATGGGCTTCCAGCGCGGCCTGCAGCGCGGCACGGAACGCGGCGGGGTCTGGCTTCGCCCCTGTCGCGGCAAAGGCATAATGGTCCAGCGCGAAGCAGGCGGCTTCGGCCCAGTCGGCCGCAGTCAGGTTCGGCAGCCCGGGGGGCGCGGGCGCGCGCTGCAGGTGAAGAAGAACGTCCACCGCCTGCGTGTAAAGCGCCAGTTCGCGGGCAGGGTCGGCGTCAAGTAGCCGGGCGTAGAGGTCGTCGCCCAGATCTTCAAGCAGAAGGAACCCATGCACCAGATCCGCAGCCAGAATCGCGGGGGCCGAAAGACCGAGGCTGCGCAGATGGCGGGCCATGGCGACAAAGGCACCCGGGTCGTCGGCCCCGCCGGGCGGGTTGTCCATCAGGACAGCCGTCGCCGCACCCAGCCGAAGCCGTTCGTAGCGCCGGTCAGAGGCGTCGCCGGCCAGATGCTGTCTGAGGGCCTTGCCCCAGCCGGCGCTCTCGAGAAAGACCACGGCCCGGGCCGCGCGGTCAGCCATGGGCCAACGCCCCGATCAGCCCGGCACGTCCGCCCGTCAGCACGGCCTGCCGCCCATCGCCCTTCTGTGATAGCCGGATATGCAGGGCATCGGGCGGAAGGTGACCGCCCAGCCGGTCGGGCCATTCCACCAGGCAGATCGCGCGGATGAAGGCCTCGTCCAGGCCCAGTTCCCAGACCTCGTCGGGATGGGTCAGGCGGTAGAGGTCGGCGTGCCAGATCTCGACGTCGGCCTCATAGACCTGGACCAGGGTGAAGGTTGGCGAGGGCACCTCTTCCTCGCGCCCGAGCCGCGCCCGGATGAAGGCGCGCGCAAGATGGCTTTTGCCCGCACCGATCGGGCCTTCCAGAAGGATGCAGTCGCCCGCCCGCGCCAAACGCGCCAGCCGACCGCCCAGCGCGGCGGTGGCGGCTTCGTTCGGGAGATCAAGCGTAAGGGAGGGGGCCGGTGCATCGGTCATGGGGCGCGAGTCTACCCGCCGCCCCGGCTGCCGCAAGCCCCCGCAGCGCCGCGTCAGGCCGACAGCAGGCTGCGGATGTCGTCGCGAACCGGCACCACGGCTTCGCTTGCCCGCGCGCGGAAGGTGATCAGCGTGGCCCCACCCGGCAACGAGCGGAGCCGACAGGTGACCAGCCGCCCGTCCAGAAGTCTTACCTCGCCTTCCCAGGGGGCACGGTCGCCCAAGGCCGCGACAAAGGCGATGGCATCGTCCCACAGAAGCGTCGGCGCCGAATGGTTGCGCCACCAGGCCGACAGAGTGCCGATCCCGGCATCGGACAGCATGACCGCGGGATCGTGGTTCCAAAGCCGGGTATAGGCAAGGTTCGACATCAGCAGTTGCCCACCCTGCGAAAAGACCGCGACTGCATCTTCCACCGCGTCGATGACCGACTGGCCCAGTTCCAGATCCGCCCGATAGCGCCGGGTGCGCAGCATTTCGCTCGAGATGTCCTCGAACATGAAGGCAAGCGCGCCGTTCGGATGCGGCCGTCCGATCACCCGATAGGTCTGGCCGCCCGGCAGGTTCCACGTTTCCTCGAAATGGCCGGCCGAAGCCTCCTCCTCGACCCGCATCACCTGGCGTCGCCAGCTGCGATAGTCCCTGGGCTCGGGTATCATCGCCTTGGCGCGCATCGCATCCAGCACGGCCGACAACGTGGGACGCGAAATCAGGAATTCGGGTGAAAGCGCGGTCAGGTCGGCCAGCGCCGGGTTGAACAGTTGCAGGATGCGCGAACGGTCGAAGATTGCCAGACCGATGGGCAGGTCGGCGAAGGTCTTGGTCAGGGTCTGCATGAACTCGCGCAGCGCGGTTTCCGCCTCGACCGCGGCATCGGCGGCGAGGGCATAGTGCAGCACCTCCTCGCCCGCCGAGACGCGGAACAGGTCGAACCATTCCAGCCCGCTGCGCGCCTGCAGGCTGATCCGGGGCGTTCGGCCGCCAGAGGGTTCGGTCGTCTGGAACAATCTGGGCAAGGGCCAGCTCAGATCCTGCCGGTCGGGCAGAAGTTCAGTCGCGCGGATCAGATAGGCATGATTGGCCCAGACCACCTGCCCACGGGCATCCTCTTTCCACATCACGACGGGTGATCGGGCCAGAATGACACGCTGGGCCAGAACCTCGTGCTGAAGGGCGGCCAGCACCGCGCCGTCACCCGGACCGGGCTGCCCGTCGCCGGCGGCCTGGATCATCGTCAGTCTGGTCAGGCCCCGCAGGTATTCGCCTTTCAGAACCAGGGGCGGCTGCACGTCGCCGGACGAGGCGATCACGATCAACCCGGCCCGGGGCAGCGTGTCAAGCGCCTGCGACAGGCCGGGAAAAAGCGGACCAAGCGTGCCAATCAGCCGCGACAGGGCGCCACCGTCCTCTCCCTCCGGCAGGATCGATCGGGCTGCGGGCGTGGCATCCAGAAGCCGGTCACCATCGAACAGGAATGCGGCCGCAGGCCCCTGGGCGGAAAAGATGCTGCTGGTCCGACAGGGTCTGCGCATCTGCCAGGCGGCCATCAGGGCAAGGCTGGCCAGCGCGACCAGCGTCGCGGTCAGCACCATGGCGACGGCGGCAAGCAGATCCTCGATCACGACAGCCTTCATCCTTAACGCTCGGGTAAGCCTAATGGCAGAAACCTTAACCGAGCGTTAAGCAGACCGGGCGCTATTCGATCCGCCGGTTCTCGCCCAGGGCGGCGCCTTCGGGCGCGGCGAGGTCCTCCATGGCCCAGACGGCCTCGACCACGGCGCCGCAGCGTTCGGGTCGGTCCTCGGGCGGAAGAAAGGGGTCGGTCGCATTGGCGAAGGTCAGTTCGGCGCCAGAGCGTTCCAGAAGCGTCTTGGCGATGAAAAGGCCCAGGCCCATGCCGTCATAGCCCGGTCGGCGCGCGCTTTCCCGGTCCGAGCGGCGGAAGCGCACGAAGGGGTCGCCGATCCGGCCGATGACGTTGGGGGGAAAGCCCTCGCCGTCGTCGATGATCCGCACGGTCACCGTCCGGTCCGTCCATTCGCCTTCGATCCAGACGGTGGTGCGGGCAAAGTCCACCGCGTTCTGCACAAGGTTTCGCAAACCGTGGATGATCTCGGGCCGGCGAACGATGGTGGGCTGGCGCTCGGGCGCGCCTTCCGTCGGGGCAAAGCTGAATTCGACCCGCTTGCCTCGCGACATGTGGGGTTCGGCCGCCTCGCGCAGGGCGGCCGACAGGGGGGCCTGGCGCAGGTGCAGGTCATCCTTTCCCGCCCGGCCCATGTCGCGCAGGATGTCCCGGCAGCGATCGGCCTGATCGCGGATCAGCCGGGCGTCCTCCTGCAGGTCGGGGCGGTCGGCAAGTTCCTGCATCAGTTCGGCGCTGACCAGCTTGATGGTGGCAAGCGGCGTGCCCAGCTCATGCGCCGCCGCCGCCACCACGCCGCCAAGATCGGTCAGCTTCTGTTCCCGTGCCAGCGCCATCTGGGTGGCTAGCAGCGCCTGTGACATCGACCGCATCTCGGTGGCCACCCGGCGCGAATAGAGGCCGATGAACAGGATGCCGATCACGATGGACAGCCAGAACCCAAATTCGAAGATCCGCGGGATCACCAGTTCGCGCCCGTCGGCAAAGCGCAGGGGAATGTTCCAGAAGGCCGCGACCGAGATCAGCAGGATCGCTGCCATCCCCAGCAGAACCGTCGATTGCAGCCGCAGCGCGCTGGCCGAAATGGTGACCGGCGCCAGCACCAGAAGCGCGAAGGGGTTCGTCAGCCCTCCGGTGACGAAGATCAGGAAGGCCAGCTGCGCCAGGTCGAAAAGCAGGGTGAAGAAAGCTTCGGCCTCGTTCAGCCGCTTGTTTTCCGGGAACAGCGTGATCGCAAAAAGGTTGGCGATGATCGAGGCGCCGACAGCCAGATAGCACAGACCCAGCGGCAGCTGCAGGCCATACCAGCGGTCGGCCACGATGATTGCGGCCAGCTGGCCGACGATCGCCATCCAGCGCAGCAGGATCAGAGTACGCAGCCGGACCCAGTTGCCCTGCATCTCGCGTTCGGGAAGAGGGATGCCCGCCGTAACCATGCTGTGACCAGTTGTCCCCGTGGGCGCCTTTGCCATTGTTAAGGCGGTCCGCTTCTGGGATCAATGCGCCCGGATCGGACCCCTGACCGTCGGAGACCCCCATGACCAGACTTTACGCCGGACTGGCCGCCGCCGCCGTGGCCGCGCTGATCGGCGGAACCGCAGCCTATGTCTTCCTGAACCGCACCGATGATGCCTTTGCCCAGTGCCGCCAGGGCAATGTCGCCGGGGGGGATATCGGCGGTCCGTTCACCCTGGTCAACACGAAGGGCGAGACTGTGACGGACGCGGACGTGCTGACAAAGCCCAGCCTGGTCTATTTCGGCTATACCTTCTGCCCTGACGTCTGCCCGTTCGACATGGCGCGCAATGTCGAGGCGGTCGATATTCTGGCCGAGAAGGGTTACGACGTGACCCCGGTCTTCATCTCGATCGACCCCGAACGGGATACGCCCCAGGCCCTGGCCGACTATGAATTCAACATGCATCCGAAGCTGGTGGCCCTGACCGGCAGCCCGGAACAGGTGAAGGCGGCCTCGCAGGCCTACAAGACCTTCTATCGCCGCCAACCCTCTGAGGAAGGCGACGAGTTCTACCTGATCGACCATTCGACCTTCACCTATCTGATGCTGCCCGGCGTCGGATTTGTGGATTTCTTCCGCCGCGACATTACATCCGGGCAAATGGCGGAAAGCGTTGCTTGTTTTCTAGAGGCGGGCAAAGCTGGCAGCTGACCGCCGCGCAGCTGGGGAATGACGCATGGCAAACGATCTGGGCGCTGACCTTGGGGCCGACCGGTCCCTGCTTCTGGTCGATGACGACGAACCCTTCGTGAAGCGCCTCGCCAAGGCGATGGAAAAGCGCGGCTTCCAGCCGGATACCGCGCAAAGCGTGGCGGAAGGCCGGGCCAAGGCGCAGACGAATCCGCCGGCCTATGCGGTCGTGGACCTGCGGCTTGAGGACGGAAATGGCCTTGACGTGATCGAGACGCTGCGCGAACAGCGGCCGGATTGCCGCATCGTGGTATTGACCGGCTATGGCGCGATTGCGACCGCCGTGGCGGCGGTAAAGATCGGCGCGATCGATTATCTGTCAAAGCCCGCCGATGCCGACGACGTGACCAATGCGCTTCTGGCAAAGGGCGAAACCCTGCCGCAGCCGCCGGAAAACCCGATGTCGGCTGATCGGGTGCGTTGGGAACACATTCAGCGGGTTTATGAAATGTGCGACCGCAATGTCAGCGAAACCGCACGTCGCCTTTCGATGCACCGCCGCACGCTTCAGCGGATTCTGGCGAAACGCAGTCCGAAATGATGCGGAATTGTTGCCCCTTTTGAATTGGGCGCCTATGAAGCGGCATCCAGTTTGAAGGGGGGGGGGTAGAAAATTGGAAATCGATCTGAACAATCTTTCGCTGAAGGAACTGAAAGATCTGCAATCACAAGTGGCAAAGGCCATTGCCACCTATGATGAGCGCCGCAGACACGAAGTGCTTGTCGAATTGGATGCAATTGCAAAGGCGCGGGGTTTTTCGCTGGCGGAACTGACCGGCATTTCGGCGGGGCGGAAGCGGTCGCTCTCGTTGGCGAAATATGCCAACCCGGCGAACAGTGCCGACACCTGGTCGGGCCGTGGCAGGAAACCGCGCTGGTTCAGCGAGGCGCTGGCCAGGGGGATGAAGCCGGAAGACATGGCGATCTGAACTCGGGGGCGGGCAGGTCCGTCCGGCGGGGGGTTCAGACCTGTGATTTCAGCCATCCGAGAAACGCCCGGGCGGCCGCGCGCTGCTGGCCGGGCAGGTTCACGATGAAATAGGCCGGCAGGGTTTCGGCGCGTTCATGGACCAGCCGCAGACGGCCCTCGGCCACGTCTGCCTCGACTAGTGCCAGGCTTTCCACCACCAGACCCAGCCCCTGCCGTGCCGCCGCGATGGCAAGGTGGTCGCTGTCGATGTCGGTGCGGCTGAGCGTTGCGGGATCAAGCCCCAGGCTGCGCAGGTAGCTGTCCTGTTCCGGCCAGTTCGGGCTGAGCACCCAGTCCATCCTGCGCAGGTCTTCGATCGTCAGGTCACGTTCGCCGGTCAGGGCGGGTGCCCCAGCAATCACCAGCCGGGCCGGGGCAAGCCAGGTCGCCTCGACCCCCGGCCAATCGCCGTTGCCATAGCGGATGGCCAGGTCCATCCGTTCGCGCCGCAGGTCCATCACGCGGGCATCAGGATGCAGCGACAGGCCGATATCGGGGTGGCGGTCCCAGAAACCTTTGAGCCGCGGCATCAGCCATTGCGCGGCGAAGCTGGCCGTCAGCGTCACCCGCACGGGGCGGTCCGCCTCGCCCGCCCGCAGCGCCTCGACCCCACGGATCATGGCGGCGAAGCCCTCGCCCAATGCCTCGGCCAGCTTCTCGCCATCGGCGGTCAGGCCGACCCCGCGCCCTTCGCGATGCACGAGCGGGCGGGCCAGATGATCCTCCAGCGCGCGAACCTGCTGGGCAACGGCGGCATGAGTGACATTCAGCACCCGCGCCGCCTGGGAAAAGCTGCGCAACTCCGCAGTCGCGGCGAAGGCACGCAGCGCGGTCAGCGGCGGAAGGGAGCGCCAGTCGGTTGGCATATGTTAGAATAACTCATATATTCATAGCGTTTCTGAATCATATCATGGCCCTTTTCATGGCAAAAGGGGCCATTCACCAAACCGATGGAGAAAGAAAATGTTGAACATCTTTGCCGAAGCCCTGATGATCGCCGCGCGGATGGCACCCCTTGATCGGCCAACGCGTCACAGCAGCCGCAGCCAGCGCGACGTGCCGGGTTCAGACGTTCTCTGCCGCAGCGGCAAGCGGCAACCGCAGGCACGGTGACGGCGGAAGGCCGTCAGCCGCAATCGGCCAGTAGCCGCGCCACCCGCGATACATAGTCCGCCCGCACCTCGGCGGGCGGACGCAGCCTGATTTCGAGCCGGTGAACCACCTGCGGCGCGGGGCGGCCAAAAAGCCGGTCAGCCTCGGCCTCCTGAAAGCCGGCGATCCGAACCGCCTCGAGCCAGGCGCTGATCCTGTCCGCCGCCTTGATCGCCTTCTTGATTGGCGAGGGCAGGACAGCAGGCAGACCGAAGCGCAGATGGATCGCCGCGGACAGCCGGCGGTCAAGCTCTTCATAGCCGGGGCCGACAGCGGCCTTTACCGGGCTGATCATGTCGCCGATCACGTATTCCGGCGCGTCGTGCAGCACCGCCGCAAGCTTCCAGCGCGGTGCGATTCCGGCGTTCATCCGGCTGAAGATGGTCTCGACCAGCAGCGAATGTTCCGCCACCGAATA
This sequence comes from Tabrizicola sp. YIM 78059, assembly GCF_004959785.1. NCBI lineage: Bacteria > Pseudomonadati > Pseudomonadota > Alphaproteobacteria > Rhodobacterales > Paracoccaceae > Tabrizicola > Tabrizicola sp. YIM 78059. The sequence continues at coordinate 125,944 of NZ_SJZH01000002.1, forward strand.
GGGCCAGTCGCCCCGCGTCTGCCCGTTCCAGCGCGCGACGAAGGCAAGGCCATGAGCGATGTCCTCGATCTCGATATCGACCGGGGTCGGGTCCAGCAGGTCCAGCCTGCGCCCTGAAAGCATCCTTTGCCACGCCCGCGGCTGTTTCGCCTTCACTGCCTGCCCCTTTGTTGTCTGTCCGGCCGTTCGATGCTATCTGCCCCGCAACCACAGGATCAAGGAGCGCCCGCATGGCTGCGGATTACATCGTCAAGGACATCTCGCTGGCCGATTTCGGCCGCAAGGAACTGATCATCGCCGAAACAGAGATGCCGGGCCTGATGGCCTGCCGCGAGGAATTCGGGGCGTCACAACCGCTGAAGGGTGCGAAGATCGCCGGCTCGCTGCACATGACGATCCAGACGGGCGTGCTGATCGAGACGCTGAAGGCGCTGGGCGCGGATGTGCGCTGGGCCTCGTGCAACATCTTCTCGACCCAGGACCATGCGGCGGCGGCCATCGCGGCCACCGGCACGCCGGTCTTCGCGATCAAGGGCGAAAGCCTTGAACAATACTGGGATTACACCGACCGCATCTTCCAGTTCGGCGGCGAAGGCGGCACGGCGAACATGATCCTCGACGATGGCGGGGATGCGACGCTCTATGTCCTTCTCGGCGCGCGGGTGGAGGCCGGCGAGACCGACCTGATCGCGGTGCCGACCAGCGACGAGGAAGTGTGCCTCTTCAACCAGATCCGCAAGCGGATGGCCGCCACCCCCGGCTGGTTCACGAAACAGCGCGCCGCGATCAGGGGTGTGTCCGAGGAAACCACCACCGGCGTCCACCGCCTGTACGAGCTGCACCGCAAGGGCCTGCTGCCCTTCCCGGCGATCAACGTCAACGACAGCGTGACGAAGTCGAAGTTCGACAACAAGTATGGCTGCCGCGAAAGCCTGGTCGACGGCATCCGCCGTGCGACCGACACGATGATCGCCGGCAAGGTCGCCGTCGTCTGCGGCTATGGCGACGTGGGCAAGGGCTCGGCGGCGTCCCTGCGCGGTGCGGGCGCGCGGGTGAAGGTGACCGAGGTCGATCCGATCTGCGCGCTGCAGGCGGCGATGGACGGCTATGAAGTCACCCTGCTGGAAGATGAGGTCGCAACCGCCGACATCTTCATCACCACCACCGGCAACAAGGACGTGATCCGCATCGAGCACATGCGCGAGATGAAGGACATGGCCATCGTCGGCAACATCGGCCATTTCGACAACGAGATCCAGGTCGCCGCCTTGCGGAACCACAAGTGGACCAACATCAAGGACCAGGTGGACATGATCGAGATGCCCTCGGGCAACCGGATCATCCTTCTGTCCGAAGGCCGCCTGCTCAACCTGGGCAATGCTACCGGACATCCGTCCTTCGTGATGTCTGCCAGCTTCACCAACCAGGTCCTCGCTCAGATCGAGCTGTGGACCAAGGGCCAGGACTATGCGCCGGGCGTCTATATCTTGCCCAAGGCGCTGGACGAGAAGGTGGCCCGCCTGCACCTGAAGAAGATCGGCGTCAAACTGACCGAGCTGCGCCCCGATCAGGCCGCATATATCGGCGTGAAGGTCGAAGGCCCGTTCAAGCCTGATCACTACCGCTATTGACGCTGGCCGGGCCGGATTGGAGACAGGACGTCCTGTTGACGACCTGTCGCCAATCCGGCCCACAGTGCAGCGAAATCTTGTGGCTGAAGAAGGCCGCAGCCAACCGCGGAACCGGAAACCGGTGCAACCGGCCGGCAGCGAGGGCCGCGACATTTTCCGTTGCCGTTTGGTCTTGATCCCGTAAGCTTGCCCTTGTCCTGCCAGGACGGGACCTGTGAGGGAACGAGGGAGAGAGATGGGAAAGCGCGACGAACTTATTGCCAGGTATGCCGATGACCTGAAGACCAAGTGCAAGGTCACCCCGGACATGGCGCTTCTGACCAAGGTCACCATCGGCTGCGGCCCGGCGATCTACGACAACGACGCCCAGACCGTTGCCGCCTCGGACCCGGCAGAACTGGAGAGGATCAAGACCAACTTCCTGATCAGGAAGCTGGGGCTGAAGGACGGCCCAGAGCTGATGGAAGGAATCAATGCCGCGATCGACACCTACGGCAAGTCGGAACGCAACAAGTATCGCGCGGTATTCTACTATCTTCTGGTGAAGCACTTCGGCAAGGAAGCCGCCTACGCATGATCGCCGGCGCCTGCCGGGCGGTGACCCGCGCCGATCAGGTGCGGGCCTTTGGCTGACCGTTGCCGTCCGTCAGACCGGCGATCGCACACCCAGCATCTGTGCAAGCCGCATCATCACGGCACGGTCGCTCTCGGTCCAGTCTGCGACGCGGCTGGCCCAGAGCACGGCCTCGCTGGAATGGATCAGCCCGTCCGACAGGATGCGCAGATGGTTCGCGCGCAGCGTCTCGCCGGAACTGGTGATGTCGGCGATCGCCTCGGCGGTGCCGTTTTTCACCGTGCCCTCGGTCGCGCCCTGGCTGTCGACCAGCTGATAGTCGGCAACACCCTGGGCGGTCAGGAAGTCGCGCACCAGCCGGTGATACTTGGTGGCGATCCGCAGGCGATGGCCATGCACCTTGCGGAAGGCCGCTGCCGCCGCATCCAGGTCATCCACCGTCTCCACATCGATCCAGACGTTGGGCACCGCGATGATCAGGTCGGCCTGGCCGAAACCAAGCCGCGCCAGCTCCACCACTTCCACCGCCCCGGTGCCCAGTTCCTCGCAGACCAGATCGGACCCCGTGACCCCCAGATGGATCCGCCCCGCCGCCAGTTCCCTGGGGATTTCCCCGGCCGACAGCAGAACCGGGGCAACCCCATCGATCCCCTCGACCACGCCGGAATATTCCCGGTCGGCACCGGATCGCCGCATGGCGACGCCGCGCACACCGAACCAGTCGAAGGTGTCCTGCATCAGCCGCCCCTTTGACGGCACCCCGATACGGATCATGCCACCACCCCCTTCAGCCGGGCGACAAGGCCGGGCCGGATCACGCCGCCGACAGCCGGGATGAAGGCCCCCGCGCCCAACACCGCCGTCAGCGCGTCATAGCGGCCGCCGCTGGCGACCGGGGGCATTCCGTCCGCCAGAAAGCTGAACACGAAACCGTCGTAATATTCCAGCGCGGTGCGGCCATGGCTGGCCTCGAAGGCCAGGGTCTCGACATCCACGCCCTTCGCCGCCAGCGCCTCTAGCCGGGCGGCGAAGCGGTCCACCGCCGGGGCGATGGCAGGCAGCATTGGTGTGATGCCGCGCAGATGGGTCAGCGCAGCTGCGGCCGGGGCTTCCAGCGTCAGCAGGTCATAAAGCAGTGCCGCCTCGGTCGCCTTGATCGGCGGGGTTTCGGCATCGGCGACCAGGGCCTCGGCCCGGGCGACGATTTCCTCGGGCGTGCGCAGGCCGATGAAGGTGCCCGCCTCCTCAATCAGCGCCATGGGCGAGCCGGCCTTCAGCCGCTGCAGCAGGCGCAGCCGGCCCGGTGGAACCGGTGCCCGACCGGCGAAGCGGTCAAGCAGGGCGCGAAAGCGCACCGGACGCCAGATATGCCGCAGCAGCGCGGCCTTGCGGCGATCGGTCGTCTGAAGCCCCCGGACGGCAGCCATCAGAATGCCGATGTCGCCAGTGACGGGACGCAGGTTCAGACCGGCCAGCAGGTCGCGGAACAGCGCGAAGACCTCGGCATCCGCCGCCTCGGGCGCGGCGCGGTCGAAGACCTCATAGCCGACCTGAAGATATTCGCTGGCCCGGCCGGAGCCGCGTGCCTGCTTGCGGAACACTTCGCCCAGGTACGCATAGCGTGCGGGTTCCGCCCCGTGGGCCATATGCGCCTGCACCACCGGCACGGTGAAATCGGGGCGCAGCATCATCTCGCCGCGCACGGGATCGTCGGTCACATAGGCGCGGGCGCGGATGTCCTCGCCGTAAAGGTCCAGGAGGGTGCCGGCCGGTTGCAGGATGTCGGTTTCGACCGGAACGGCACCGGCCTGCAGGAAGGCAGCAAGCAGGCGTTCGCCCTCGGCACGGATGGCGGCCTTGGGGGTCATTGCCCGGCTCCCCTTGCCAAGGGCTGGCCCCCCCCCACCCTTGCCCTAACCCACAAGGGGAGAGGGAAGCCCCGCAATGCCCGGCCCTGCAAGGGACGGCGGCATGCATGCCTATCCCCTCTCCCCCTGCGGGAAGGGAGCAGGCGACAGGCTGATGAACGGGGCAAGGAACGGACTGCGATCATTGCCCCAGCATCCGCCTGACCGCTGCCACCAGGTCGCCACGCGGCACTTCGACCTGCGCGGGGCGGTCCTTCCATTCCTCCAGCGTGGCACTTTCGGCAATCTTCGCGCCCAGGACCAGATCCTTGAGGATCACCGTGCCCACAGCCGCCTCGTTGCCGCCCTGGATCACGGCCACGGGCGAGGCGCGCTTGTCGGCATATTTCAACTGATTTCCGAAGTTCTTCGGGTTGCCCAGATAGACCTCGGCCCGGATGCCTGCCTGCCGCAACTCGCCCACCATCGCCATGTAGTCGGCCATCCGCTCGCGGTCCATCACCGTTACCACGACCGGCCCGGCGGTCTCGCCCCCGATGCGCCCCTTGGCCCGCAGCGCGGCAAGAAGGCGGTCAACCCCGATCGAAACGCCCGTTGCCGGCACGTCCTGCCCGGTGAAGCGTTTCACCAGCCCGTCGTATCGCCCGCCCCCCGCGACCGAGCCGAAGTTCCGCGGCCTGCCCTTTTCGTCGGTGATCTGGAAGGTAAGTTCCGCCTCGTAGACCGGGCCGGTATAGTAGCCCAGGCCACGCACGACGCCGGGGTCGATCATGATGCGGTCCGGGCCGTAGCCCTGCGCCGAAAGCAATGCTGCGATGGCCTCCAGCTCTGAAATCCCCTCGGCGCCGACGGTCGAGGTTCCCACCAGTTCGCGCAGCCGGGCCAGCGTCTCTGTCCCGCTGTCACGGCGGGCCGTGGTAAAACCCATCACCACCTCGGCCTGCGCCACGCTCAGGCCGGCGCCTTTGGTGAAATCGCCGCTTTCGTCCTTGCGCCCCTCGCCCAGAAGCGCCCGAACCCCCTCGGGCCCCAGACGGTCGATCTTGTCGATGGCGCGCAGCACGATGCCGCGTTCATGGGCGAATTTCTCGGGGTCGGCAGGGTCCAGCACGCCTGCGACCTCCATCACCCCGTTCAGAACCTTGCGGTTGTTGACCTTCACCACATAGTCACCGCGTGGAATGCCCGCGACCTCCAGCGCGTCGGCCAGCATCGCGCAGATCTCGGCATCCGCCGCGACCGAACCCGACCCCACAGTATCTGCATCGCACTGGTAGAACTGCCGGAACCGCCCCGGTCCCGGCTTTTCGTTCCTCCACACCGGCCCCATTGCATAGCGGCGGTAAGGGCTGGGCAACTCGTTGCGATATTGCGCGGCAACCCGCGCCAAGGGCGCGGTCAGGTCATAGCGCAACGCAAGCCAGTCATTGTCTTCCTCCTGCCAGGCAAAGACACCCTCGTTCGGGCGGTCCACGTCGGGCAGGAACTTGCCCAGTGCCTCAACCGTCTCGACGGCGCTGGTCTCCAGCGGGTCAAAGCCGTAGCGGTGATAGACCCCGGCAATGGCATCCAGCATCGCCTTGCGTTCGGTCACTTCCGCACCGAAATAGTCGCGGAAACCCTTCGGCGGCTCGGCACGCGGGCGGCGGACTTTTTCACTGGCCATGGGGGCGGACCCTTCGCTTTTCACCGGACCCCGTGTATCGAATGGGGCAAGGGGCGGCAAGCGCCCCGGAAGGACGCCCATGGACCGGATCGACACCCTTGAGGAACGCATCAGTCACCTGATCCGCGCGGTAGAGGATCTGTCGGACGTGGTGGCCCGCCAGACTGTGGAGATTGACCGGCTGACCCGGCTGACCCGCCTGCTGGCCGAACGCGAGGCAGAGCGTGAGGCAGGCCTTGACGCGCCCCCCGCAAACCAGAAGCCCCCGCACTGGTGATGCGCTCCCTGATCGGCAGTGACCCGGCAGCCCTGGCGGTCACGCTTGCCCTTGGCACGGTGGGCGGGGTCGTCGCCCAGGCGCTGCACCTGCCGCTGGGCCATCTGCTTGGCTCGCTTGCCGTGACGGGTTTTCTGGCTGTCTCCGGCCTCCGGCCACTGGGGCAAAGCGTCACCATGCCGGCCCCGCTGCGGATGTGCTTCGTGCCGGTGATCGGCGTCGCCATCGGGGGCGCCTTCACGCCCGAGGTGGTCGGGCAGGCGCCCGGCTGGTGGCCCTCGCTGGTGGCGCTGTGCCTGTTCGTGCCCTTGGCCCATGCGCTGGCCTTTGCGATCTACCGCAAGGGCGGCATCGACCGGCAGACGGCCTTCTACGGGGCGGCGCCGGGGGGGCTGATGGAAACCGTCCAGCTTGGCGAGGAAGCGGGGGCGGATGTGGCCCTGCTGACGGTGCTGCAATTCCTGCGGCTGATCGGGACGATCATTGCCGTGCCATTGATCTTCTGGGGGATGACGGGGCATGCGGTCGGCTCGGCCTCGGGCGTGCAGATGGTGGGGTCAGGGGCGGCGCTGGGGCTGCTCGACGTGGCGATCCTGACGGGCGCGGGGCTGCTTGGCGTCGGTGTCGGACGGGTGCTGCGGCTGCCGGGCCGGATCATCACCGGCCCGATCCTTCTGTCTTCGGCCGCGCACGCCCTGGGCTGGGTCGAGGGTGTGCCGCCGGGCTGGCTGATCGCAGTCACGCAGATCGTCGTCGGCACAGGCCTTGGCGCGCGTTTCGCCGGTGCCCCCATGGCGGTGCTGCGCCGGGGGGCAGTGCTGGCGGCGGTGAACGGGCTGGCGGCGCTGGGCATTGCGCTGGGCTTTGCCCTTGCGCTGCATGCGCTGGTGGACGAGCCGGTGGCCGCAGTGTTCCTGGCCTTTGCCCCGGGCGGCCTGGCAGAAATGAGCCTGATCGCGCTGAGCCTGAACATGAGCGTGATCTACGTCACCGCACACCATGTTGCCCGGATTGTTCTTGCCGTTGCCCTGGCAGGTGCGGGACGCAGGCTTTTGCCCTGACAGGGCCGCGGGATCCGACAGGCCCGCAGCAACGGCAGTCGGCTCATGCGCCGACGAGGGATGTCACGGCAAGAAAGATGACCGCGGCCGCCATGGCCATCCCGACCGGCACATGCCGCTGGGCACGGGCGCTTTCCCAGCCGAGCCTCTGGAAGAACGGCACGCGCTGAACCGCAAGCGCACCAAGACTGACGGCGCCAAGCGCCAGGGCAAAGACCTGCATGAAGCCCACGACGTCCTGCGCGGGGACGAACAGCATGATGACCGGCATCATCTTTGCGTCTCCTCCCCCGATCACACCCAGGGCGAAGAGGGCGAAGCACAGGGCAAAGGTGATGCCAGCCGCCAGAAGCCTGGGAGAAAGCTCTGGCCAGGCCAGCATGAAGGGGGCCGTGACGGCAAACAGCCCAAGCGCGACCAGCACATGCGTGTTCGGAATGCGCAGATGGCGCAGGTCGGAAATCGCGCTGGCGGCAACGATCAGGGCAAGCGCGGACAGAAGCAGCCCTTCGGCAGTCATCAGGCCAACCTGGCCTGCGAGGCCGGTGCGCCGCGTGTCGGGGCGGACGACGTCAGTCGATAGATCAGCTCGCCCAGGTTGGAGCAGTTCGTCTTGGCGTAAAGGCTGCTCAGGTGCGAGCGCAGGGTCGATTCGCGGATGTGCAGTTCCGTCTGCACCTGTTCGATCGACAGGCCACGGCTCAGAAGCAGCGACACCCGGTATTCGGCGCGGCTTAGCCTGGCCGGATTCTCGGCGCTGAGGATCGGCGCCAGATCCCGGCTGGAAGCCTTGGAAGGTGGTCGCAGGATCGCCTCGGTGAACAGGCCCTGGGCCCGCTTTTGCCAGGTTGTGGCCAGGACAGGCGCAAGACTGTTCAGGATAAGTTGCTGATGGTTGCGCAACCGGTCCCGGAAATGGAATTCGACGGTATCGACGAAGCGCGACTGCAATTCCAAGGGGATGACGGCAAGTTCCCGCAGGTGACGTGCAGTATGGAACTCTTCCAGGTCAGAGGTCGTTCCCGTCTCGACCATCGAGCGGAACCACAGACTGCCTGGCCGGGATGCCTCGAAATACGGGCCCATCAGCGCGCGTGCAAAACCCCTGTCCACGGGACTGGCGTTTCCATCCTCGATCGCACGATCCCAGGCCAGGCTGCGCAGCGAAGCGCCGCCATCGCGGGCATAACGGACCATGGCCACGATCTCGGCGCCAAGTCCCTTTCCCAGGGTTTCAAGGCTTTTCAACAGCGGATCACGGCCATGCAGGCATTCGCACCACTGTGCAACGGCGCCGATCAGGCCAACCTCTGCAACCAGACGCAGATCGGACTGGTCTTCGCTTTCGGTCCGCTGCAACAACGACATGGCCATCACCTGGAACTGCACTGGTCAATGGCCCAGATGATGAACCATCCATGGCCATCTGCAAGAAGTTTGGACGGGTGTTCCCGTTCGGCAAGGCTGTTTCAATTTGCGGTTGCCGCGTCTGCGGGATTGTGTGTCGGAACGATACCAATGGCCTGTGGTGCGATTTCCGGCATGCGTACCCCGGCGCCGGAAATGGCATCAGAACTGGCGCAGATAGCGAATCACCACAGGTCCGATGGTCATCATGATCAGGGCCGGCAGCATCAGGGATGCCATCACGGCCGACATCTTCACCGGCAGCTTGTTGGCCATTTCCTGGGCGCGCAGTTCGCGGGTCTGACGCAGTTCGTCGGCATAGGTTGTCATCGCCTGAGACATGCTTGTGCCGAACCTGATCGACTGCTGAACGACATTGGCGAAGGAACGGATCGATTCCAGTCCCACACGGTCGGCCATGTCGCGCATGGCCGCATCGCGCGGGCGGCCGGCCTGCACCTGATACTGAACCGTCAGGAATTCCTGCGATATCTCGGGTGACACGCGCTTGAGTTCGTTGGCGACCCGGGTCATCGCCGCGTCAAAGCCAAGCCCGGCCTCGATCGAGACCTGGATCAGGTCCAGCGCATTCGGGAAACCCTCTTCGATCCGCAGCTTGCGTGCCTTGACCCGCGATTCCAGCCAGTAGGTGGGCACGAAATAGCCGATGGCCAGCAGGACCGAGAGAATCTGATACACCCGCAACGTGCTGAAGCCGACCAGAGTCTGGGTCAGCCCCGCCGGAAGGATCGTGTCCGACATCCGGGCAAGATAGAGCAGGGCAAGGAATGTCACAGGCAGGCCCATCGCAAGGCCGACACGGACCAGAGTGTAGATCTGTATGGCATCCGGCCGTGTAAGCCCGGCCTGCATCAGCTTGCGCTGCAGAGAGCTGCGCTTTTCCTTTTCGGAAGGCACGAACGCCTTCATCAGCGTGCCCGGTCCCCGTTCCGCCGGCAGCAGGAACATCCGATCCCGGCGCTGCTGCTGTCGAGTGCGGGAAATCGCTGCGATCCTTGCCACCGCCGGGTCAGGCCGACGCAGCGCAGTCACCAGGCCGATGGCCAGAAGAAGCACCCCGAACCCCACGCCGATCGCCAGCAGGGCTTCGGGCTGCAGGCCCAGCCGCAGGGCAACCTGTTCCAGATATTGCAGCATGGCGGCCTCCGGTTCAGACGTGGAAATTGACCAGTTTGCGCAGGATCAGCGCATTCGCGATCGTCAGTACGATGATGGCGGTCGCCATGGGCGCAAACAGTGGGTCGTCATAGACGCCGGCGTAGTAGTTCGGCGACGAGATCGAGGTGAACACGAACATCAGGATCGGCAGCACCGAAAGAAACGCCGCCGAGGCCCGCCCCTCGGCCGAGATGGCGCGCACCTTCCGGCGCATCATGATGCGCGACCGCACGACCTTCGATAGCAGTTCGACCACGTGGGCCAGGTCGCTGCCGGTGCCGTGCTGTATGCCGATGCTGGCGGAAAGGTAGTAGACATCCTCGATATCCACCCGTTCGGCAAAGTCCTGAAAGGCATCCGGCAGGGTATCGCCGTAGTTCACCTGATCGAAGATGATGCCGAATTCGCTGCCGATCGGGTCCGGCATCTCCTGCGCGACGGTGCCGATGGAGATGTCCAGCGGATGCCCGACGCGCAGGCCCCGGGCCATCAGTTCCAGCGCGTCGGGAAGCTGCATGATCAGGGCCTGCTTCTTCCGCTCGACCCGCAGCCGCAGGATGCTGACCGGCACGCCAAAGCCGAGAACAAGGGCCAGGACGGCCGCCGCCGGCACTGGCACCGGCGTCAGAAGCATGGGCAGGAAGCTGCCCAGGGCCAGCACAAGGCAAAGCGCCAGGAAGCTGCTGACCGAAAGGGAAAGGTCGGCGCGCCGCAACAGCACCGCAAGCTTGCCGAGGATCGGGATCCGTCCGCCGACCTCGTCGGCCGAGGGCGGTTTCAGCAGTGCCAGCCGTTCTTCGATCGAACGACCCTCGCGGATCATGCGCAGCCGGCGCGAGCGGACCTCTTCCGTTGTCTCGCGCCGGCTGAGAAAGGCGGTAAGCGACGTGAAGGCAACAAGCACGCCCACGGCAACACCGCAGTAGATCAGAAAGATCTGTGTCTGTTCGGAAAAGAAGTCCTGCACCGCTCAGCCCCTTCCCAGCTGGAAATCGGCCGGATCGAAATGCGCGCCGGCACTGATCAGGGCGTCGGCGCAGTGGGGCCGAATGCCGGTCGGGACGAATTCGCCCAGGACATGGCCATCTTCGCCGACCCCAAGCCGGCGGAACACGAAGATGTCCTGCATGGTGATGACCGAACCCTCCAGACCGGTGATCTCGCTGATGCTGATCAGGCGGCGGCTGCCGTCGGAAAGCCGCGCCGCCTGGACGACGATATGGATCCCCGAGGCGATCTGTGCGCGGATGGCCGACAGGGGCAGGTCCAGACCGATCATCGTGACCATCTGCTCGATCCGCCCCAGCGCATCGCGCGCCGAGTTCGCATGCACCGTTGTCATCGACCCGTCATGCCCGGTGTTCATCGCCTGAAGCATGTCGAAGGCCTCGGCCCCGCGCACCTCGCCGACGATGATCCGGTCGGGGCGCATCCGCAGCGCGTTCCGCACGAGGTCGCGCTGAATGACGGCGCCCTGCCCGTTCGGGTTCGGCGGACGGGTTTCCAGCCGGACGACATGGGTCTGCTGCAACTGCAATTCCGCCGCGTCCTCGATCGTCACGATCCTGGACCTGTCGTCGATGGCTGCCGAAATGGCGTTCAGAAGCGTGGTCTTGCCGGATCCGGTGCCGCCGGAAATCAGGATGTTCATCCGGGCCTGGACCAGCGCCTGAAGGAAGCGCATCGCAGGTTCGGTCAGCGTCCCGATCTCGACCAGGCGACGCAGCGTCAGCGGCTTGCGCGAGAACTTGCGGATCGACAGGCTGGGGCCGTCGATGGCGCAGGGCCGGATGATCGCATTGACCCGGCTTCCGTCCTCGAGCCGCGCATCGACCCAGGGGCTTGCCTCATCGACCCGGCGACCGACGCGCGAGACGATCTTTTCGATGATCCGCATCAGGTGCCGTTCATCCCGGAACCGCGCCCGCGCCCGTTCCAGCACACCGTTGCGTTCGACATAGACGTTGCTGTGCCCGTTCACCAGAATGTCGTTGACCGTGGGATCGGCCATCAGCGGTTCCAGCGGTCCCAGACCCAGCACTTCATCCATCAGCTCGTTGACAAGCTTGCGGAAGTCCTCGGCCTTCAATGGCCTGCCCATGTCGCGAAGCTCTTCGGTGACAAGGGCCGAGACTTCACGGCGCAGCTCGTCAGGTTCGACCTTGTCGATGGCGGCGAGGTTCAGCCTTTCAAGCAGCACTTCGTGCAGGCGGCTTTTCAGTTCCAGCGCCTCAAGCAGCTCCCGGTCTTCGGGCACGATGACGGCCGGCACCATCGGGCGTGGTGGTTCTGCCCCGATGAAGGGCACCACCTTGTCGGCCTTGCTGCCACGACGGGACAGATCGACGAAATCCTTGAACATGGTTACCTTCCCGGCCGATCGGCTCTTGCATCATGGGTGGGGCTTGTCTCGCTGGCCGCCTTCAGCAGGTCGGCAGCGATCTGGGCGATTTCCTTGGTCAGCGCTGATCCGCTGGCCGCCTGTGACAGCGGACAGCCGCGATCCATGGCAATTTCCGCCGCCCGTGGATCGGGGGGCAGCCAGTGCCTGAACTCGGTCTCCAGCGCCTTGGCGGCCTCGATGTGGCGGCGCGACCGGATCAGCGGCTTCTTCTCCTGACCGACGATCACCTCGACATGGATCGACGGGTTCTGTTCCTTGAAGAAGTCGATCAGCCGCCGTGTCTGCTGAACGAAGGGCACCGAGGTGCCGCTGACGATCAGCACGTGATTTGCTGTCTCGAGAACCGGGGTAAGCCAGTCGACCATGGCATGCGGCAGGTCGATCACGATGAAATCGTAGTTCTGCCGCAGGCGCCGGATCAGCGCGCTTACCTGGTCGGGCTGAAGCGCGTTCAGCGGCATGAACCCCGCCGGCGCCGTCAGCACGGCCAGGCCCGATGGCGTCGTCTCGATGGATTGCTGCAGGAAGACGCTGTCCGGCTCGATCCGGTCGCGCGCCATGCTGTAGAAGGCATTGTTGGGTTGCAGGTCCAGAAAGCCCGCCACCGCACCGAACTGAAGGTCCAGGTCCACCAGCGCGACCTTGCGATTTTCCGTCTTGCCGAACAGCTTCTTGCGACTGCACAGCTGGTCGGCAAGGTTCACGGCCAGCGTCGTGGCGCCGATGCCGCCGCGCGCCTTGGAAATCGCGATGACCTGCCCTTCGCGCTGGTCCTGCGGGTTCAGCGTCAGGCGCCTGGGCATCGACAGACGGCTGACGACCCTGGCCAGTTCGGCATCCTCGATCGTATCCGGCACCACCTCCGACACGCCGGCGCGCAGCAGGCCGTGCGCCACGCCGAACGGAACCGTGCTGTCGCTGACCGCAAGCAGCCGCGCCGTCCCACCCGATGCGATCAGCGACTTGAGGGCCTGTTCCTCCTTCAGCGCGTCGGACGAGGCCTTGAAGATGATCAGCTCGGACGACCTGGCAAACTCGTTCGCCTTGCCGTTCATCCCGGAAAGCGAGCTATTGCACTGTGTGACCGAAAGTCCGGCCTGCTTGCTGAGGATTGCGCCGATCCGGTCGTTGAACTCCGGGTCTTCCGAGATCAGGACGATATCTTTGTCTTTCTGGGCCATCTGTCCGTTCCTGGATTCCCTGCTCTTTATCCATTCCCGCCATGCGCAAGATCCTCGCCCGGCAAGGAGACGCTTATCGCGGGCATCGGGATCGACGATCCGGGCGAAGGCCCGCCCGGCGCCGCCCCGGCCAGCCGCGCCAGCGCCGAAAGCGGGGTCACGAAATCAAAGTCCACGCCTTCCAGTGCAACCGTGACGACAGGCACATAAGGCCCGCCAAGGAAACTGAGCCGGGGGTCGTAGCTGTAGGTGAACCGCAGGTTGGCGATCGTGCTGTTCGGCGGCAGCACCACGCGCGCCTGCGTCCAGACCTCGGCAGCCGTCGGGTTCGCGGCGCTGCCGGTGCAGGTGATCGTGGCCGGAGCCTGGCAGATGTTCGCCCCGGCACTGCATTTCGTGCCGTAGTCGGTGCCGGCGGGGGCAGAACCCGACAGCGAGACAAAGGTCGGCACGCCGAGGCAGGCCGGCGGGCGCACCACGGCGACCCGCGCCGCGGCATGCACCGCGCGTTCGGAATTGACCACATGATAGGCCAGACGGCCAAAATCGATCAGCCCGAAGAAGATCAGCAGGAAAAGGCTGATCACGATGGCGAATTCGACCAGCGTGGCCCCGCCCTCGTCACGCAGGAACGCCGAAGCGCGGACACTGGGGGGCGCACGGCGGGTCATGATCCGTAGACCCTGCTCTGGTCGGTGACGCTGGTCTGCAGCGCCGGGCGGTCGCCCCCCACCAGGGTGAACAGCCCGGCGAAGGGAAAGGTCACCAGCACATCGGCGCGCACCGTGACGATCGGGGCCATGTCGGACCGGTAGGCGCCCGCATTGCAGGTCAGGCTGGGCTCCACCGCCGTGACCGTGACACCGCTGGGCAGGATCGACCGGCCGTCGCTTGCGTTGCGGACGATGCCGGTCAGAGTTGCTGCATAGCCCGTCACGTCGCCGCCCGTATCGCAGATGTTGCGCGGCGCGACACGGGCCAGGAACCGCGTGGCATCCCGCACCCCGGCGATCACCGTCTGATAGGACCACATCATCCGCGCGCCCTCGACGATGACGGCAAAGACCAGCAGCATCACCGGCAGGACGATCGCGAATTCCACCAGCTGCGCGCCCGACTCGTCGGCTGCGAAGCGGCGGATCCTGGGGGCAAGACGGCGGCACTGCATCGCGGTCACCGGTAAAGCTGCACGACATCGCGGACGAGCCCGCCGATGTCCTGCCCGCCTTCGCCCGCAAAGCTGGCCGAGCCGACGATCTCGCCGTAGATCTGGAAGTCAACCACAGGCTCGGTCAGGAAGATCTTGAAGAATTCCTTCACCGGCACATTGCTTGCGCTGCCGCGGATCCCGTTTGCCGCGCAGTCGATCCCGGCCACGGTGATGATCCGGCGGTCCGGGGGGGCCGGGGGCCGGGTCGAGCAGGTCGGAAGGCCGGACTCGGCCCTGCCGGCCGGCAGGATGCGCCCGGACCGGGCCGCGGCGATCTCTGCCAGGTAGTACTGGTAGCGCGTTTGTGCGTTCGGGTGCGGATCCGGTGTGTTCAGGGCACCCGACGGCGTACCGTAGTTGACGTTGACATAGTTCGTCCTGCCGGCGGCCCAGTTGCCGTCGCCAAAGCGGGTGCAGGTTCCATTGGCGAAACAGGTGTCGCGGGGCAGCGCAACGGTATTTGGCGACGGGTCAGAGTTGTTGCCGATGCAGGCATTGCCACCGCCGCTGTTACCTCCGCCAGAGTTGCCACCACCGCTGTTGCCGCCCCCGGAATTGCCGCCGCCGCCACCAGGAATGTTGGGAACCCGTCCCTTGATGACGTTCGGCGCGGGCGCGTAATCCGGATCGTTGCGCTTGCCGTTCATGATCGACTGATAGATGTCGAAGCGCACGTTGAAGAACGCATCTTCCAGGCCGACCTTCTGGCCCGGCTCCATGTCCACGCCGCGCTGGTTGAAGCACTGGGTGATGTGGTCCACTGCCCCGACAAGGCAGGCAAGCAGTTGGGCACCTTTTTCTTTCGCACAGGGACCGGTCGGGTCGATCTTCATGCCGGTCGGGTCAAGAAAGCCGAAATCCCCCGGGCCCCAGGCGGCACCGTTGCCTCCCCTGCGCAGCAGCACCATCTTTCCGATGTTGTCCTTGGCGCTGTAGTTCGGGCTTGGCAGGCAGAACATCATCGGCGTGATGTCGCAGGCATAGGTGGACAGGCCCGCCACGGCGGTTGCGCCCAGGTTGAAGTCGCGGTTCTGCCGGTTGGTCAGCGCGGCGAAGGCGGCGCCGAAGGTGCTTTCCACCACGGTCGGCGTCACCGTCACCCGCACGAAGGCGGCCCTTGCGGGGTCGGTCGTCACCGCCGTCATCGCCGAAGTGTCGTTTGCGGGCAGCGACGAGAAGAAGGTCAGGGTAAAGCTGGCCTGCCCTTCAAGGATGCGGCTGGTGTTGCCAAAGCTCTGGCTGTCCCTGATCAGGTTCGCGGCGGCGGTGGCGCGCACGATGGCGTCGCTGTTGCCGTCCAGTTCGCCCGCCGCGGCCAGCGCCACGCTGTCGGCGAACGACTGAAGTTCCGACCGCGTGATGCTGGCGCGGCCCAGGTCGAAGGACAGCGCCACGATCCCCAGGATCACGCCCAGCGCAATGCCCCAGAAGACCAGGATGGTGCCGGCCTGGTTGCGGGCGAAATCCCTGATCCTTGCCGGATTGCGCATCGCTTTGCCCCCCTGTTCCGGCCCGGTCAGCGCAGTTCGTCTTCCGTGGTCTCGACACCGCGGCGGACGACGACGGAACGCACGGTCACCTCTTCGGGCGCGGCGACATCCTGGGGCTCGGGCTCGCGCAGCACGTCGCGCAGGCTGATCGCTTCCAGAACCGGCTCGTCCTCGTTCTCGATGGTGCGCAGGGCAAGGCTGAGCGTGCCCGCCTGTTGCGCCAGCGCCAGGCGCTGGCCTTCGTCGGCGGTGACCTCAAGCGTGACGGTGCGGGCGACGCCGGGCTTGTCCGTCTCGGCGTTGGCGTCCTGATCGACGCCGATCACCCGGATGTTCTGCAGGATGGTGACGGTCTTCAGATCCTCGGACCGGCCATGGGTCAGGATCACGTCCACCTTGTCGCCGGGCGTGACGAAACCGCCGACACCGGTTTCCGCCGTCACCTTGATCGCGATGGCGCGGCGGTTCGGACCCAGCGACTGGACGATCGTCACCTTTTCGCCAAAGCCGGAAACCTTCGAGGCCAGCAGCAGATCGCCCTTGGCCAGCGCCATCTTGGCGCGGCGCGGGTCGGTGCCCGCGGCGGGCAGCAGGGCGGCGGGGTCGGTAAAGGCCCCCGGTGGCAGGGCGGATGCCGGCCAGTCGATCACGGCCAGCTTGCCCGCGTCGATCACCTTGCCGAAGGGAATGTCCTGCGTGGCGATCACGACCTTGACCAGATCGTTGGTGCAGGCCTGGGCTTCGACCTGCGCATATTTCGTTTCCATCAGGTCGCGCACCATGTAGGCGGATCCCCCCGCGACAGCGAGACCTGCGACAAAGGTGAGAAGGGAGGTGATCCGCATGGGGGACTCCGGCGCTGGAAAAGGGGGGCGGCTTGTCGGTCTCGAGGGCAGTGGATCAGGGCCGTCCGCAGCGTTACGGACGGCCCTGTATGTTCAGTCGTTGGCTTGCAGCACGCCGCTGGCCTGGCCCATTTCGGCGTCCACATCCGTGCCAAGCACGGTCAGTGCGCCGACGCCGACGGTCACCGCCAGCGTCAGGGCGATGCCGTATTCGACCAGGGTCACGCCCTTCTCGTCCTTGATCAGGCGGGCGAAGGTCTTCTTCAGGAAATTCGTCATGTTACACTCCATCTGGTTGCTCTGGCAGAAACCTGTCCAGTCCTGGCACCCGGCGCGGCAAGCAGTGCGGGCCCATTGCCACCAGACTACGCCCGCGTCGTGCCGGGGCGCATCCACTGGAACGATGAACTTTACCCGCCACGGTTGAAAGATTGGCTGGGCCGGGGCGGGAATGTGGCCGAATGGTGGCCGGCCCGGGGGAATCATGGCGGGAAACGGGCGGGTGATTCCCCGGTGTTCCGGGCCATGCGGCGCCGGTTCGGCGTGCGGGTGCCTCAGGCGCCCAGGCGGTCTGCCACCGTGGCGATCGGCAGGATTTCCAGCCCCGCGGCCCTTGCCTGCCGGATGAAGCCGTCCAGCCTTTCGGCGGGGCAGCTGTAGGGGTGATCGCTGTCGTCCACCCCGTGGGCCAGGGCGATGGCCCAGGCCCCCTGGCGCGCGACGGCGGCCAGCGTTGCGCCCCAGTCTGCCCCCCGGGCAAAGATGTTGTCGATGGCGATGATCCGCAGCTGGTCACGATCGGCGCCGGACCGGTTCAGCCCCGGCCGGACGCTGCGCGATGTCGCAAAGCGGCGACTGCACAGCCACTTGGCCCCAAGCGAGATTTCGCCATAGGGGTAGGCAAAGCTGCGGGCGCGGAACCCCGGGCCGACGGCCTGTTGCAGGAAGGCGTCGTTCAGGGCGATTTCGCGGCGCACCTGGCCGGGGGTCAGGCCAAGCGTGCTGACGTGGTGGAAAAGGTGGGATCCGATCTCGTGCCCCTCGGCGGCGATGTCGGCCACATCCTCGGGCCGATACTGTTCGCGGTTCTCGAAGATGGTGCCGCACAGGGCGCCGTTCAGGAAATAGGTCGCCCGCACCCCGTGCCGGCGCAGGACCTCGCCGCCCGCAGTCCAGGCAGAGCGGGGGATGTCGTCGAAGCTGATGCTGAGGAACCCCTGCCCCGGCAGATCGGGCAGCCGCCTGAGCCGCAGGCGCGTGGCCGCGGCAAAGGAAATGCGGCCCGCCAGCGTGGTGCGGCGCGGGGCGGGGTCGGATGGCTGGCCGGGGGCGGGGTGTGCGGCACGCCCGCCCGGCGCAGGCGTGCCGTCCGAAGGCCTATGATCTGTAGATTTCAAGGATCTTTCCCCCAAGAAGTTGCGAACAGACCCCGGCATGCAGGGATGCGCGCATCAGCGCCCGCGTCCGTCGCGCCGGCGAAAGAACGGAAAGCCCGGCCTGCGCCAGCAGCACGGACACCTTCGCCGTGGACGTGGCGAACAGGATGGCCCGCCCTGCGGCGCGCGCCGGGGCGTTGATGCGGCCGAAGGTCTGGCCCGCGCGGAAGTTCCGTCGCAGCAGGAAGCCCAGTTTCTCGCGCCTTTCGGGGATGTCCTCGAACGCGACGGCGGCAGGGGCATAGCCGATCGTGCCGCCATCCCTGACCAGACCGTGAAAGAAGACGTCGTCCTCGCCGCCGGTGCGGCCATAGGCCGGGTCGAAGCGGCGGTCGCGCAGCCGCCCGCTGCCCAGGCGCAGGATGACATTGCCGGTGTAGCCTGTCAGGATCCTGCCGTCGGGCCGGATGACCGGGACAACATCGTGCAGGCCCGCCTTGCGCATCCATGCCGGCGCCCCGGGCCGGTAGCTTGCACGGACCGGGCCCAGCACCGCATCGGCGGCCGAGCCCGAGATTTCCGCAATCAGCGCCGCGGCCCAGTCGGGGGTTGCCACCTCGTCGTCGTCGATCATCGCAAGGAAATCGGCGTCAAGCGCGATGGCCCGCTCCATCAGCGCGTTGCGCGCAACCGAGATGTTGCGCGCCGGGGCGTGGACGTAATGCACGGGCAACGCCTGGCCGACCCCGGCCCGTTCGACCACGCCCCGCGCCGAGGGCGTGTCGTCATTGTCGGCCACGATGATGCAGCAGCTGCATTGCTGCAGGGCCGACTGCGCAGCCAGGCTTTGCAGCGTCCGGTCCAGGATCGGCCGCCGGAAGGTGCAGACCCCGAAGGCCACGCGCGGACCGGGCGCGGAAGGGCCGCTGAATCGTGTGTCCTTCATCGCCGACCCTCTGAAGCTGTTCGGCGCCACCCGACATTCCCGCCGGCTTCGGCGGTTTTGGGCTTATTTAGGCCATAATTGCCATGCATCCATTGATGCAGACCTGACCTGTTGTTAGCGTATGTGTCAGGTCGCCGCACGATAACAGGCACTGACGGCGACCTGGGGCATACGGGCAAGCTAGAGAGCAGACGATGAAGCTGTCTTCCTTTTTGATTGGAATGTTCGTCACGGCCGGCGCAACGGCAATTGCGGTCTTGGCACTTGGCGGGTCGTTGATATTTGCGGTGGCAATGTGGTTCGCTGCCCTTGTGGTTGCGCAACTGCTTTACACGGCACTTCTGGTCGCCATGGCGCGGCTCGCCGGCGACGGCCAGCACACGGCCTGGGCGGACGGGGGCACGCAGGGTGTCTTTGCGCATCAGGGTGACTTCGCCAAACCCGTGAGAGAGCGGTCGGGCAGCCCGAAGGCGTGACCGAACGGCCCAGGTCGGGTTGAAGGCTGCATCTTTGGCGGCAGTCCGGTCACTCCCCTTATCTGACTTTGCAAGCGACTTTGCGTGGCGCGCGTTCCTTCGCTTTTCGCGGAAGTTCTCGATCAGCCGTCTGGCATGGCGAATGTAGGCCCCGGGCCCCTTGCGCGCCACCTTCCGCAGGATGGCGGCGCTGCCGGGCGTGACCATGGATCGCGAATCCATGCAGAGCACCGGCTTGCCCGAAATTCTGGAAATCTGATCGGCTTCCCAGGCATTGCTTTCGATGAACAGGCCGGCTTCGATCTTCCGGTAGAAATCTCCCTTGAACCGCCCGCCACCCCCGCTGGCCTTCCTGGCGGCATTCGAGCCGGCCGGATGCATCACCAGCTTGTCATAGCTCACCCCATGGCGCTGCAACCATGCCTCGGTGGCGGGGCGGTGCCGTTCCAGCCTTCCGGTGACCAGCCATCCCACCTTTGCCGTCGGAAGAAACAGCGGCTCGGCCGTTTCGAGGAAGCGCGCGTAGCGATCGCCCTCGTCATCCTCCTCGACAAGGCAGTCGCGGCACAGGACGCCGTCGATGTCCACGCACCACGTCTCGATCGCGTCATGATGCATGACATTCCAGGCGAAGAAATGCCGCAGCGTCGGCACCAGCCTGCTGTAGAAATCCACAAGCGGGGCACCCACGGGCGTGGCATAGACCACGGCGATGCTGATGCGGACCACGGCGATGCTGATGCGATGCGGAAGAGCGCGCGCCACCAGCCCTTCGCGGATCTTGCGCAGCTGGGCACCCGTGCCGACGCTGTCATCGACGATCAGCACATTCAGCGAACCGTCGGTCGCGCGCTTTCCGCGAAGGCTGCGATCACCCGAGGCGAGCATCCGTCCTTCGTAGAACCCCTGCAGATCGGTGATCGGCAGGTTCATGTGCAGGGCGATCATGCTGGCCGGAACAAGCCCGCTGCGCGGGATGGCAACGATCAGGTCAAGGTCGCGCGGCAGGCGCGGAAGCATGGACAGCACGTCTGCCTCGAGGTCGGCGTAGCTTTTGAATTCCATTCTGCGCCGCCTCCTGCGTTGCGTGACGAAAACTCAGACCATCCGTGCGGCACTTTCAGGGTGAAGAAGATCGACCTCGCGGTTGGCCCGCAGGGCATAGGCCAGGGACGCGACCACCATCACCGTCAGTGCATTGAATTCGAAAAAGACCGGCACCTCGACCATTGAAAGGACCATGACGAAGGCGGTGGCCATGAAGCAGAACAGGGCCGAGGCCCTGCCGGTATAGAGAACCCAGCGTGTGCTCAGCAGCAGGGCCGGGATCAGCAGGGTCAACAGAAGAACGACACCGACAATCCCGATATCGACAGCGTTCGACAGGAAGAGGTTGTGGAAATTGAACCCTGATTTCGATGCGATGTAGAAGTCTGCCCAGATCTGCTCGGCCAGGGCATTCCCCTCTACCCAGAAAGCCCGATAACCTGTGCCCAGCAGAGGCGACCGGGAGATCTGGTCCATGGCAGAGGCCCAGAGATCGGTTCGACCCGTAAGCGAAGGATCCTTTCCCGTCACGTCGATCACTAGCGCGATGATCGCATCAAGAAAGTAGATCGAGACAAGAACCACGATAACGGCAAAGACGCAGAACAGGGCAATCGCGGCCATCCGGCGTGCGGGCGGCAGCAGCTGCGTGCCAAGAATGACCAGCGCCGCGCCGAAGACGAATGCCGTGGCAAGGACAGCCCCTACCGATTCTGCCATCACGATCTGGGGCAATCCGACAAGCAGGCCAAGAAGACCGGCCCGGCGCCACGTCCTGGCCTGCCCGCGATCGGCCAGCAGCGCGAAGGAACACAGAACCAGCGAGACCATCGTGAAGGCATAGTAGTTCTTGCTTTCGAAGATGCCGATCCAGATACCGTCCTCTCGGACGTTGCCGATCAGAAGGCTGGCCAGCCCCGCGATCATCAGCGACAGGAAAAGGACGCGCAGGAACACCAGCGGCGACAGCCTGCTGGCGATCGTCACGGAAATCAGGAAGGTGAGCAGAAGCTGGACGCCATGGCGCAGCGAAAGGTCGGGATGTTCGGACCACAGCAGGCTGAGGATGCACCACACCGGCAGCAGATAAAGCCACCAGTGGCGGCGCGTTTCATCCATCGCCAGATCGGCACGCCGCAACAGCAGCAGCAGGCCGGCGGCAAGGAACACCAGCACGCTGATTCGTCCAAGGTAGGAGACGAAAACCAGAGAGGTCAGGATCAGGGCGCTCAGCACCGTGTTCGGGCAGATGCTGATGACCGCTGCCTGCCGTGCGCCGATGCCGTTCTGTTCCAGGACAGATGTCATCTCAATCGTCCGACAGTGTGCAGAGGACCGATCCTTCGAATTGGCAGCCTTCGCCGGCTGCCGTGTATGCGACCCAGTCGATTTCCATCCGCCTGGGCCTTTCGGGCGGTTCGAACGGACCCATCCAGTCGTTCAGCGTCTCTGTTCCCCAGATGCTGAGATAGATCTTCTGCGGCCGTTCCGGGAGGATCGGATCCTCGACAGATCGGATCAGCTTGCCATCGACGAACCAGCGCAGTCGTCCGGGTTCCCAGATGAAGGAATAGACGATGAAATCGGAATTGGACGGATGCGGCAGGGGGTGGACACTGCCGTGATGCGGCTTGCCATCGACATAGGTGTTCACGGTCACCTCATCGACATTGGCTGTCAGGATCTCGAAGTCGATCTCGTCATGCCGTTCGCCATGGACCGGACCGATGTAGGTGAAGAAAGCCGAATTCAATCCGCTTCCGTCATCGGTCTTGATCCTGGCTTCATAGGTGCCATAGCCGAACCGCTGCTGCGACTGGATCTCTCCGCAGCGGTAGGCGTGGGTCGGGGTGGGATCGGCAATGAAGTCAAGGGCCACCCTGCCCGGCAGATGAACCACGGCCGAAGCCGACCATTGGCAGTTCTGGTGGTCGCCGTTGCTCCAGCCATCCGACACATACCAGCGATCGGGATCGAATGTCGTGAAGTCATCCTTGAAGGATCCGCCCAGGACCAGTTCTGCCCCTGCGCCGCCTGCCGCGGTCAGCCAGACGACCAGGCCGTAACCTGCCGCCCGCAAGGGCTTCAGCGCAGCATCGCACCTGCGGCGCGCTCTCGGATCACGATTTGGGTTCACTGTAGCCATCATAGTATTCTTCGAATGGGGTGGTGCGGCTGTAGCGCGCCAGGGCATCCATGTCGGTCTTGTTCAGGGCAATCCCGATCAGCTTTTCGTATAGGGCAGAGTCCGCGGACAGAACCTCCTGCAGGATTTCCTTCGACACCTTCCCCCACTCCAGCACCATCACCAGGCCATCCAGCAACGGGGCCAGCGCGCGCGCATCCGAAACCGGCGCGAGGGGTGCCAGATCGATCACCGTCAGGTCATAGCGCCGGCGGGCCTCGTTGATCAGGCTTCGGAACTCCGGCACGCCGATCAGATCGCCTGCCGTGGCGTCATTCGTCGAAGAGGTGAAGGGCAGAAAATGCAGGCCCGTGTTCACTTCACGCCGCAGCGCCCCCTCCAGGGCGGCCCGCCCCGTCAGCACCTCGCGCAGGCCCACGCCCATCGACTGGCGCAATCCCCGGCTCAGGGCAGCGGTCCTGACGTCGGCATCCACCAGCAGGACCGACCGTCCCGCAACTGCCGCAAGGGCCGCCAGGTTCCTGGCCGACGTCGTCTTGCCTTCACCCGGGCGGATCGACACCACGCCAAGCACATAGCCCGTCTTGCCACCGCCCGAGGATTCGACCGCGATACGAATGTTGCGCAGCGTTTCGGAATATTGGGATCTGGGATTCTTCAGCACGGCAAATTCATGCCTGAAGGCCTTGCGGGGGGCGTCGCTGCCGCGTGCCGGTCTGCTTGCCGTTTCGGGCTCGGTCGCACCGTCCATGTCATCGGGCGCCATCACGGGCAGATAGCCAAGGAACGGCAAGCCGCTGGCATCCTGCAGGTCTTCCCGCGTACGGATCACCCGTTCCAGGCGTTCCCGCCACAGGGCAGCACCGACGCCGGCGATCGCCCCCAGGATCAGCATGATCGCAAGAACCATGGTCTTGCGGGGGGCGACAGGCTTTTGCGGCACATCCGCAAAGGATAGCACCCGCACATTGGTGACCGGGAAGGTCTGGGTCTGTTCCAGATCCTTCAGACGCAGCAGATAGGTCTCGTTCAGGGCTTCGTAGATCTCGGCCTGACGCTCCAGCGCGCGCAGTTCCACACGCGATTTCGCAAGATCCAGGTTCTCGTTCGAGATTTCGTCGATACTGTTCTGCAGCATGGAAATCTCGGTTTCGACAGCGCGCACGGCATTCGCGGTCGTCTCGTAAAGACGCTGCATCTCGCGCTGCAGGGCGCGACCCTCCATGGCAATCCGCTCGCGCAGCTGGCGAACCTCTGCATGGTCCGCCCCGTAACGCCGTTCGGCTTCGTCAAGCCGCTGCTGCAGGCTGAGCAGACGTTCCTGGCCGGCCGAAAACTCTGCATCCGGGACACGCGCCCCCGCGGCACCGGATTCAACGAAACGTTCCGGATCCAGCTGGCGCAGCTCGTCATAGGTCTTGCTCAGCGCCTGCAGCCGCGCACGCTCGACCGTGGCCCTGGCAAGGTCGGACTTGAGCTGGGCGATCATCTGGACCGTGATCGGTTCGCCCTCGATCGTCTCCAACCCGCTGCGCGCCCGGTACTCTTCGGCCCGCAGGGCGGCCTGGGTCGAGTTGTCCTGAATGACGAACAGGCGTTGCTGCAGCCAATCCAGCACCCTGGCCGATGCCTCGACGTTGCCGATCAGCTGATCGGCGACAAAAGCCTCGCCATAGGCATTCACGATGGCCGCGACAAGCTGCGGGTCGGATGATGCATAGCGCACAAGAAAGACCGAGCTGCGTCCTTCGCGGCGAACGTCGATGCTCTCGCGCAGCGCATCGGCCGCGACCATGCGCTTGTGCAGTTCGGCCGCTTGCGGATCTGCCAGATCCGCAGCGGGCCCGCCGCCGGGGATGATGGCTGACAGCACCGCGCGCAAACCTTGCACGATTCGCCCGGGCAAGGACCGGGGCGGTGACATGAAGGTTTCGTTCTCATGCAGGCGCAGCTTGTCCACGACCGCCAGCGCCAGGGTCTGCGATTGCAGCACCCTCAACGCGCTTTCCAGCGTCACCTCGCTTTGCGTCATCGACGTGGGTCGGTTGAAGCCGTTGCCGACGCCTGCGACGTCATCGCCGATCATCACCTGGGTCGAGGCCATGTAGACCCGCGGCGCCGTCAGGACATGCAGCAGGCCAAGCAGCAGCGCGACGGCAACAGCCGCGATGACCACATTCTTCTGCCGGATGACTGCAGCGACCAGGGCATTCAGATCAATCTCCCTGCCCTTGCGCACCGGGCCGACTGTCGGCTTCGGCCCCTGTACGATACCGGGATCGCTGTCTTTGATTTGCACGAGCATTCGCTTCACTGTCACCTTCCGGTCATCTCATGTGGCGCATGGCCGGATCCGGGCCCTTGCCCTGCCACGCCCGTTCGCAGGCGCAATGCCTCGGCCCAGAAGCCCAAGGACCAAGCCATCTGCGTGACGGCCCCCGGCACACCACATGCCAGTATTGCCGGTTTCCCTGCCCGAAGGGCCGTCACGACGCCGGCCCCAAGGCAGGCGCAAAGCCAAAGGCCAAGCGGCAGTGCCAGCAGCGGTACGGCCGGCGCAAAGGCCGCCAGGCCACCGACCGGCGCAAGCCCGATCAGGATGAAATGCCGCTTGCGCAGACTGCCCGGGTGCCTTCGGGCCGTTGCCATCCGGCCGGCCCCGAAGCTGAAATACTGCCGGGCCACGCCGCGCAAGGTGTCGCGGGGGTGATACTCCATGACTGTCGCCGCGGTCAGCCAGATGCGGAACCCCGCCTTCACCAGCCGCTGGTCAAGTTCCACATCCTCGTTGTGGCTGAAGCCTTCATCATAGCCACCGACCTTGCGGAATGCCGCCACCCGCATCAGCGCATGATGGCCGTGTTCGACGAAACGGCCCTCGCCACTGCCACGATGGGCCGAACCGCCGTTGCCGAACAGCGAATTCTGCGCTGCGGCTATGTTGCGCTGCATCAGTCCCCGGCCCGTCGCGTGCATCCTGACGACGACCGAGTCGGCACCGGTCCGGCAAGCCTCGGCGAAAAGTGCCTCGCAGTAGTCATGCGGATAGTCGGCGTGGGCGTCCACGCGAATGATCCAGTCGGCCGTATCGCCAAGATGCCTGACGGCAAGGTTCACGGCGGCCGATTGCAGACGCCCGGGGTTGTGCAGCAGGAAAAGCCCGGGCCGATGGCGGGCTTCCTGCCGGACCAGGTCCAGTGTGCCATCGGTCGAACCGCCATCAACAACCAGAATGTGCGCCCCAAGCCGATCGGCGCCACCGGCGACGGCGCGGATCACCCGGATGATGTGGCGCGCCTCGTTCAGCGTCGGAATGACGATGGCGATCCGCCCCGGTGGACCGGGCGTGCCACCGGCGGTCGCCGGCTGGACGTCGTCAAGGGGATATGGCGTCATGAGGGTCATCCGGCCACCCTTTCGGCTTGGGGGGACAGCAGGTCGGCAGCGGGGTCTGAATCCATCCTGCGTCCGGCCAGCTGGTCGACCAGCCGTGCACATTCCCGCCGCGTCGTGCGCCAGTCTGCCATGTCGATCGCGCGGATCCGCGATTGCAGCGATGCCAGTTCCGCATCGTCAAGCCCGGCAAGCAGGGCTGATACCGTATCCGGCCGCAGGTCGGCCAGGACGAGGCCAAGTCCCCGGCGCGCAAGATACCGGCCGGTTTCGGTACCGGACAGCGCAAGAGGGACGGCACCGTGGACGCAGCTTTCGTATAGCCGGTTCGGAAGCAGCCAGTCCGAATTGGCCCCGGCATCGAACCGGTCAACCAGCCAGGCAATGTCGACCTCGCCGTAGATCCCGGGCAGATCGTCGGGATAGCTGTAGGCACCGTGAAAAGAGATATGCGGGTTTGCCTCCACGACCTGATGAAAATCCGGCAGGACGGCCAGCGCCGGACGCCCCCGCAGGACCAGGCGCACCCGCCCCTCCGCAGCCCTGCAAAGCCCGTCGAGGCAGCGCAGCGACTCGGCGCAGCGCAGGATGCCGAACCAGCCGATGACCAGCGGCTCGCCTGCCTTTCGCGGGGGGCGCATGACCTGCGGCGCCGGGTCAGCGGCCATCGGATCCCAGACCTTGTTCTCGACCAGCAAAGCGGGCGCTGCCACCTGACCGTAGCGGCGGAAATGTTCTTCCCAGAACCGTTCCGAGGAAATCACCACCCTGTCCACGCCGCGGCAGAGATGGCGTTCCACCTGGCGCATCAGCGAGGGCACAAGGCCCGGACCGACCATCAGACGGTGAATGTCGAGAACCTCGTAGATCAGCCGGGTCGGCCTGTGCCGGGACGACAATCTGTGAACCCTGCGGGCAAGCGGCAGCATCTCCAGGTTGCGGGCAACGATGACATCGAACGCCCCTTTGCCGGCAAGGTCACGGGCCTTCGCGATCGAACGCAGGGCGCTGAACCCACGATGCAGGAAACGGCCGCTGTGGGTCTGCCCCAGCACCGTTGCCTTGCGACCGATAGGACCGGTCAGGCGGCGGAAGCCGGCAACACGCACCGAAGCACCGCCTGCCTCCAGCATGCTTGCCCGGCGCCAGGTGGCCGGATCGTCCAGATCATGCGACAGGTAAAGGATGTTCGTCATGCCTCCTCCGGATGGGCGACGGCGGCGGTATCTGCGGAAACGGGCGCGCCCTGCCCGGATAGGCCAGCTTTAGCAGCAGCGGTCCGGCGCACCTCGGCGCCAACATGACGGGGCACCAAGCCCAGCGCGAATTCGCCTGCCTCGTCAAGCGCGACGATGGCGAGATCGTTCCTGCATGCCAGGCTTGCCAGACGTGCCCAGATGCGCGCCGCTGATGGCCCTGATGCAGGGCCGCACACATCCGGCACCTCGAACCTGGTGAAACCGGAATATTCCGCCGGAACATCCTGCCCCTGTCGGCACAGCAGAAGGTTGATCCGGGTTCGGGCGGCATTCTGACGAAGACGCCTGCGCTGCAGGCGTTCCCCAAGACTGCGGATCAGGAACGCCATGTTGCGCGGAGATCCGAGCAGACCGGCAGTGGCCGCAAACCACCTGCGCGTCCTGATCGCGTCGATTACGCGAACATATCCAAGTTCCCTGACATGATCCCGCATGCGCAGGCTGACCGCGCGCGACAGGTCCGCCTTGTCAGGGGGCAGTCCGTCCAGGAATTCCGACTGCGCCTGCACCATCCGCTCCAGGCTGAAGGCGCTGATCCGGTGCGAGGTGGACTGTGCGTGACGGCGGTAAAGATACATGGCCTCGGGGATCACGAAGAACCGCGCGCCCGCCATCAGAAGATGCAGATAGAGATCATAGTCCTCGTCGATCCTCAGCGCCTCGTTGTAGCGGATCTGGCCCATCGCCCCACGGCGGATCAGCGGCTTGAGATATCCAAGCGACAGATCGCTTGCCCCGGCCAGATTCCCCGAGACCAGGGCCAGTGCATCGATTTCCTGCGGACCGCGCAGATCCAGATCCTGCAGAAGGGTGCCCGGCTGCTCGCCCGGATCTTCCCCGAAGAAGACCAGATCATCCGCCACTATGTCGGCGCCAAGGTCCACTGCCGCCGCCAGAAGGCGCTGCAGTCGCTGCGGGTGGATCATGTCGTCCGAATCGAAGATGGCGATCCAGTCGCCCAGGGCAGCGTTCAGCGCGCGATTGCGGGCCGCCGCCGGGCCGGTCGGTCTGTCCGACTCAAGCAGCCGGACACGGGGATCATTCGCCATGGCGTCCCGGATCAGCCGAAGGCTGCCATCGCCCGATCCGTCATCGCTGATGACAAGCTCCAGGTTCCGGTGGGTCTGATCCAGCACAGACCGGATCGCACGTTCCAGATGCGGCTCACCGTTCAGGTTCGCCATGATGACCGAGATCAGCGGTTCGCCCGTCGCCTCGGGGACGGTCTGCGCGCGGTGCTGGGCGAACTGGGCATGCCCTGCTTCACTCACCTGCGGCCCCCTTAGAGAACGTCTGTTTCAGCTCGGCAATCTCGCGACCGGACAGGCTTAGGATGATGCCAAGATAGACGGTCGCCCCCACGACAATCTGCGCCGCAAGGATCATCGCCGGCCCCGCCTCTGGCAGAAAACCCGGAAGCACCTCCAGCACGGCGCACATCGCAAGCGTTGCCAGCATCGGCATGAACAGAGGCTCCAGATACTGCCGCAGACTGACACCGGTCAGCTTTCGGGCGATAAGAAAAGTGCCTGGCAGCATGACGGCATGCGCCGCAACCAAAGCAGCCATGACAGCCGGGAAGCCCTGGTTCAGGAACAGCAGGATCGCCACGACTGCCATCAGGTTTCGCAGCAGATCGACGATGAATGGCAGGTCCGCCCTGCCAAGACCGGTGGCCAACGCATGCGACGTTGCGACGAGTGCCGCGAAAAGACCAATGACGGCAAAAGCCCGCACTGCCGGCACCGCGGGGATCCAGTGATCGCCCAGAACCAGGGGCACGGCGCTGTCGGCCACCGATAGCAGCCCGCCGAAGACCGGAAAGGAGATGATGACAGTTGCACGCAGGGCGTTGCGCAGGGCCCGGATGTGCGTGTCAGGCTCTTTCTGGATCGAGGCGAAGAACACCGTGGACACCGGCTGGATCACCCCGGAGGTTACCCCGTTCAGCAGATCGAAAAGCCGCTTGCCAAGAAAGTACAGGCCCAGGACAGCCGGTCCTGCCAGGAACCCCAGCACCAGCCTGTCGATGTTCAGGAAATACAGCGCATTGTTGGCAGAGGCGAAAAGTCCGAAACGCAGCAGGTCGCGGACGGCGCTGACCCGCACACGGAACCCGGGGATCCAGCGCGCGGCCCAGACAAGGATGGCCAGCGACACGACCGAGGTGATCATCGGTGCCATGGCCAGGGCCCAGACCCCGTAACCGTTCAATGCCATCAGGATGCAGATCAGCCCGCTGATGCTGTTTCCGATGGCCGTCCGGGCCGCGATATGCTTGAATTTCATGGCCCGCACGATCAGCGCCTGCGGCACGACCGCCACCAGATCGAGGATCATCTTCACCCCGAAAAAGGGCAGAAGCAGCGTCAGGATGGGCTCGCCGGCGATTTCGGCCACCGTGTCGGCCAGCAGCACGATCGGCACGAAGAAGATCAGGCCGGATCCGACGCACAGCCAGAACACCGTATCCAGGTGTTCGTCCGCGATTTCGACCCGCTGGATGATCGCTTCGCCAAATCCGCCAGGGGTTGCGCAGCCCACGACAGTGATGATCGAGATGGCAAGAGCGACGACCCCGAATTCCTGCGGCCCCATCAACCGAGAGGTGATGATGAACACGATGACCGAGATGAGCAGCGCCGAACCGGTATTCAGGGCCGACCAGCCGACGCCCAGAATGGCAATCCGGCCACGTCCGACCGACACATGAGAACGCGCACCGGGAACGGCAACGGCGTCCGCTGCTGGTTGCCCGGCGACCGGCTTCATTGACTCACCCGGCTTCGCTGGTCATCGAACCAGCGGCCCCAGGTTCTGGGCATCGCGACGGTGACAACGTCTCCGGGCTCAAGCTCGGTTTCAAGGCCGGAAAGCCTGATGGCGTCCTGGCCCTTGCCCCGCAGGATCGTGACGATCGGTTCGGGCATCGTCAGATCCTCGTCCGTCAGGCCGCTGCCCAGCACAAGTCCTGTCTCGACAATGGAAAGGCTTTGCTGCGTGTCCAGCGAGGCAAGCACGCGCTCCAGCTCTTCTTCAACGCGCTGAAGTTCGCGCGTGTCCTCGATCAGGTCGCGGTCCCGCAGGGCCTGCTTTTCGGCCTCGGCCTGGGTTATGGCCTGCCGCGCCCGCAGCCTGGCGGTTGAAACGTCAAGCAACTGCGCCTCGGTCAACGCAAGCGAACGTTCGGTTTCGGTCACGCGGGATCCGACGGCAAGGCCGCGTTCGGCAAGGGACTGGGCGTTCTCCTTTTCGCGGCGGGCACTTTCGACCAGAAGTTCCAGGGCCTCGGCCCTGCCGGTCAACGATTCTATCTCGTTCAGAAGAAGCAGGATCTGGTTATCTAGGGTGGCAAGTTCGCGTGTGCGCCGTTCCCGCCGCAGCCGAAGCACTTCGTTCTCGCTCTTGATCAGGCTTTCTGGCCAGGTTCCCCCGTCCTGGCGTTCGGGAACGACCAGCTGTTCATGCCCCTCGATCGCGGCCTGCAGCATGGCGCGCCGTATCGCCAGGCGCTCGCCCTCGAGCTGGAGCAGCCGCATGGTGCCCTCACGCGTCAGGATTTCGCGCGGATCGACGGACCCGTTTCCCTGTCCCAGGCCACCGCCACCGGCCTGCGCGACAAGCTGCGCAGCGGTCAGTCCCGGCCTAAACGGGTATTCGCCCGGGTTGCGGACCGCCCCGGTCACATAGACGGGACGGTAGGCCGTGACCTGAATGATCGCGTCCAGCGATGTGGTGACGGCAAGCCGTTCCTGCAGACCTGCGGCGATCTTCCCGGACAGGTCGTCCGGCGACAGGCCGCCCGCATCGACAGGTCCCAGGAAGGGCACCGTCACCCTGCCTTCGGCATCGACGCGCAGATCGCCGCGCATGGATTCCCATTCCACCGCCTGTCCTTCGACCGGCTGCCATTCCAGAACGCGAAGGCTGAGCTCGTCACCTGGCGATATCCTGTAGCCTTCGGCCACTGCGGCCACGGGCAGAAGGCAAAGCCACAGGACTGCACCAAGAAGGCACCGGCAGGATGACATTCAACCTTTCCTTCAATTACGCGACGCTTGCGGACTCACTTCAGTATGATCCCTGGCCGGTCAATGCGACGGGGACCGTCTTCAGAATCAGGGCCATGTCGAGTTTCAGCGTGCTGTGCGTCGCGTAATAGCGATCAAGAACGACCCGGCGTTCATAGGACGTATCACTTCTGCCGCTGACCTGCCACAATCCCGTCAGTCCCGGACGGCATTTCAGATAATGGCGCAAAGACCGACGGTATCGGACACACTCTGCCTCCTCGATTGGACGAGGCCCGACAAAGCTCATGTCACCCAGCAGGATATTGAACAGCTGCGGCAATTCATCGACGCTGTATTTTCTGATAACCCGGCCAAGCGGCGTAATTCGCGGGTCGCATTTCAGCTTTCTTGTCGCCTGCCATTCCCTTCTCGCCTGAGGATCGCGATCGAGGTGTTCGCGCAGCCTTTCAGCGGCATCCGGCACCATGCTGCGGAATTTCCAGATCCTGAATGGCTTGCCGTTCGCTCCGATGCGCGTCTGACCGAACAGGGCCGGGCCACCGTCCGACAACCGGATCGCAAGAGCCACGCCGATCAGCAACGGAGACAGCAGAACGATCGCCACGGTCGCGAGAGCGACATCGAAGGCACGCTTGCGAAAGCCCCCCCGGATGTCGCCACCGATCTCAAGGGATTGTTGCGCAGATGGCAGCACTATCCGGTCCTGCTGCGAAAGTCTGATATAATTCTGTTTCATTTCAATAAGTCCACCCCTTATCGCTAGTGCGGCGACGGCAGTCTTCGAAGTGTCGTCAGGCCGGATGAGAACCGCTGAAGAGCCGGGATCAGATTATGTCCAAAATGTGGCTTGAGGCTAGGGAGTTTCGATCCGGAAGATCGACGTTAGGGCAGGCGGCACTACTAGAGCTTGTAAATTATGGTAGCTTTTTCAACCTTAAATGGCATATTGCCCCGCCAGGGACACATCCCGAAAACCGACGTCTCCCGGAGCCGGAAATATCGCCAACCGATTCGCCGGGGCACAGATCCCGACCGGTCGTCATTCGAAAACCCCCCGTCTCCTGAGATCAGGCGTACGGGATGATTTTGCATCACCTTGTTTGCTGCCGATTGTTTCCGATTCAGCTACCAATCCCGCATGGCAATTTGCCCTGACCATGCTGGAACCGCAGCGGGACAGCCATGAAGCAAGGCCGATCGAAATGCCGACGACGGGCGCGCGGCGTTCGGGCTTTTCGGGCCCCGGCGGCCCATGCAGGCTGTTTTAGGTGGGCGGATGGGAAAGGATGCGAACCTGCCTCGCCACGAAATTCCGCAGGCACGAAAGACCATGAGCCGGTTTTCTGCCCCGTATTCTGCATCAAGGCCCGATTTTCATCGGTTCAAGGGCCGGTTCAATCCGACACTCACTGAAAGTGGCTCACTCCCGAACTGCAAAACCAAGATTGAAAACTGTCCCGGCTTTGCCGGCATGCTGGCAACGAAACCGCGTGCCAGCGGCAGAATGAAGCGGCCAGTGAAGAATTTTCCGGCAGCATGCGTTGCGGCCCCATATCGGACGAATCGGC
Source organism: Tabrizicola sp. YIM 78059 (assembly GCF_004959785.1). Lineage (NCBI taxonomy): Bacteria > Pseudomonadati > Pseudomonadota > Alphaproteobacteria > Rhodobacterales > Paracoccaceae > Tabrizicola > Tabrizicola sp. YIM 78059. The sequence goes on from NZ_SJZH01000002.1 coordinate 158,982, forward strand.
GGCCGCAGGCTTCATCGCCCTGACAGAACCGGCCGATCCACCTTGGTCAACACACGGTTCACCGAGTCGGGCGGTGGCGGATTGCATCAGCTTTTCAGGAGCGACAGTCGCGGATCACCCTCGGGCAGAATCGTGAAAGTGTTTCGGGTGAACAGGCCAAAGCCATAGTCCCGGCGTTCGTGAACCATGTAGATATCGAAGCCGGCGCGCTTGCAGCCCTTCAACGAGGCCATGTTGTCGCCGGCAACAAAGGTGAACGCATAGTCGGCACCGAAATCGCGCGCCCGGTCAGCGATAAGATACATGGCCTCGGACATGATGCGCTGCCCGCGATAGGCAGGCGGGGTATAGGCATTTTCAAGCAGCGCCTCGTTGCTGGCCAGAACGGGAAAGCCCCAGGATTTTGCCTGGATCTTCTCGTTCTGATCCGCGCCCATCAGCCACTGCATGTAACACGGCGTTCCCGTCGTTTCGTCGACCGCCACATATGGCGTGGGTATGTCGGCAGCCAGATGTTCCAGCCGATATCTGATCTCGACTTCGTCTGCGGGGTCGGTTCCGTTGCGACGGTGCCCGAAAAGGGCCTCTTCATCTCCGGGGGCGAAGGGCCGCACATGCAGCGGTATCTTCGCCCGCGGGGGCTCGAACTGCTCATGCAACGACCGGCGCAGGCCGAAGCGCCACGAATAGCAATAGGCGCCCTTCTTGAGGCGCCAGGAAATCCTGTCGTGCAGCGTGCGCCTTACGACAATCTGGCCCGAATCTGACATCGCCACCCCCATTGTCACCTTCAGGAATTCCGATCTGACACAGCCTAGCAGAATGCCTGCAGAATCCTACGGTCAGCTGCGCGCTCGCGCGGGCTATCCACATCTTCCTTTGCCGGCCTTGCCCTGGACCAGAAACCTCTTGCCAAACCCCGGATATCCAAGGCAGCCTGACGCCGTTGCGCGCAGAGTGACGCATGAACGACAGTGTCCGGCTGGTCCTTGGCTTCCGCAATGGCAGTTGCCCCGAAAGGGGCGGCCGGGTGTTCTTGCCAAAGGGGCCCTTATGCGAGGGATGCGCGGCCAGTCGGCGATTCCGTGGCCCGATGCGCACCCTGAATGGTCGCGGAAGCTTGAGTATTCAGTCATGAACCACATGGTCACCGACGCCGGATCACCGGGAACACGTCGATCGACGGCACGAAAGATCGAACTTCACACCGACTGGCGCGCCCTCGAGAAGACATGGCGCGCGCTTGAGGCCGACGGCCGCTGCACGGTGTTCCAGACATACGACTGGGTCGCACCCTGGTATGAAAATACCAACAGGCATGGCGTTGCGAAGCCGCTGATCGCAACCGTCGCCGATGAAGGTGGCGTCGTCTGGATCCTTCCGCTCTGCCGCCACCGCTGGAAGGGGCTGAATTTCATCTCGCTCGCCGATCTCGGGGTCAGCGACTACGGCGGGCTTCTCATGGCCCGCAACGACCGGATCGGCGATCATGAGGTTCGCGATGTCCTGACCGACATCCTGCGGGCGCTTCCCCGCTGTGACATGGTGCACTTCCAGAAACTTCAGCTGCGCATTGATGACCGGCCCAACCCCCTGTTGCAGGTGGGTCATGTCGTTGCCATGCGGGAAAAATGCTACGGGATCGAGGTGAACCGACCCTGGGCAGATCTGTCGAAGGACATCATGCAATCGCGACTGCGATCAACGATCCGCCAGCAGAAGAAGAAGATTGCCGTTCATGGCCCGCTCAGCCTGGAGCATGTCAGGGATCCGCGCGCAATGAAGGCGGCGATGGATATCCTTTGGGAAATGCGGCGCGGCAGGTTCAGACGCATCGGACGCGCCGACACGCCCGAGGTGTGGCGCAGCTTCTATTATGACGTTGCGACGAACCCGGAACGGCAGCTGGATCTCTGCGTGACCATCTGTCGCGCGGGCGACACGCCGATCGCCGCGTGCTTCGGCCCGACCCGGGGCAGAACCTATCATGTGGTCCTTCCGACCTTTGCCGCCGACGAATGGGAAACCTATCGTCCCGGCATGCTGATGTTCGACGCGATGCTCGAAGAATTCGGCCCGAGAACCGGATTCACCGGCTATTTCGATTTCACCATCGGCGATGAACCGTACAAGCAGCGTTTCGGCGCAGTCGGCAGCCCGCTGATGGAAACGATGACCCCCAGAAGCCTGAAGGGCCGTCTTGCCTTTGTCTATTGGCGCGCCAAGGCTTCAAGGCGCCATCGTCCGGTCAGGCAGAAGGCAGAGAACGACTGACCCGCCTGCGGCTTGTGCCGCGACACGCACGGAAATTGCCGAACAGGCTTCGCGCGACCCGGCCGGTTCCGCCGGGTGGCGCATCCTTGGCGGCCACCCGAACCCCGGCGATGACCCCGCCATCCGCGACAGGTGCCTGATCTGGGCACGTGAAAAAGCAAAGGCCCGGGCAATCATGCCAAGGCCTTCGGATTGAATGGCGGACCCGGAGCGATTCGAACGCCCGACCCTCAGATTCGTAGTCTGATGCTCTATCCAGCTGAGCTACGGGTCCGCGATGCGGGCGATGTAGACCCAAGGGCCGGGGTTTGCAAGGGGCAAATCACCCCTCGGCATCCGTGGTCGACTTGGGAAGGTGGATGACGAACTCGGTACCCTCGGCATCGCTGCGCGCAAGCTCCAGACGCCCGCCATGTCCGCGCACCAGTTCGGCGGCGATCGCAAGGCCCAGGCCCGTGCCGCCCTTCCGCGCGCCGCCCTGGAAGGCCGAGAAAAGATGCTCGCGTGCCTTCGGCGGCAGACCGGGGCCGGTATCGCCGACACGGATCCACCAATCCCTTTCATCTTCGCCGGCAGAAATCTCGATGGTGCCGGGCTGGCCGGTGGCCTCGATCGCCTGGCGGGCATTGCGGACAAGGTTCGACAGCACACGATGAAGCTGCTCGCCATCGGCGCGGATCATCAGGCCCGGCGGCACATCGATAAGAAACGTGATCTGGGTTTCGGCTCCCAGCCCTTCGCCTTCCGCAACTTCCGCGGCCAGTTGCGCCATGTTCAGCCGGCGCAGTTGCGGTGGCGGCTCCTCTGCCTTGCCGAATGCCAGGGTTGATTCGCACAGGCTGACCGCCCGGCTGATCGAGTTGATCAGCTTCGGCGCAGAACGCGCCACGGCCGGATCGGCGCTGCCTTCCAGCCGGTCGGCGAACAGCTGCGCCGTGGTCAGGATGTTGCGCAGGTCGTGGCTGATCTTGGCCACTGCCGCGCCCAGCTGGGCCAGTCGTTCCTTCTGCCGCAGGGCGCCGGTAAGCTGGGTCTGCATCGACTGCAGCGCCTCTTCCGCCGCGCGCAACTCTTCGACATCGGCGGTGGGCTCGATCACGCGGCGCGCATCCTCGGGTGCCTCGGCATAGGTCTGCATGTGATGCACGACGCGGCGGATCGGCACGACCAGCAGCCGCTGCACGGCCAGAAACAGCAGCAGGGCGGTAACCACCGAGATCAGGGCAGACAGGACCAGGATCCGCAACCCGTAGTCCAGCATCTCGCGCCGCAGGGCGCGGGTTTCCATCGTCACCTCGATCAGGGTTCCTGCCTCCTGCACCGGATAGCCGATCACGCGGATGATGCGGTTGTGCGGATCGAACAGCACGGCAAAGGCATCGCGGATCAGTTCCCACGGGCCGGCCATGCGCAGGTCGTAGGTGGCATGGATCTCGCCCGGCACGGGCGAGGAAAGGACAAGCTGCCGCACCTCGTCGCGCCGCAGGACGACGTTGAAGACCTCGGCGTTCTTCAGCAGTTCGGCTTCCAGGTCCGGGGCGATCATGTCTTCCGCGGCAAGCTGGGTCAGCGCGGCGATCTGCGCCTGTTTCAGCCGGGTCAGCAGGAAATCTGCCCGGTACCGCGCAATCGAGGGCACGAAGATCAGCACTTCGGCCAGCATGACGAAGATCACGGTCAGAATCAGGAACCGTCCCGAAAGCGTGTTGAGAAAGCCCCGTCGCCGTTCCGTCACCCGAACCTACCTTGGCAATCCGGCGTCAGGGGATCCAGCGCTGCACCAGCCGGACGATCCGCCTTACTGCCGGATTGTCGAACAATTTCGGGCTAAAATAGGCGCCTGCAGCGCGTTTGGAAACCTCTCCCAGCGTGGGATAGGCGGCAATCATCCCGGCAATGGCGGACATTTTCAGCCTTGCGCCGATCGCCAACGCCCACAGGCCGATCAGCTCGCCCGCCTGCGGACCGACGATCGAGGCGCCCACGGGTCGGCCCCCGGCCACCATGACCTTGATCAGCCCAACCGCCCTGCCGTCGGCCAGGGCACGGTCGTTATGGGCAAAATCCGCCCGGACCACGGTCAGACCTGCGCCATGGGCGGCGCGCGCCTCGGCTTCGGTCAGGCCGACCTGGGCAAGTTCCGGGTCGGTATAGGTCACGCGCGGGACGGCGCAAGGGTCGGCCTTCGCGGGCAGGCCCAGCACCGCCTGGCGGATCACGATTCCCGCGTGCCAGCCCGCGACATGGGTGAGTTGCGGCCCGCCCGCCGCATCGCCCACGGCATAGACGCGGCGGTTGGTCGTGCGCAACCGGGCGTCCACTGTGACACCTTTGGATGTATGCGCGATTCCGGCGGCCTCCAGCCCCATCCCGTCAAGCGATGCCCTGCGGCCCACGGCCATCAGGATGTGGCTGCCCTTCACTTGCGTCCCGTCAGCCAGTGTGACTTCGACCGCGCCCTCGGCTCCGGCCAGACGGACGACCGGCAGGCCCGCGACGACGGCGATTCCCTCAGCCCTGAGCGCATCGGCCACGACCGCAACCAATTCCGGGTCTTCCCGACCCAGGATCCCGGCCCCTTCTATCACCGTGACCCCGCAGCCCAGTCGGCGATGCGCCTGGGCCAGTTCCATCCCGATCGGCCCGCCGCCAATGACGATCAGATGCTGCGGCCGCTCCCGCAGGGCGAAGATCGTTTCGTTGGTCAGGAAGGGCACCGTATCCACCCCCTGGATCGGCGGGACATAGGGGCGCGAGCCGGTGGCGATGACAAAGCGCCGGGCGCGGATGACATGATCGCCTGCCTGCACCTCGCGCGGGCCGGCGAAGCGGGCAAAGGCGCGGATCACGGTGCAGCCCAGGCCCTCGAACCTCTCCTGGCTGTCCACGGGCGCGATCTGGGCGATGACGGCAGCGACGTGATCCTTGACCGCGCCGAAATCGACCCGCGGATCGACACCGATCACGCCCGGGAACCCGCGGCGCTGACCCTCGGCCGCCCGGGCGGCGGCGATCAGCGCCTTGGATGGCACGCAGCCCGCGTTCAGGCAGTCGCCGCCCATCTCGCCGGCTTCGATCAGCACCACCCGCGCACCCATCTGCACCGCCCCGGCGGCGACCGACAGCCCGCCTGCCCCGGCGCCGATCACGCAGATGTCGGTGTCGATCCGCATCTCAGCGCCCCTTGCGCAACGCCTTGAGAACCATGGGCAGCGCCGCAAGCGCGGCAAGGCCCAGCATCGGCAGCAGGATCGGGGGGGTGAAGACGATCGACAGGTCAGGCTTGTCGCCGCGGGCGAAGACCTCTCCCAGCCCGGCGCCTATCGAGGTGAACACCAGCGCCGCCGGGATGATGCCGAAGAAGGTCGTGGTGGCATAGACCCGCAGGCGAATGCCGGTGAAGGCGGGGATCAGGTTTGCCAGCACGAAGGGCACGGCCGGGATCAGCCGCATCAGGAACAGGACGGACCATTCGTTTTCACGGATGCCCGCCATCAGCCGCGCCGCGCCGCCGCCGCCGCCCGCTACGCGCGCTGCCATGCGGTTGCCGAAACCCGCGCGCACCGCCAGGAAGATCAGGATCGCCCCCAGCGTCGCCCCGGTCACATTGTAAAGGACGCCGGGGAAGAGCCCGAACAGGAATCCCCCGGTCAGCGAGGCCACGGTCCCTCCCGGAAGGCTGAGCGCGACGATCGCCGCATAGGCCGCCATGAAGGCCAGGACCGTCGGCAGGTAATGCGCATCACGGAAGGCCAGCAGCGCCTCGCGGTTCGCCGCCAGTGTCTCGAAGCTGAGCTGTTCGCGCAGGAGAACCGCACCGGCCAGAGCTGCGGCAAGGATTGCCAGCACCGGCAGACGCCGTACCCAGGGGTTGCGCGAACTGGGTGCAGTCTTGACGATCAGGGTCGGCTCATGTCCTTGCATGTCGGGAGGATGGCCGATGCGGCCGCGATTGCACAGGGGCATCACGCGGCCTTGAAGCCCGATCCGCCCACGCAGCGCGGCTTGCGGCATTTCCCGCGCATCGCAGGGGAAATGTTGCAGGAAATCCGCGCCGGGTGCGTTGACTTGGGCGAAAACCGCCCGTAAAGGACGGGCTTCAAGTTAGGGGCCCTCGAATCCGTCCGGGGTTCGGGGCAATTACGGAGAGCCGCGATGAAGCGCACCTTTCAACCGTCGAACCTGGTTCGCAAGCGCCGCCACGGCTTCCGGGCGCGCATGGCAACCAAGAACGGCCGTCTTGTGCTGGCAGCCCGCCGTGCCAAGGGCCGTCACAAGCTGACCGCCTGATGCTGGCCCCTGCGGGGGCAATGGGTGGCGACAGGATACCGCCGGAAAACCCCGGGAACGGCCCCCGCGCCGCCACACCCGCCGGTTCTCCGGCGGTTTCGTTTTGCGTCCTGCGCAAGCGCACCGATTTCCTGAAATGCGCTTCGGCGCGGCGGCAGGGGACCGATGGTTTCCTGTTGCAGGCCCGCGACCGCGGGGATGGAGACAGTACGGTGCGTGTGGGTTTCACTGCGTCGAAGAAGATCGGCAACGCGGTTACGCGCAACCGGGCCAAGCGCCGGTTACGGGCGCTTGCGCGCGAGGTTCTGGCCGACCTTGCCCGCCCCGGCTGGGACTATGTTCTGGTCGCGCGGCCAGAGGCGACGGTGACCCGCGCCTATGCCGATCTGTGCGCGGATCTGCGGCGCGCCCTGCGCTCGGTGCACCGGGCATGACACCGCTTGCGCATATCCTTGCCCTGCCCGTCCGGGCCTACCGGCTGTTCCTGTCGCCCTGGGTCGGCCACGGTTGCCGGTTCCAGCCGACCTGCTCGGCCTATGCGCTGGAGGCGCTGGAGCGGCACGGGGCCGTCCGCGGCGGATATCTGACCATGCACCGGCTGTGCCGGTGCCACCCCTGGGGTGGCCATGGCTATGACCCGGTGCCCGGCGCGGACCCGGAACACGACAGGACGCAGCACGGATCCTGAGACCCGCCGCCTAGACCGGAATATTGTCGATCAGCCGCACGCCGTCGATCCAGGCCGCCGCCAGCATCCGGCGCGGGCGACGCGGATCGTCCGAGGGCATCAGCGTTTCGGCATCTCGCAGCTCGATGTATTCCACCCGCTCGAACCCGGCTGCGCGCATGGTTTCTGCCGCCTCGCGGATCGCCATGCGGTCGGCATGGCCGGCGCGGATGTCCTCGGCCGCGCGGGTGATGGCCGCATAAAGCACCGGAGCCTTCGCCCGCCCTTCGGGCGTCAGCCGGACGTTGCGAGATGACATTGCCAGACCGTCCGCCTCGCGGATCGTTTCGCAGCCCACGATCTCGACCGGCAGGTTCAGGTCACGCACCAGCCGCAGCACGACCTGCAACTGCTGCCAATCCTTCTGCCCGAAATAGCCCCTGTCCGCCAGGGACATGCCGAACAGCTTGGTCACCACCGTCGCCACACCATCGAAATGGCCCGGGCGCATGTGGCCCTCCAACGGCTGTGCCACGCCGGCCATCGAAACCGTGGTGATGAAACCCTCGGGATAGACCTCTTCCACCGACGGGGCAAAGATCGCATCGACCGGCACCGTGGCCAGCAGGCTTGCATCCGCCTCTTCGTTGCGGGGATATTTCTTCAGATCCTCGGGGTTGTTGAACTGTTTCGGGTTCACGAAGATCGTGGTGATCACCCGGTCGCATTCCGCCCGCGCGCGGCGGGCCAGAGACAGGTGGCCGTCATGCAGCGCGCCCATCGTCGGCACCACGCCCACCGTTTCGCCCCGTGCCTTCCAGCCCCGCGCCAAGGCGCGCAGGTCGGCCACAGTCCGCAGGATCGGGATCATTTCTTCACCGGAAGCACGTCGGGAAAACCGTGTTCTTCGGCCGGGAAAGCGCGGCTGCGCACCTCGGCGGCATAGGCGGCAATCGCCTCGTCCGCCGCGCGGCCCAGCTCGGCATAGCGTTTCACGAACTTCGGCCGGAACTCGGTGAACAGACCCAGCATGTCATCGACCACCAGAACCTGGCCATCGCAATCGACCCCGGCGCCGATGCCGATGGTCGGGATCGAGAGGGCCCGCGTCACCTTGCCTGCAAGACCGGCCGGCACCTTCTCCAGCACCACGGAAAACGCCCCAGCGGCCTCGACCGCGCGGGCGTCGGCCATGACCTTCGCCGCCTCGGCGTCGCGGCCCACCACCTTGTAGCCGCCCAGCGTGTTCACCGCCTGCGGCGTCAGGCCGATGTGCGCCATGACCGGCACGCCGCGTGCGGTCAGGAATGCGATCGTATCGGCCATGTGCTGGCCGCCTTCCAGCTTTACCGCCGGGGCGCCGGTTTCTGCCATCAGGCGGCTGGCATTGCGGAAGGCCTGCTGCGGCCCTTCCTCGTAACTGCCGAAGGGCATGTCGATCACCGGCATCGCCTTCTGCGCGCCCCGGACGACGGCACGCCCATGCAGGATCATCATCTCCATCGTCACCCCCAGGGTCGAGGGCAGCCCGTGGATCACCATGCCGACAGAATCGCCCACCAGCACCACGTCGCAATGCGCATCGACCAGGCGCGCGACAGGTGTGGAATAGGCCGTCAGCACGACCAGAGGCACACCGCCCTTGCGGGCGCGGATGTCGGGGGGCAGCACGGGACGGACGGGGGAGGTGGCGCTCATCTTCGGTCCCTCGCGGTTCGCAATCTGCCCGCCATATGGGCACAAGCGCACCGCAACCGCAACAAAATTGCGCCGCACCGCAGCGTCACCGCCAGGGCTTGACGCGGCCCGCCCCGGACGCCCCAATGCGCCAGAGGAAAGGAGCCCCCATGTCCCTTGTCGAACGCCTGACCCGCGACGGCATCACGCCCGAAGTCGCCCGCCCGGACCCCGCCAGGGTCGTGAAGGGCGATCCGGTGCATACCACCTGGAACATCGAGGACCGCGACGGCCTGTATGCTGGCCTGTGGCAATCCACCCCCGGGGCGTGGCGCATGTCCTATACCGAATGGGAATATGTCCACATCCATTCCGGCCATTCGATCCTGACCGGCGATGACGGCACTATCGTTCATCTGCGGGCTGGTGACAGCTACATCATCCGCCCGGGCTTTCAGGGCGTGTGGGAGGTCGTCGAGACCACCCTGAAGGACTATGTCATCCTGACCTAGACGTGTCCGAGGTGCCGACGATGACCGTCGCATCCACCGGCATCGGGCGCGGGCAATCCCCGGGCTCGATGCCGCGGCGGGCGCAGGCGGCAAGTCGCTTTTCTTCGGCAATCCGGGCTGCCTCGCGGTCCTTTTCGGCCTTGCGCGCGATCTCGGCCAGGTCGCGCTCCTTCTTCGCCATGTTCTCGGGCGTAGCCGGAACCACGCGGCCGAAGGCGTCGATCATCTGCGGGCCTTCGATGGCCAGGCTTTCGGCCTCGGTCCGGACCTTGACCCGTGTGCCGATCGGGACGCGGTTGTAAAGATCGATGATGTCCTGATTGAACAGCCGGATGCAGCCCGCGCTGGTTGCCGCGCCGATCGAGGCGGCATCAGAGGTGCCGTGAATGCGGAACATCGTGTCGCGCCCACCGCGGTAAAGATACAGCGCCCGCGCGCCCAGCGGATTCATCAGGCCACCCGGCAGTCCGCCGGCATAGGCGGCGTAAAGGTCGGGCCGGGTGCGCACCATGTTTGCGGTCGGCTGCCAGCGCGGCCATTCCGCCTTGCGCCCGATCACGCCGGTACCCTTGAACGACAGCCCCTCGCGGCCCACTGCGATGGGATAGCGCGTGGCCGTGCCGCCCTCGCCCACAAGGTAGAGCTTGCGGGTGAAGATGTCGACCACGATGGTCCCCGGCGCCTCGTCCCCGGCATAGGCTACTTCGGCCCGCCGGTTGTCGCCGGTCAGATACTGCGCCGGCACCGGTTCGATGAAGAATTCGCCATCCTGAACGCCTTCATACCCCTGGACGACCGGAGGCTCTGACGGCGTAGGGTTTCCGGCACAGGCGGCAAGCAGCGGCAGGGCAAGGATCGCGACGATCCGGGCAACAGACAAGGACACTTGGCAGACTCGGGTTTGGTGGCAGCTGTGCCAGCTTGCGCCATGGCAAACCGCCTGCGTCAAGCCCGAATCCGTATATTTTTCCGAATCTTGCGCGACAGGGCGGCCCCGGAACCGGATTTCTGCCGATTCCGGGGCCGCCAGGCGCGGCGTTCGGTCAGCCCACCACGTTGAACGCCGGGCCATAGGGGTAGTGCGTGATGTCCTCTGCCCCGTCCTCGGTGATGACCAGGATGTCATGCTCGCGGTAGCCGCCGGCACCCGGCTGGCCATGGGCGATGGTCAGCATCGGTTCCATGCTGATCACCATGCCGGGTTCCAGCACCGTCTCGATATCCTCGCGCAGTTCCAGCCCCGCCTCACGGCCGTAATAGTGGCTGAGGACGCCGAAGGAATGGCCATAGCCGAAGGTGCGATACTGCAGCATGTCGCGTTCGGCCAGGAAGGCGTTGATCTTGTGGGTGACCTCGGCGCAGGACACGCCGGGTTTCAGCAGGCTCATCCCGTATTCGTGCGCGGCGATGTTCGTTTCCCAGACCTTCAGGCTGGCTTCGTCCACTTCGCCCACGAACATCGTCCGTTCCAGCGCGGTGTAATAGCCGGAGATCATGGGAAAGCAGTTCAGCGACAGGATGTCCCCGCGTTGCAGCTTGCGGTTCGTCACCGGGTTGTGCGCGCCGTCGGTGTTCAGCCCCGACTGGAACCACACCCAGGTGTCGCGGTATTCGGCATCGGGGAAGCGCCTCGCGATCTCGCGCTCCATCGCGTCGCGGCCGACCATGGCGATTTCCAGCTCGGTCGCGCCTGCCTTGACCGCCTCACGGATCGCATAGCCGCCCACATCGGCCACGTTGGCCCCATGCCGGATCAGCGCGATCTCGGCCGGCGACTTGCGCATCCGCTGTTCCATTGTCGCGGCCGAGATATCCACCCCGCGCTTCGGGCGCAGGAAGGCATTGAGCTTTTCGGCCCTCTCCATCGTCAGATGGTCGGCCTCGCAGCCGATGACCTTGCCCTCGCCGGTGATGCTGACCACGGCGCGCCAGAAGTTGTCGCGCTTCCAGTCGGTATAGGTGATGTTGTCGCCGATCGATCGCCGCCACGGCTGGCCCGCGTCGATACCCGCCGAAACCGTCACGCAATCGGATTTCGTCACGACACAGGCATACGGCCGACCGAAGCTGCAATAGAGGAAGCCGGAATAGTAGGCGACATTATGCATGCTGGTCAGCACCACCGCATCCAGCCCGTGCATCTCCATGATGTCGTGCAGGCCGGCAAGGCGGTCATGGTATTCCTCGTCGGCGAAGGGAAGGGCGTCCTTTCCCGGTCCGTTGTGATAGCGATAGTATTCGGGACGGATCAGTTCCATGTCAGACCCCATTGCTGCGGGGCCACGTCAGGACCCCGAAAGGTCCCGGCGTTCAGGACGGTAGCGGTTCCCCGCAAGCGTCGGGGCCGCGGCCCCTGTGGCGACGCCATCGCCACGGCTCATGTCGGCTATGTGCGCCCGCAACATTTCGCGCAAGCGCCTTTGCGACCCTTGCTGGCCGCTTTTGCGACCCCATCTAAGGTGCGACGCAGGAAATGGAGTGACAGATGCGCTGCCCGGTGGACGGAGAAACCCTGGTGATGGCCGACCGAAGCGGGGTCGAGATCGACTATTGCCCGAAGTGCCGCGGTGTCTGGCTGGATCGGGGCGAGCTGGACAAGATCATCGATCGGTCGCTTGGTCTGGTGGCGCAGGCGCCGGCCCCCGTGCCACCACCATCCCCGAAGGTGCAGCAGGCTGGCCCGATCTACCAGCCGGAACCGCGCGCGCCGCACCACAGCGACGACGACCGCCGCCGCCACAAGGATGATGACGACGATTATCGCAGGGGCTACAAGAAGAAGCGCCGCGACAGCTTTCTGTCCGACATCTTCGATTTCTGATACCTGCGCCTCTTGTCGGCGACTGGGTCGCTCCGAGGGTGCTGCCAGCGACGCACATACGCATGAAAAGCAGCCCCGGCCCATCGGCACGACTGGCCGCGGCCTGCATGCTGCTTTATCCTGACGGTGTCCCGATCGGCGACAAGGCGCGATCCCATGTCAACACCATCGCGGAAAACCGCATTCGGACCGAAGACGAAGGCCTTGACCAGGTGCCCGGACGGCCGGGCGCCGCGCGCCGTGCCCCTGGCTGATCATTGACGCCATGCGGCCCGGCTCACGGAACCTGATCACCGATGTCGCGGGCCTGCGGGTCGGCAATGCCGATGACGCGGCCTTGCGGTCGGGCGTCACCGTGCTGACCGCCGACCGTCCCATGGTTGCCGCGGTGCATGTCATGGGCGGCGCGCCCGGCACGCGCGAGACCGATCTGCTGGCCCCGGACCGGCTGGTGCAGAAGGTGGATGCGCTGTTCCTGTCTGGCGGGTCGGCCTTCGGGCTGGATGCAGGCACGGGCGTAATGGACGGCCTGCGCGTCATGGGCCGGGGCTTTCCGGTCGGCCCGGTGCGCGTGCCCATCGTGCCGGGGGCGATCCTGTTCGACCTTCTCAACGGCGGGGACAAGGCCTGGGCCGAAAGCCCCTATCCGGCGCTGGGCCGCCGGGCACTTGAGGCGGCGGATACGGGATTTGCCCTTGGCACGGCCGGGGCGGGTTACGGCGCGATGACGGGCCGACTGAAGGGCGGCCTGGGGTCAGCCTCGGCGGTCCTGCCCTCGGGCATCACGGTGGGGGCTCTGGTCGCCGTCAATGCGCTGGGATCGCCCACCGTGGGCGATGGGCCGCAGTTCTGGGCGGCACCTTTCGAGGAAGGCGCCGAGTTCGGTGGGCTGGGCCCCGCGCCGGTCACCGCGCAGGAGGCGCCACTGCCCGCCAAGCGGCTGGGCGAGGCCACGACCATTGCCATCGTCGCCACCGATGCCGCGCTGACCAGGGCGCAGGCCCGACGCATGGCAGTTGCCGCCCATGACGGGATTGCCCGGGCGCTGGTGCCGTCGCATACGCTGCTGGATGGCGATCTGGTCTTCGCTGCCGCGACCGGCGCACGCGCCATGCGGGACGAGCTGACCGACCTGTTCCAGATCGGCCATGCCGCCGCCACCTGCCTGGCCCGTGCCATAGCGCGCGCAGTCTATCTGGCCCGGCCCGTGCCGGGTGACATCCAGCCCTGCTGGCGGTCGCGCTTCGGCATGACCGGCACAGGCCTCACCAGCGTCTGAGCGCCGCTTCGTCCTCGTCCCTGGCCGCGACCCAGGCTTCGCCTTGTGCGCGGATCTCCTTCTTCCAGAAGGGCGCGCGGGATTTCAGGTAATCCATCAGGAATTCGGCCGCCTGGAAGGCGTCGGCCCGGTGCGGGGCTGCGGTGGCGACCATCATGATCGCCTCGCCCGGTTTCAGGCTGCCGTAGCGGTGGATCACCAGCGCATCCGCCAGCGCCCAGCGCGCCACGGCCTGGGCGGCGATGTCCGAAATGGCCTTTTCGGTCATACCGGGGTAATGCTCGATTTCCATCGCCGTCAGCCCGCCATCCGGGCGCACGATTCCGGTGAAGGTCACAACCGCCCCGGCCCCGATGACGCTGTCGGTAAAGGCCGCGACTTCCGCCCCAAGGTCAAAGGCAGCCGACTGGACCGCGACCCGCATTGTCAGCCGCCCGTCATCGGCGGAAAGAAGGCAACCTCGCGCACCCCGGCAAGGGGGGCATCGAAATTGGCCAGCTCCTGGTCCAGCGCCACCCGCAGGGCAGAGGTATCGGCAAAGGCGGCGGCATAGCGGTCTTCCCGGCCCCGAAGTTCGGCGACCAGATCGGCAACGGTTGCGGCCGTGGTTTCGACCCTTTCACGGGGCACGCCGATCCGTTCACGGACCCAGGCGAAATAGAGCACTTCGATCATTTTTCGTCCCGCAGGTAGGGCATCGACTTGGCGAAGTATTCCCAGCCGGTGATCAGGGTCAGAAAGGCCGCAATCCACAGAAGGGCAATTCCGGCCAGGTTGGCGTATGAGGCGCAGTCGCGGTTGCCGCAGGTGCGGATTGCTTCGGCCTCGCCGGCGGCGACAGCCTCCATGTGCTGTTCGGGCGTCATCCCCTCCAGCGCCAGCACGTTCAGGTAGTCAAGGCCGGTTCCCAGAAAGAGAACGGCGATTGCCAGCATCTGGGCGGTGGTCTTCCATTTGGCCAGCTTCGTCACCTTCAGCAGGCTTGCCTTGGCACCCAGAAACTCGCGCAGGCCGGAGACGAATACCTCGCGGAAGAAGATGACGGTCGCGGGCAGGATGAGCCACGGGTTCATGCCGTTGTAACCAGTGATGACCATCAGTGCGATCAGCACCATCGCCTTGTCGGCGATCGGGTCCATCATCGCGCCGAACTTGGATTCCTGCTTCCAGAGCCGGGCGAGATACCCGTCGAACCAGTCGGTCAGGGCGGCCCCGATGAACAGCGCCAGAGCGAACCAGTCGGCCCAGGGGCGATGGAAATACAGGAACATTACCGCAACGCCAGGGGCCGCCAGCAAGCGCAGGACAGTCAGAGAGTTCGGGATCGTCCAGGTCATGGGCAAGTCGTAGACGAAGGGAAGGACAGGGGAAAGTGCTTTCCGGGCCTGCAGCGCGACGATTTCCGACGTCAATCACCCCGGATTCCGCCACCCCGCGCCTGTCCCTATCCCTTTGCCGAGAAATAGTCGGCGATGGTCCTGGCCATCGCTTCCGAGATGCCGTCGACCGCCTGCAGGTCCGCCACCCCGGCGCGGGCGACAGCCTTTGCCGACCCGAAATGCGCAAGAAGGGCGCGCTTGCGCGCGGCGCCGATGCCGGGGATGTCGTCCAGCGGCGTGGCGCTGACCGCTTTCGCCCGCTTGGCGCGGTGGGCGCCGATGGCCCAGCGGTGGGCCTCGTCGCGCAGGCGCTGGATGAAGTAGAGGACCGGGTCGTTCCGTTGCAACGCAAACGGGCGTTCGCCGGGGCGGTGGAATTCCTCTTTCCCCGCATCGCGGTCGATACCCTTGGCGACGCCGACCATCGGGATGTCCTCCACCCCAAGCTCGGCCATGATCTCGGCCACCGCCGACACCTGCCCCGCACCGCCGTCGATCAGGAGGAGGTCGGGCCACATGTCGGTCTTGCGCTCGGGGTCTTCCTTCAACAGGCGCTCGAAGCGGCGGGTCAGGACTTCCTTCATCATGCCGAAGTCGTCGGAGTTCGCCCCGGCCTCGGACTTGATGTTGAACTTGCGATACTGCGATTTCAGGAAACCTTCCGGCCCCGCAACGATCATTCCCCCCACGGCATGGGCACCCTGGATGTGGCTGTTGTCGTAGACCTCGATCCGCCGCGGCGGGGCGTCAAGGTCGAAGGCCTCGGCCAGACCCTGCAGCAGCCGGCTCTGCGTGGAGGACTCGGCCATCCTGCGGGCAAGGCTTTCGCGGGCATTCCTGGCCGCGTTCGCCACCAGCTCGGCCTTCTCGCCGCGCTGGGGAACGGCCAGCTCGACCTTGCGTCCGGCGCGGGCAGACAGGGCCTCGGCCACCAGATCGGGATTGTCCACCGGGTGCGACAGGAGGATCAGCCGCGGCGGGTCCTTGTCGTCGTAGAACTGGGTGAGGAATGCTTCCAGAATCTCCGGTGCCTCTGCGCCGGCGCCGGTCTTGGGGTAGAAGTCGCGATTGCCCCAGCTTTGATTTGCACGGATGAAGAAGACCTGCACGCAGGCCTGCCCGTGTTCCAGGTGCAGGGCGACCACATCCGCCTCGGCCACGCCCTGAGGGTTGATGACCTGGCTCTGCTGCACCTGGGTCAGCGCGCGGATCCGATCGCGGAGCGCCGCGGCGCGTTCGAATTCCATGGCCTCCGACGCCTCGGCCATCTGCCGGGCCAGCTCTGCCTGAACCGAGGTGCTCTTGCCCTGCAGGAAGCGTTTGGCGTCCTCGACAAGGGCCGCATAGGCCTGTTCGCTGATCTTGCCGACGCAGGGGGCAGAACAGCGCTTGATCTGGTATTGCAGACAGGGCCGTGTCCGGCTGTCGAACACCGAATCCGAACAGTTCCGCAGCAGGAACACCTTCTGCAGCTGGTTCAGCGTGCGGTTCACCGCACCAGCACTGGCGAAGGGGCCGAAATAGGCGCCCTTCTCCGACTTCTTGCCCCGGTGCTTCCTGATCTGTGGAAAGCGGTGTTCGGAAGAGATCAGGATGTTCGGAAAGCTCTTGTCGTCGCGCAAAAGCACGTTGTAGCGCGGCTTCAGCTGCTTGATGAGGTTCTGTTCCAGAAGCAGGGCCTCAAGTTCCGTCCGCGTGGTCAGGAACATCATTGATGCCGTTTCGTGGATCATCCTGGCGATGCGGGCCGAATGTCCCGAAGGCCGCGCATAATTGGCCACCCGCGCCTTCAGGTTCCGCGCCTTGCCGACATAAAGCACCTCGGAAGCTGCGTTCAGCATCCGGTAGACACCCGGACTGCCGTCGAGCGTCTTCAGGTAATCCTGGATCACCTCGTGTCCGCTGCGGGGTTTGTCGTCCATGGTTTACAGTCGGTCGATTCTCGGGTCAGGGCTGCACCGAACCGGGGTCGGAGGCAAGGGGAAAGCTGTCCACGGTTTCTGTGGATAACTATGCGGAGAAGTTTCGTGCAGGGCCGATTTTCCGTGGATTCAGGCCGGTTTCGTGAGGTTGCCTAATTTTTGGGCACAATTTCAACCTTTTGAAAACAAAGAAAAGATTTTCATGCATAAAGCAAATCCCTGAAATCTCACGGCTTTTATGACAGTCTCGTGAATGGGGCGTGAGAAGTGGACAACTTCGCGTCATATCAGGCTGACGGGCTATTCCACGCCCAGGACATCGGGGGTCTGCCAGGCCAGATGCTGGCCTCCGTCGATGGCAATGAACTGCCCTGTGACGGCGGGGCTGTCCATGAAGAATCCCAGCGCCGCAGTGATGTCTGCCGGGTTCGCGCCGCGGCCCAGAACGGTTGCCGCACGCTGGCGGGCAAAGTGCGCCGCGCTTTGCCGGGCGCCTTGCAGGGTCGGGCCCGGGCCGATGGCGTTGACGCGGACATGGGGCGCCAGGCCCTGCGCCGCAGTCCTGGTCAGCGCCCAGAGCCCCATCTTGGCGATGGTATAGGTCGAGAACTCCGGCGTCAGCTTCAGGATGCGCTGGTCGATCAGGTTGACGATCAGGCCCTGCGCCAGCGGCTCGCCATGCTCGTCGGTGGTGGCAGGTGGGCATTGGCGGGCAAAGGCCTGTGTCAGGACGTAGGGTGCCCGCAGGTTCGATTCGATGTGCCGGTCCCAGCTTTCGCGGGTCGCGGTGTCGATCCGGTCGTATTCGAAGATCGAGGCATTGTTGACCAGCACCGTAAGCGGACCAAGCGCAGCGGTCACGGCGGGAACCAGGGCCTGCGTCTCGGCCTCGACCAGAAGATCGGCGTGGAAGCACATTGCCCGGCGCCCCATGGCGCGGATCTCGCGTGCCACCGCCTCGGCTTCGTCGCCCGAGGTGGCGTAATGCACGGCCACGTCATGCCCGCGCTGCGCCAGATACAGCGCCATGGCCCTGCCAAGCCGCCGTCCTGCCCCCGTCACCAGTGCCGTCATCCCGCCTTGCCTCCGCAGTCGCATGTCTTGCGGCCGATCAGATAGCGTCCGCATTTTGCGCAGACAGGGGGCGCCGACTTCTTTCGCAGCACCCTGGGCAGGGCGCCGGGAAAGAGAACACGCCCGATCATGGCGACAAGCACCATGCCGCCCAGAAAGACGATGATGATCTTCAGAAGCATCTAGAGCCCATACCGCGCCCAGAGCGCCCTGTCCTCTGCCGCGCCCAGGGTTTCGGCGACCAGCGAAAGACCCAGGCGCTGGAACAGGCTGCGCCTTCGGCCAAGCGGGACCAGCTTGACCTTGTCGCCGTAAAGCGCCTTCAGCTTCGGCACCGCATGCGCCACGCCATCGGTCAGCCCAAGGTCCACCGACTGCCGGCCCACCCAGATGTCGGCGTTGAACAGGTCCGCCGTCGGGTTCAGCCGCTGACCGCGCGACCGCTTCACATGGTCGATGAAGGCCTGATGAATCGGCGCTTGCAGGGCCTTCAGCCGCTCGACGTCCTCGGCCTTCTGGGGCAGGAAGGGATCTGCAAGGCTCTTGTGCTTTCCTGCCGCCACCACGCGGCGTTCCACGCCTTGCCGCGCCATCAGTTCAGGAAAGCCGAAACTGGCAAAAATGACACCGATCGAGCCAACGATGCTGCTTTCATCCACCCAGATGTCATCCGCCGCGCAGGCCAGCCAGTAGCCGCCCGAGGCCGCCACATCCTCGACAAAGGCATGGACGGGCACCTTCTTCTCATCCGCCAGCCGCCGGATGCGCGCGGCGATCAGGCTGGACTGAACCGCCGACCCGCCCGGAGAATTCACCTGCAAGGCAACCGCTGCCGGCTTCATGCGGAAGGCCTTTTCGATCAGCGGGGCCAAAGCCTCGTCGTTCAGGCTGCGGGCGCCGATGCCGATGGTGCCGCCAAGGCGGATCACCGGAACAATGGACGGTCTGGGCAGAAAGGGGATGAACAGGCGCATGGGCCAGAGGTAAGCGGTAAGGGCCTTGCGGGCAAGGGCGGCGCGCGGCAGGGTCTGGCGCATGATCGACAAGCTGGAAATGTTCATCGCGCTGGCCAAGGAACGGCATTTCGGCCGCGCTGCCGAGGTCTGCGGAGTGACGCAGCCGTCGCTCTCCAGTGCGATCCGGCAACTGGAGGACCAGCTGGGCGTGCAGCTGGTCTTTCGCGGCAGCCGGTTTCAGGGCCTGACACCGGAAGGGCAAAGGGTGCTGGATCGGGCGCTGAAGATCGTCGGTGATGTCCGCGCGCTGAAGGACGAGATGCGCGTCGTGCGTTCCGGCCTGTCGGGCAACCTGCGGATCGGGGTCATCCCCACGGCCCTGCCGATGGTGGCCGACCTGACGGGGCCCTTCACGCAAAGGCATCCCAACGTGCGGGTGTCGATCCTGTCGCGCACCAGCATCGAGATCCTGACCGGGATCGAGGCGCTCGACCTCGAGGCGGGGATCACCTACCTGGACAACGAACCGCTCGGCCGGGTGTCGCAGGTGCCGCTTTACACCGAATTCTACCGGCTGCTCATCGCACCGGGGTCGGAAATCGCCTTGCGCCGGCAGGTGACCTGGGGCGATCTGGCAACCGTGCCGCTGTGCCTTCTGACCTCGGACATGCAGAACCGCCGGATCGTGAACCAGCACCTTGGCGAGGCCGGGGTGATCGCCCAGCCCATGATCGAGTCGAACTCGACCATGGCGCTGGTCGCGCACGTGCTGACCGGCCGATGGGCGTCCATCGTGCCGAAAAAGCTGGCCGACATGTTCGTGGCCGACGGACGACTGGTGTCGATCCCGATCGTCGAACCCGAAGCCGAGCACACGGTGGGCCTGATCACCGCCCGCCGCGACCCGCAGACCCCGATCCTCCAGGCCCTGCTGGATGAGGCAGTCCGCCGCTTTCGATAGATGCTCTCTATTGTTTGACGGCATATCTGAATTGATATTCCTATCAATCGGCGTATACCGCAACATGCCAGCCAGAGGTTGTCCGCATGCTTGATTCCCATGCCCTATCCGACCGGATCGCCGAAATCCTTGATGCCCATCAGGGGCTTGAGGGTCCGCTGCTGCCGATCCTTCATGCGATCCAGGAGGCCTTCGGTTACATCCCCGAAGCCGCCGTGCCGCAGATTGCCAAGGCGCTGATGCTGTCGAAGGCGGAAGTGCATGGGGTGATCAGCTTCTACCACGACTTCCGCGACAAGCCGGCCGGGCGGCATGTGCTGAAGCTGTGCCGGGCCGAGGCCTGCCAGACCATGGGCGCCGATGCCGTGGCGGACCGGATCAAGAAGGCGCTGGGCATCGGTTGGCACGAGACGACACCGGACGGCCGCGTGACGCTGGAGCCGGTGTTCTGCCTGGGCCTCTGTGCCTGCGGACCTGCGGCGATGGTTGATGGTCGGCTGGTCGGCCGGGTGGACGAGGGTGTGCTGGCAGAGGTGGCGAAATGAAGCTGTATGTTCCGCTTGACAGCGCCGCCGTTGCCCTTGGCGCCGACCGCATCGTCCAGGCGATCCTTGACGAGGCTGCCGCGCGCGGGGTCGAGGTGCAGATCATCCGCAACGGCAGCCGCGGCATGGTCTGGCTGGAGCCTCTGGTCGAGGTGGTGACGGACGCGGGCCGCATCGGGTTCGGCCCGATGACGCCTGCCGATGTGCCGGGGCTGTTCGGCGATCTGGCCTCGCATCCCAAGGCGCTGGGGCTGGTCGAGGAACTGCCCTGGATGAAGGGCCAGACCCGGCTGACCTTTGCCCGGGTGGGGGTGATCGACCCCCTGTCGCTGGACGACTACCGCGCGCATGGCGGTCTGGTGGGGCTGGAGCGTGCCAAAGGCATGACCAAGGCCGAGATCGTGGCCGAAGTGACGGAGTCGGGCCTGCGCGGACGCGGCGGCGCGGGGTTCCCGACCGGCATCAAGTGGAAGACGGTGTCCGAGGCCCCGGGCGAGCAGAAATACATCGTCTGCAACGCCGACGAGGGCGACAGCGCCACCTTCGCCGACCGCATGCTGATGGAGGGCGATCCCTTCTGCCTGATCGAGGGCATGGCGATTGCCGGCCTCGCCTGCGGGGCGAGCAAAGGCTATGTGTACATCCGTTCGGAATACCCGGTGGCCATCCGCATCATGGACGAGGCCGTGCGCATCGCGCGCGCCGCCGGAATCCTTGGTCCTGCCTTCGACATGGAAATCCGCGTCGGTGCCGGGGCCTATGTCTGTGGCGAGGAAACCAGCCTTCTCAACAGCCTGGAAGGCAAGCGCGGCATTGTCCGCGCCAAGCCACCCCTGCCCGCGCTGCAGGGCTTCATGGGCCGCCCGACCGTGGTGAACAACGTCATCTCTCTGGCCTCGGTGCCGGTGATCCTTGCGAAGGGCGCGGCGTTCTACAAGGATTTCGGCCTTGGCCGAAGCCGCGGAACGATCCCCTTGCAGATCGCCGGCAACGTGCGCTTCGGCGGGCTTTATGAGGTCGCCTTCGGTCTGACCCTGGGTCAGATCGTCAACGAGATCGGCGGTGGCACGGCCTCGGGCCGGCCGGTCAAGGCGGTGCAGGTCGGCGGGCCGCTGGGCGCCTGGTTCCCGCCGGCGCTGTTCGACACGCCTTTCGGATACGAGGAATTCGGCGCGAAGGATGGGCTGATCGGCCATGCCGGGCTGACGGTGGCCGACGACACGGTGGACATGCTGGCCATGGCGCGCTTTGCCATGGAGTTCTGCGCCATCGAGTCCTGCGGCAAGTGCACCCCCTGCCGCATCGGATCGACCCGCGGGGTGGAGACCATCGACCGGCTGGCCCGCGGCGACGCTTCGGCGCTGCCGATCCTGACCGACCTGTGCAACACCATGAAATTCGGCTCGCTCTGCGCGCTGGGGGGCTTCACCCCCTATCCGGTGCTGAGCGCGCTGACCCATTTCCCCGATGACTTCGCCCGCGCGAAGGAGGCCGCAGAATGAAGGACTTCATCATCCCCGACCGCGATTTCGGCACCCCTGCCGCCAAATCGAAACAGATGGTCACGCTGACCATCGACGGCTTCGACGTGACCGTCCCGGAAGGCACCAGCATCATGCGCGCGGCGGCAGAGATCGGAATCTCGGTCCCGAAGCTTTGCGCGACCGACAGCCTCGAGGCCTTCGGATCCTGCCGGCTGTGTCTGGTCGAGATCGAGGGCCGCGCCGGCACTCCGGCCTCCTGCACCACGCCGGTTGCGCCGGGGCTGAAGGTCCACACCCAGACCGGCAAGCTGAAGCAGCTGCGCCGCGGGGTGATGGAGCTTTACATCTCGGACCACCCGCTGGACTGCCTGACCTGCGCGGCCAACGGCGATTGCGAGTTGCAGGACATGGCCGGCGCCGTGGGCCTGCGCGACGTGCGCTATGAGGCGGTGGAGACCCATTTCCGCCCCCGCAACACCAGCGGCGAGGCCAATCCGCAATGGCTGCCGAAGGACGATTCCAACCCCTATTTCACCTATGATCCGTCCAAGTGCATCGTCTGCAGCCGCTGCGTGCGCGCCTGCGAGGAAGTGCAGGGCACCTTCGCGCTGACGATCGAGGGCCGGGGCTGGGACAGCCGGGTTTCGTTCGGGGCGAAAACGGACAATGCGCTGGCGTCCGACTGCGTGTCCTGCGGCGCCTGCGTGCAGGCCTGCCCGACCGCGACGCTGTCGGAAAAGTCGGTGATCGAGATCGGCACCCCCGACCGTTCCATCATCACTACCTGCGCCTATTGCGGTGTGGGCTGTTCCTTCAAGGCCGAGATGCGCGGCGACGAGCTGGTGCGGATGACCCCCTACAAGCACGGCAAGGCCAACCGGGGCCATTCCTGCGTGAAAGGCCGCTTCGCCTATGGCTATGCCATGCACAAGGACCGCATCCTGAAGCCGATGATCCGCGAGGCGATCACCGAGCCGTGGCGCGAGGTCTCGTGGGCCGAGGCGATGGAATTCGCGGCCAGCCGCATGAAGGCGATCCAGGCGAAATACGGCCGGAACTCGGTGGGGGTGATCACCTCCAGCCGCTGCACCAACGAGGAAACCTACCTGGTGCAGAAACTGGCACGCGCGGTGTTCCGGAACAACAATACGGATACCTGCGCGCGTGTCTGCCATTCGCCCACGGGCTATGGGTTGGGGCAGACCTTCGGCACCTCGGCGGGCACGCAGGATTTCGACTCGGTCGAGGAAGCCGATGTCATCATGGTGATCGGTGCGAACCCGCATGCAGGCCACCCGGTCTTTGCCAGCCGGATGAAGAAGCGGCTGCGCCAGGGGGCCAAGCTGATCGTCGTCGATCCCCGCCGCACCGAAACGGTGGAAGGCCCGCATTACAAGGCCGCTTATCATCTTGCGCTGACGCCCGGCACCAACGTCGCCGTTGTCTCGGCCATGGCGCATGTGATCGTGACCGAGAAACTCTACAACGAGACCTTCATCCGGGAACGCTGCGACTGGGACGAGTTCCAGGACTATGCCGAGTTCATCAGCGACCCGCGCCACAGCCCCGAGGCGGTGCAGATGGTCACTGGCGTTCCGGCCGAGCAGATCCGCGCCGCCGCCCGGCTTTACGCTACCGGCGGCAATGCGGCGATCTACTACGGGCTGGGCGTGACCGAACATTCGCAGGGTTCGACCACCGTGATCGGCATCGCCAACCTGGCCATGATGACCGGCAACATTGGCCGGCGCGGCGTGGGGGTGAACCCGCTGCGCGGGCAGAACAACGTGCAGGGTTCCTGCGACATGGGGTCGTTCCCGCATGAACTGCCGGGCTACCGCCACGTGAAGAACCCCGAGGTCCGCGCGATCTATGAAAAGGCCTGGGGCGTGACGATCGACCCCGAGCCCGGCCTGCGCATCCCCAATATGCTGGATGCTGCGGTCGAGGGCAGCTTCAAGGGGCTCTACTGCCAGGGCGAAGACATCCTGCAATCCGACCCTGACACGCATCATGTCGCCGCCGGTCTTGCGGCGATGGAATGTGTCATCGTCCACGACCTGTTCCTGAACGAGACCGCGAACTACGCGCATGTGTTCTTCCCCGGCTCGTCCTTCCTGGAAAAGGACGGCACCTTCACCAACGCCGAACGCCGCATCAACCGCGTGCGCAAGGTGATGGCGCCGAAACAGGGCTATGCCGACTGGGAAGTGACCCAGATGTTCGCCAATGCCATGGGCGCGAACTGGACCTACACGCATCCCAGCCAGATCATGGACGAGATCGCCATGACCACGCCCTCCTTTGCGGGGGTGAGTTACGAGAAGCTCGAGGAGCTGGGGTCCGTCCAGTGGCCGTGCAATGACAAGGCGCCCGAGGGCACACCCTTGATGCACATCGACGGCTTCATGCGCGGCAAGGGCAAGTTCATCCGCACCGAATATGTGGCGACAGATGAAAAGACCGGCCCGCGCTTCCCGCTTCTGCTGACCACGGGGCGCATCCTGTCGCAATACAACGTCGGTGCGCAGACCCGCCGGACGGCGAATGTGGTCTGGCATGATGAGGACGTGCTTGAAATCAACCCCCACGACGCCGAGAACCGCGGCATCCGCGAGGGCGACTGGGTGCGCCTGGCCAGCCGCTCGGGTGAAACGACGCTGCGTGCGACGATCACCGACAAGGTGCCGCCGGGGGTGGTCTATACCACCTTCCACCACCCCGAGACCCAGGCCAACGTCATCACCACCGATTTCAGCGACTGGGCGACGAACTGTCCGGAATACAAGGTGACGGCGGTGCAGGTCTCTCCGTCGAACGGACCGTCCGAATGGCAGCAGGAATATGCCGCCCAGGCGGCCCTGTCGCGCCGCATCCTGGCCGCCGAATGAAGGGCGCGCGGCCAACCCCTCGGCTGGCATTCGGCCCCTCGGTCCAGCCGGGGGTGCGGGTGCTGCCCGAAGAGGTGGCTGTCGCGCTTTCGTTCAATGGCAGCACCCAGGCGGTGATGATGGCGACGCCTGCGGATCTGGAGGATTTCGGCTACGGCTTTGCCCTTACCGAAGGCATCGCGGCGCCGGAAGATATCCTGTCGGTTGACGTGGTCGCGCTGCCCAGGGGCTTCGATGTGCAGATCTGGCTGAAACCCGAAGCCGAGGCGCGGCTCGCCGCGCGGCGGCGGGTGATGGCCGGGCCGGTGGGCTGCGGCCTTTGCGGGATCGATTCGATCGACCAGGCGCTGCGCGCGGTTCCGGTCGTGATGCCCTCGGCTTTCCGCATGACGCCGGACCAGGTGTGCCATGCAGTCGCGGCCCTGCCGGGGCAGCAGCAGCTGCATGACGCGACCCGTGCGGTGCATGGCGCGGCCTTCTGGAACGGAAGGATGCGTCTGTCGCGCGAGGACGTGGGCCGGCACAACGCGCTGGACAAGCTGGCGGGCGCGATGGTGCGTCACGGCATCGCGCCAGAGGGTGCGGTGGTGCTGACCAGCCGGGTTTCGACCGACATGGTGCAGAAGGTCGCCATGCTGGGCGCCCCCCTCATCATCGCCGTTTCGGCCCCCACAGCCGAGGCAGTCGAACTGGCCGATCAGGCGGGAATAACCCTGATCGCCCTGGCCCGCGGGGACCGGTTCGAAGTCTTTTCACATACGGATCGTTTGACGACGGAGAATGCCCATGTCGGCTGAAAAGATCGTGCGGATGGCAAACCAGATCTCGCTGTTCATGGAAACGAAACCCCACGCCGAGGCCGTGGCAGGCCTTGCCGCCCACATAAACGATTTCTGGGAGCCCAGGATGCGGCGCCAGCTCTTCGCGCTGATCGAGGCCGGTGGGGCGGGTCTGCGCCCCCTTGTCCTGGACGCGGCCCCGCTGATCCGCCGGCCTGTGGACCAACCTGCCACCTGACGCGGGACCGCGGGGCCGCCAAAGGCCGCACTCACTCGCGCAGGACCGCCTCGAGATAGGCGCCGTAGCCGCCCCTTCCATGAAGCCTTGCGCGTTCCGCCATCCCGGCGCGATCGATCCAGCCCTGACGGAATGCCACTTCGTCGGGCGATCCCACCTGCATCCCCTGCCGCTCCTGAAGCGTGCGGACGAAATTCCCGGCATCAAGCAGGCTGCCCGGCGTGCCGGTATCCAGCCAGGCAAAGCCGCGGCCCATGCGTTCGACCTCAAGCGAACCCTCGGCGCGGTAGTGTTCCAGGACATCCACAATCTCCAGCTCTCCGCGCAGCGAGGGGGTGATGCGTGCGGCGATCTCGGGCGCGCGGCCGTCGAGGAAGTAGAGCCCGGTGATGGCAAAGCTGGAGGGCGGCACCTTCGGCTTTTCGACGATCTGGGTGACGCGGCCATGGGCGTCGAAGGCCGCGACGCCGTAGCGTTCGGGGTCGGAGACGTGGTAGCCGAAGACCGTGCCGCCCGAGGGCTGCTGATCGGCGCGCTTCAACATCTCGGGCAGGCCGTGGCCGAAGAAGATGTTGTCGCCCAGGACCATGGCCGAGGGCGCTCCGGCGAGGAAATCGCGGGCAAGGAGGTAGGCCTGGGCGAGGCCTTCGGGTTTCTCCTGCACGATCCAGGTGAAGGACAGCCCCCACTGGCGACCGTCACCGAGGAGGCGCTGGAACTGCGGCTGATCCTCGGGCGTCGTGATGATGGCGATGTCGCGGATGCCGGCGAGCATGAGGACCGAGATCGGGTAGTAGATCATCGGCTTGTCGTAGATCGGCAGAAGCTGTTTCGAGACGCCCAGCGTGATCGGCCAGAGGCGCGAGCCGGTGCCTCCGGCGAGGACGATGCCTTTGCGGGTCATGGGCGCAACTCCTGCACTATGGCGGCGAGGCCCGCGCGCCAGTCGGGGCGCGGTATGCCGAATGCTGCCGTGAATGAACTGCAATCGAGGCGGGAATTCAGCGGCCGTCTGGCCGGGGTGGGGTATTCGCGGGTCGGGATGTCGTTGATCCGGCAGGGAAGGCCGGCCTCGGCCATGATCGCGCGGGCGAAATCGGCCCAGCAGGTATCGGGGCTGCCCGAGAGGTGATGCGTGCCGCCGGGCGCGCCTTCGGCCATGGCGCGGGCGGCGGTCATCAGGGCGCCGGCGATGGCGGCGGCGGGGGTGGGGCCGCCGATCTGGTCGGCGACGACGTTCAGGCTTTCACGCTCGGCGCCGAGGCGGAGCATCGTCTTGACGAAGTTTGCGCCGTGGGCGGAGACGACCCAGGAGGTGCGCAGGATGAGGTGGGGGCCGTCCGCCGCGCGGATGCCCAGTTCCCCGGCCAGTTTCGACCGGCCGTAGGCGTTCAGGGGCGCGGTCGCGTGGTCGGGGGCGAAGGGCTGGTTGCCCGCACCGTCGAAGACGTAATCGGTGGAAATGTGCAGGAAAGGGATGCCCCTTGCGGCGGCGGCGCGGGCCATGGCGGCGGGGGCCTCGCCGTTGACGATGGTGGCAGCGGCTTCCTCGGTTTCCGCCTTGTCCACGGCGGTCCAGGCGGCGGCGTTGACGATCGCATCGGCATCATGGGCCGCGATGGCGGCGGCGCAGGCGGCGGGGTTGGCGAGGTCCGCTTCCTCGCGCCCGAGGAACGTGGCCCCGGGGGCAAGACGCTGAAGCTCGCGCGCGACCTGGCCGGTCTTGCCGAAGACGAGCAGTTTCATGCCTTTCCCAATCGTTCGCCCACCCCATTGCGATCGAGGAGCGGGCGCCACCAGGCTTCGTTGTCGAGATACCATCGGACGGTGCGGCGCAGGCCCTCTTCCACGGTCACGCTGGGCCGCCAACCGAGTTCGTCGCGGATGCGGGAGGGGTCGATGGCATAGCGGGCGTCGTGACCGGGGCGGTCGGCGACGAAGGTGATCTGGTCCGCGTAGGGGGTGGATTTGGGGGCCATCTCGTCGAGCAGCGCGCAGATCGTGCGGACGAGGTCGATGTTGCGCCGTTCGTTTTCCCCGCCGATATTGTAGCTGCGGCCGACCGTGCCCTTTTCCAGGACGAGAAGAAGGGCATCGGCGTGATCCTCGACGTAAAGCCAGTCGCGCACGTTCTCGCCCTGGCCATAGACCGGGATCGGCCGGCCGTGCAGCGCGTTCAGGATCACGACCGGGATCAGCTTTTCGGGGAAATGGTAGGGCCCGTAGTTGTTCGAGCAGTTGGTGAGGACGACCGGCAGGCCGTAGGTTTCGTGCCAGGCCCGGACGAGGTGGTCGGAGGCGGCCTTGGACGCGGAATAGGGCGAGCGCGGGTCGTAGGGGGTTTCCTCGGTGAACTGGCCGGTGGGTCCGAGCGAGCCGAAGACCTCGTCGGTGGAGATGTGGTGAAAGCGGAAGCCCGAGGGCTTGCCTGCGCGGGTCCAGTGGGCGCGGGCGGCTTCCAGCAGGTTGAAGGTGCCGGTGATGTTGGTGTCGATGAAGTCCGAGGGGCCGTCGATCGACCGGTCCACATGGCTTTCGGCGGCCAGATGCATCACCGCATCGGGGGCATGGGTGGCGAAGATCCGGTCCAGCGCGGCGCGGTCGCGGATGTCGGCCTGTTCGAAGCGGTAGAGCGGCGAATCCGCGACCATGGCGACATTGGCCGGGTTCGCGGCATAGGTCAGGGCGTCGAGGTTCACCACCTGATGCCCGCGCGCGACGGCCAGACGGACGACGGCGGAGCCGATGAAGCCGCAACCTCCGGTGACAAGAAGTTTCATGTCGCCTCCCAGCGGAAGGGGATGCCGATCTCGGACAGAAGCGGCGCGCGGGCGTCCTTGTCGGACAGGATCGGGGCCGAGATGCCCCAGTCGATGCCGAGGGCTGGATCGTCCCAGCGCACGGCGCCGTCATGGTCGGGGCTGTAGAAGTCGGTGCATTTGTATTGCACCTCGGTGTCGTCGATCAGGGTAAGGAAGCCGTGCAGGAAGCCCCTGGGCACCAGAAGCTGACGACCGTTGTCGGCCGTCAGTTCCACCGCGACCCAGCGGCCGTAGGTGGCAGAGCCTTCGCGGATGTCCACCGCCACGTCGAGGATCGCGCCGCGCGAACAGCGCACCAGCTTGTCCTGCGCGCGGGGGGGGCGCTGGAAATGCAGCCCGCGCAGGGTGCCCTTCGCGGCCGAGAAGGAGTGGTTGTCCTGGACGAAGGTCAGGTCCAACCCGGCCTCGGCCATGCGGGAGGCGTTCCAGGTTTCGCTGAACCAGCCGCGCGCGTCGAATTGGCGGTTCGGGTTCAGCACAAGCACCCCGGGAAGGCGGGTCGGTTCAATCTGCATGGCGGTCCGGCAGTTGCATCGCGGCATGGTGACCTGAACCGCAAGGCATTTGCAAAGGGTGAAAATGCGCCGCTGGCCCCCTGTTTCCCGGCAATGGTTCTGCTATCACTCCGCCGAAGCAGCGGAAGGATGCGAAAGATGACCCATCTCTGGGTACGGGCAGAGCAGCGGCCGAACGAGGAACGGGTAGGCCTGACCCCCGAAGGTGCGGCCGAACTGGTCAGGACAGGGATCCGGGTGACCGTGGAACGTTCCTCGGTCAGGGCAATACCGCTGGAAGGTTATGTGGATGCCGGCTGCGAGATTGCCGCCGAAAATTCCTGGCCGCAGGCCCCCGCCGATGCAATCATCTTCGGGCTCAAGGAACTGCCCGAGGACGGCACGCCCCTGACCCACCGCCACATCATGTTCGGCCACGCCTACAAGGGCCAGCCGGCGGGGCGGGTGCTTCTGCAACGCTTCAAGGCCGGAGGCGGGACGCTGTATGACCTGGAATACCTGGTGGACGAGACCGGCCGCCGGGTCGCCGCCTTCGGCTATTGGGCGGGCTATGCCGGCGCGGCGGTCAGCCTGAAGTGCTGGGCGGCACAGCAGCGCGCCGGGATTGCGGGTCCGGTGCACAGGGTGGCCTCGAAAGAGGCGCTGCTTCAGGAACTGGCGGCCGATCTGGCAGGGCTGGGCCGTCCGCGGGCAATCATCATCGGCGCGCTCGGCCGGGTCGGCACCGGGGCAGCGGACCTGTGCGACGCGATGGGCGTTCCGGTCACGAAATGGGACATGGCCGAAACGGCGCACGGCGGGCCATTCCCGGAAGTGCTGCAGCACGAGATCTTCCTGAACTGCATCCTGGCGCGACCGGGTTGCCCGGTCTTTGTTCCCGCTTCGGCGAAGACCGCGCCGCGCAAGCTGACGGTGATCGGCGACATCGCCTGCGACCCGACCAGTGATTTCTCGCCGATCAAGGTCTATGACCGGGCGACCGACTGGGCGGCGCCAGCGCTGCGGGTGCATGACGCGCCCCCGCTGGACGTGATGGCGATCGACAATCTGCCCAGCCTGATGCCGGTGGAATCCTCGCAGGATTACGCCGCGCAGCTGTTGCCGTCGCTTCTGACGCTGACGGACCTGGACAAGGGCGTCTGGGGCCGCGCCAAGGCGGAATTCGACCGCCACATCGCCACGATCTGACAGGGAGGCAAGCATGACGATCCATTGGTGCGGCACGGGGCTGTCGTCGATACCGGGGCTGCGGCGGCTGATTCAGGGCGGGCATCCCGTCACCGTCTGGAACCGCACGGTCGAAAAGGCGCGCGCCGAGGTGGGTGACCTCACGCAGGACATCCGCCCCTTCAGCCTGGAGGCCCTGGCCGAGGCGCTGAAGCCCGGAGACATCGCCGTATCGATGCTGCCGGCCGACCAGCATGTGGCCATCGCGAAGCTGTGTCTGGAGAAGGGGGCGAACTTCTGCTCCTCCAGCTACATCGCCCCCGAGATGCGGGCGCTGGATCAGGACTTCCGGGAAAAGGGGCTGGTCTCGATCAACGAGGTCGGCCTCGACCCGGGCATCGACCACCTCATGGCGCATGACCTGGTGGCGCGTTATCGCGCGTCGAAGGCCTATCACAACGACAACGTGCTGAGCTTCACCAGCTACTGCGGCGGGGTGCCGAAGATCCCGAACGCCTTCCGCTACAAGTTCAGCTGGGCCCCGGCGGGTGTGCTGAAGGCCCTGCGGTCGCCTTCGCGTAGCCTGCGGCACTTCACAGAACTGCGGGTCAGCCGCCCGTGGGAGGCGATCACCCGCTATGATGCGCCGCTGCCGGTGCCGGAAAGCTTCGAGGTCTATCCGAACCGCGACAGCTATCCCTTCATGGAGGAATACCGGTTCGAGAAGCACTGGAAGGTCAAGGACTTCGTCCGGGGCACGATCCGGCTGAACGGCTGGGCCGATGCCTGGGCGCCCATCTTCCGCGAAATCGAGGCACTGGAGGGCAAGCCCCTGGCCGAGATCAACGCCGCACTGGAAGCCCGGGCTGCGGCGCTTTTGAAGGACAACGCCTATGCCGAGGGCGAGCCGGACCGCGTGGTTCTTTTCGTCTCGCTGAAGGCAGAACGCGACGGACGACCCGTGTTCCACGAAACCTGGGCACTGGATGCCTGGGGCGATGCGCGCGGCACGGCGATGTCGCGGCTGGTGTCGGTTCCCGTGGCCATGGCGATCGAGGCAGTCCTTTCGCGCGAGATCCCGGCCGGCGTCCATGGTGCGCCCCACGATCCCCGTCTGGTGCGGCGCTGGCTGGATGAGGTGCAAACCCTGGCCCAGTTCATGGCACGGATCGACCATCTGGCCTGACGGCTGTGATCTGCCTTTGACGTGACAGGACCTGCCGCCCGAGGCTATGCTGTCTGCGAGAACCCGGGCCAACCGGGCGCATCAGGCGACGGGGCAGGGCATGGGCGGCACTGGCGCGGCATCAGAACGGATGGTCAGTCTGGCGGATCGGCTGGCCATACTCGCGGCCCGCAGGGCGCGGGTCGCCAGCGGATTTGTCATGCAGCCCGAACCGCGGTCGATCGGGGTCTATGCCCATGGAAAGCGGCTGACAGCGGGACATATCCTTCTGGCCGGGCATCTGGCCGAAGCCCCCGGAACGCCGCTGTGGGATCTGGCACCCGACCCCGCTTTCGTCGCTGCGGCGCAAGGGTTTTCCTGGCTGGACGATCTGGCCGCCTTCGGCACCCCGACCGCGCGCCGGCGGGCGCAGGACTGGACCTGGGACTGGATCGCCCGCTTCGGCACAGGCAAGGGACCGGGCTGGTCACCCGAACTGACCGGACGCAGGATCATCCGCTGGATCCACCACGCCACATTCCTGCTGACAGCCCGTAACCGCGCGCAGACCGATGCCTTCCACCGCGCCCTGTCGCTGCAGGCCGCCTTTCTGTCGCGCCGCTGGAAAGGCGCACCCCCCGGCCTGCCGCGATTTGAGGCACTGGCTGGCCTGATCCATGCCGGCCTGTTGCTGATCGGAATGGAGCGACTGATCGCCCCCGCGACCGCTGCCCTGGCGGGCGCCTGCGATGCGGACATCGATGGCGCAGGCGGCATTCCCAGCCGCAATCCCGAAGAACTGATGGACATCCTGACCCTGCTGACATGGTCGGCCACCACGATGACCGAGACAGGCCACCCGGTGCCCGACGCCCTGTCGCGGGCGATCACGCGCACGGCCCCTACGCTGCGGGCCCTGCGGCATGCCGACGGCACTCTTGCGCGCTTTCACGGCGGCGACCGGGGCATCGAGGGACGGCTTGATCAGGCTTTGGCCGCCGCAGGCGCGCGCCTTGCCGCACCGCCTGCCATCGCGATGGGATTTGCCCGCCTTTCCGGCCGTCGGACCTCGGTGATCGTCGATGCCTCTGCGCCTCCGGCAGGGCGCGCCGCCTTGACGGCACACGCCTCTACCGCGGCTTTCGAACTGACGTCAGGCCGGCGCCCGCTGGTGGTCAGCTGTGGCGCCGGTGACGAGTTCGGACCCGCCTGGCGGCTTGCTGCACGCGCAACGCAGTCGCATTCGGTGCTTTGTCTGGAGGGCGTTTCCTCATCCCGGCTCAGCGCGGCGGGCGACGCGCTACAATACCGCGCCGCGGTCACGGAATCGCGGCTGATCCAGGGACATGAGGGCAGCGATCTTTACATTGCGCATGACGGCTGGCTTTCCAGCCATGGCCTGACTGCGGGGCGCAGCCTGACCCTGTCGCACGACGGCCGGCGCCTGTCGGGAGTCGAAACCCTGACTGCCCTGACCGCCGAAGCCCGCCGCCGGTTCGAGGAGGTGATGTCCCAGACCCGGATGGATGGCACGGGCTTTGCCGTCCGCTTCCACCTGCATCCCGAGGTCGAAGCAACCCTGGACACGGCAGGAACCGCGGTCTCGATGTTACTGCGCAGCGGCGAGATCTGGCTATTCCGTGCCACCGGGCCTGTCGTCCTGTCGCTGGAGCCTTCGGCCTATCTGGAAAAGGGCCGGCTTGACCCGCGTCCGTGCCGGCAGATCGTGCTGCGCGGGCAGGTGCGGACGTTCGAAACCCGGATAGGCTGGACCTTGGCGAAGGCACAGGATACTCCGCTGGCCATCCGGGACCTGGAAGGCGCCGAAGCGGGCGACCCCCTGGGCTTGGGCGGGTAGTGCAGGGGTTTTGCCATGACCAATCTCATTCCCATCGGCCGCGCGCTGATTTCGGTGTCGGACAAGACCGGCCTTCTGGACCTGGCCCGCGCCCTGGCAAGCTACGGGGTAGAGCTGATCTCGACCGGCGGGACCAGCGGCATGCTGCGTTCGGCGGGGCTGGCCGTGCGCGATGTCAGCGACGTGACCGGGTTCCCCGAGATGATGGACGGCCGGGTCAAGACGCTGCATCCGAACGTGCATGGCGGGCTGCTGGCCCTTCGCGATGATGACGAGCACCTGGTGGCCATGGCCGCGCACGGGATCGAGCCGATCGACCTTCTGATCGTCAACCTTTACCCGTTCGAGGAAACGGTGGCGAAAGGCGCCGACCACGCCACCTGCATCGAGAACATCGACATCGGCGGGCCGGCGATGATCCGGGCGGCGGCGAAGAACCATCGTTTCGTCACCGTGGTGACGGACCCGGCGGATTATGCAGCGCTGCTGGATCAGCTGAAGGCGCATGACGGGGCGACCACGATGGCCTTCCGGCAGAAGCTGGCCTTGACCGCCTATTCCCGCACCGCCGCCTATGACACCGCCGTCTCGACCTGGCTTGCGGACCAGATCGGCGAAGCGACGCCACGGTATCGCAGCTTTGCCGGGAAACTGGCGCAGCCCCTGCGCTATGGCGAGAATCCGCATCAGGCAGCGGCCTTCTATGTGGATGGCAGCCACCGGCCCGGCGTGGCGACGGCGCGCCAGTGGCAGGGGAAGGAGCTGTCCTACAACAACATCAACGACACCGACGCTGCCTTCGAACTGGTGGCGGAGTTCGGCGGGGGCGCCCCGGCCTGTGCGATCATCAAGCACGCCAACCCCTGCGGCGTCGCCACCGCAGCGACCCTGACCGAGGCCTACATCCGTGCCTACCAGTGCGATCAGACCTCGGCCTTCGGCGGGATCGTGGCGCTGAACCAGGTGCTGGACGGGGCGACGGCGGAAGAGATCGTGAAGATCTTCACCGAGGTCGTCATCGCCCCCGATGCGACCGACGAGGCAAAGGCGATCTTCGCGGCGAAGAAGAACCTGCGGCTTCTGACCACGGGCGCGCTGCCGGACCCGAAGGCGAAGGGCCTGGCCTTCCGGCAGGTGGCGGGCGGGTTCCTGGTGCAGGACCTGGATTCCGGGCATGTCACGGCGTCCGACCTGAAGGTGGTGACGAAACGCGCGCCGACCGAGGCGGAACTGCGCGACCTGATGTTCGCCTGGACCGTGGCCAAGCATGTCAAGTCGAACGCGATCGTCTATGTGAAGGACGGCGCCACAGTGGGCATCGGCGCGGGCCAGATGAGCCGGGTCGATTCGACCCGCATCGCCGCGCGCAAGGCGCAGGACATGGCCGAGGCGCTGGGCCTGCCCGGGCCGCTGACGAAAGGCTCGGTCGTGGCGTCGGATGCCTTCTTCCCCTTCGCCGACGGGCTGATCACCGCGGCCGAGGCCGGGGCGACGGCGATCATCCAGCCCGGCGGGTCGATGCGCGACGACGAGGTGATCACGGCGGCGGACGAGCGGGGCCTGGCCATGGTGTTCACCGGCATGCGGCATTTCCGGCACTGAGATGCGGCGGTTCTGGATCAGCGCGGGCGCGACCTTCGGCCTTGACCAGATCACCAAGCTGGCCATCGTCCATGGCCTGAACCTGCGCGAGCGGGGCGAGATCGACGTATTTCCCCCCTACCTCGTCTTTCGCATGGCGTGGAATCAGGGCATCAACTTCGGCCTCATGGCACACGGCTCTGACGTGGCGCGCTGGGGGCTGATTGCCTTGGCTCTGGCGATCTCGGGCTGGGTGGTCTGGTGGATGCGGACCGAGCGCGGCAACTGGAAGGCAGAACTTTCGGGCGGACTGCTGGTCGGCGGGGCCATGGGCAACGTGATCGACCGCATCGCCTATGGCGCCGTGGCCGATTTCCTGAACATGTCGTGCTGCGGGATCGAGAATCCTTATGCCTTCAACGTGGCCGACATTGCCATCTTCGTCGGCGCGCTGGGCCTGGTGGTGTTCGCCAAGGGGTCGGCGAAGGATGGATAACCCTTCCGCCGCAGACACCAAAGACCCCGTGACGACCGGATCGCTTTAGGCTAAGAGAAGCTCAAGACCGGTTCGGAGGCAGGCATATGCACGCGGCAGGAGGCAAGGCGATCATCGCGCTGTTGGCGGTGCTTGTCCTATCGGCCTGTGGCAACGGCGGCGATCCGCAGCTGATGAACCTGCGTAGCGGAAGCGGCCCGGACGAATTCGGCATCGTGCCGCCAAAGCCGCTGGCCATGCCGGAAAGCCTGACCGAACTGCCAGAGCCCACCCCGGGCGGTACGAACCGCACCGACCGCAACCCCGAGGAAGACGCAGCCATCGCCCTTGGCGGCAAACCTGGCGCGGCCGGGGGCATTCCGTCCGGCGACAGCGCGCTTTTTGCCCATGCCGCGCGGTTCGGAATGGATGCCTCGATCCGCTCGACCCTCGCCGCGGAAGACCTGCAATGGCGGCGCGACAACCAGGGACGTATCCTGGAACGGCTGTTCAACGTGAACGTCTACTACAAGGCCTACCGCGAACAGAGCCTTGACCAGCACGCCGAACTGGCCCGCTGGCGCCTGCTGGGCCTGCGCACGCCGTCGGCACCGCCGCCCAAGCAGGGCGAGTAACAAGCGCGTGCCCCGACGCCGGCACGGCTTGATTGCCCGTCCGAACCCTGCACCTTATCCGTGACTTCCACGAGGGGAATCCCGATGCTCGGACACCTGGGCCGAAGCGCACTGCTGGCGCTGGCCATTGCCCTTCCCGCTGCCGCCGAACCGGTGACGACCTTCACGCTGGACAACGGGCTGAATGTCGTCGTGATCGAGGATCACCGCGCGCCAGTCGTCGTGCAGATGATCTGGTATCGCGTCGGCGCGGCCGATGAACCGCCGGGCCATTCCGGTATCGCGCATTTCCTGGAACACCTGATGTTCAAGGGCACCGATACGGTCGGGCCGAACCAGTTTTCCGCCATCGTGGAGGCGCAGGGCGGTGACGACAACGCCTTCACCTCGTGGGACTACACCGCCTACTTCCAGCGCATCGCCGCCGATCGGCTTGACCTGGTGATGCAGATGGAAGCCGACCGGATGCGCAACCTGCGCCTGACCGAGGAGGACGTGGCCACCGAACGCCAGGTGATCCTGGAGGAACGCGCCCAGCGCACCGACTCGTCCCCGGGCGCGCTCCTGACGGAACAGATGCGCGCGGCGCAATACCTGAACCACCCCTACGGCATTCCGGTCATCGGCTGGCGGCACGAGGTCGAGGCGCTGGATCGCACGGCGGCGCTGACCTACTATGAACGCTTCTACGCACCGAACAACGCGACGCTTGTCATCGCGGGCGACGTGGACCCTTCCGCCGTCAAGGCGCTGGCCGAGGAACATTACGGCCCCATCGCCCCTTCGGACGGCATTGCCCCGCGCAACCGCCCGCAGGAACCCCCGCAACTGGCCGAACGGCGGCTGAGCCTGGCCGACGAACGGGTGTCGGAACCCTATGTCTTCCGAACCTACCTTGCCCCCGAACGCAATCCCGGCGACCAGAAGGAGGCCGCCGCCCTGACCGTCCTGGCCGAGCTTCTGGGCGGGTCGGGCCAGACCTCGGTGCTGGCCCGCGCCCTGCAATTCGACAGCCAGACCGCCGTCTACTCCACCGCCTTCTACGACGGAACCTCGATCGACGATGCCACCTTCGGCCTGATCGTCGTGCCCGCCCCCGGTGTCGGCCTGGCCGAGGCCGAGGCCGCACTGGACCGGGTGATCGCCGATTTCCTGGCAACCGGCCCCGACCCCGCGGCGCTGGAGCGCATCCGCACCAAGGTCCGCGCCGCCGACATCTATTCGCGCGACGATGTGATGCGCCTTGCCCGCCGCTATGGCGAGGGCCTGTCCATCGGCCTTTCGCTGGACGACATCGACAGCTGGGACGAGGCCCTGTCCGCAGTGACCGAGGCCGACATCATGGCCGCCGCAGAAAAGGTCTTTGACCGCAGGAACGCCGTAACCGGCTGGCTGACCCGCCCGGACACCGACACCGCCGCCGGCACACCGGCACCCGAAGCCGTGCCCGCCGTTCCTACCGGCCAGGAGGTCACCGAATGATCCGCGCCCTTTTCGCAGTCTTTCTGGCCCTGGCCACACCCGCGCGGGCTGAACTGGACATCAAGCAGGTCACCTCTCCGGGCGGGATCACCGCCTGGCTGGTCGAGGATCACAACATCCCCTTCACCGCGCTGGAAATCCAGTTCCGCGGCGGCACCTCGCTGGATGCGCCGGGCAAGCGCGGGGCGGTCAACCTGATGACCGCGCTCATCGAAGAAGGCGCGGGACAGATGGACAGCCGCGCATTTGCCGAGGCGCGGGATGCGCTGGCGGCGGAATTCACCTTTGACGCGGGCGCCGATTCGGTCGGCGTCTCGGCGCGCTTCCTGACGGAAAACCGGGATCAGGCCGTCACGCTGCTGCGCGAGGCGCTGGTCAACCCGCGCTTCGATCAGGATGCGATCGACCGGGTGCGCGAACAGGTGCTGTCGATCCTGCGGTCATACGAGAAGGATCCCTCGAAACTTGCCGCGCGCCGGTTCAACGAACTGGCCTTCGGCAACCATCCCTATGGCTCAATCGGCGACGGCACCCTGGAAACCGTGGCCGCGCTGACCCGCGACGATGTCGTTGCCGCCCACCGGGCGGCGCTTGCCCGCGACAGGGTCTATGTCTCGGCGGCGGGCGACATAACCGCAGACGAACTGGGCCCGCTGCTCGACCGGCTGCTGGGCGACCTGCCCGCGACCGGCGCCCCTCTGCCTGGCCCGGCCGAGGTGCGGCTGCCCCCGGGCGTCACCGTCATCGACTTTCCCACGCCGCAATCCACCGTTCTGTTCGGCCACATCGGCATTCCGCGCGAGGACCCGGACTTCTTCGCCGCCTTCATCCTGAACGAGGCGCTGGGCGGGGGCCGCTTCACCTCTCGGCTGATGTCCGAAGTGCGGGAAAAGCGCGGCCTGACCTATGGAATCGGCAGCTATCTGGTAAGTTACGATCTTGCCGACATGTATCTGGGCCAGTTTTCGGCATCGAACGACAAGGTGGCCGAAGCGATCGCCGTCCTGCGCGCCGAATGGGCGCGGATCGCGGCCGAAGGGCTTTCCGAACGGGAACTGGCCGACACCAAGACCTATCTCACCGGTTCCTACCCGCTGCGCTTCGATGGCAACAGCCGGATCGCCAGCATCCTGGTTGGGATGCA
Organism: Tabrizicola sp. YIM 78059; assembly: GCF_004959785.1. NCBI lineage: Bacteria > Pseudomonadati > Pseudomonadota > Alphaproteobacteria > Rhodobacterales > Paracoccaceae > Tabrizicola > Tabrizicola sp. YIM 78059. The sequence continues at coordinate 197,575 of NZ_SJZH01000002.1, forward strand.
GATGGAAGGCATGCCGATCGACTATGCCGTGACCCGCAACGCCAAGATCGAGGCGGTGACGATGGATGACATCCGGCGCGTCGCTGCCCGGCTCTACCAGCCCGAGGCGCTGCATTTCGTTGTCGTGGGGCAACCTGTCGGTCTGTGACAGGCAGATCGCAAGGTCACAGGGCACCCTGTTCGGGGGTGCCGGTCGGCTTGGGCCGGCTGCGCGACAGCTGCACAGCCAGGATCCCGGCCATGACAATGGCCACGCCGACAAGATCCAGCAGCCGGACACGTTCGCCCAGCAGCGCAGCAGCGATGGCGACGCCGAAGAAAGGGTTCAGGAAATGGAATGTGGCGGCGCGCGTGCTGCCGATCCGCCCGACCAGGGCGAACCAGATCAGCGTGGCAGAAAGGCCGGGAACAGCGATCTGATAGGCGAATGCAGCCAGGAAGGCCGGGGACCAGCGCACGGAAATCGTCTCTGTTCTTGCGGAAATCAGCCCCAGCACAAGTGAACCAACCAGCATCTGCAACCCCACGACCATCAGCAGATTGCCACCCGAAGATGCCCCCCGCACCGTCAGCGTGGCCACCGCGAGCGCCACCGCGCCAGCGATGCACAGCAAGACGCCCAGCAGGTCGGCCCCGCCGGAAAGCCGTGTGCCCATGATCAGTCCGACGCCGGCCAGCCCCGCGATCAGCCCGGCCATGCCCAGTGGCGCCACCCTCTCGCGAAAGAGCAGCCAGCCCAGCGCCGCCACGATCAGCGGCATGGATGCGGCAATGATCGCGGCAAGCGAGGCTTCCACCCACTGCATGGCGATGAAGTTCAGGCCAAGGTAAGCCCCGTTCTGGCACAGGCCGAACAGGATGACCGCGCGGGCCTGTGCCGCCGGCAGGCGCCAGGTCTGGCCCAGCGCACGGGCAATCACAATGGCGATCAGCCCGGAAATCAGGAAGCGCACCGACAGCGCCACCAAGGGCGGGGCATGGGCGACGATCACCCGCGCGGTGGCGAAGGCCGAGGACCACATGGCCGCAAAGACCGTGCCAAGAAGAAGCGCGCGGAAATCCATCCGGGGTTGGTGCCTGCCGCCGCGCGGAAGGTCAAGCCGGCGGCGGCTGCCACAGTTCGATCGGCGTGCCCTCGGGGTCATGGATGCGGGCGAATTTGCCATGGCTGCCGTCGCCATCCCAGTCAGCCCGGGTTTCGACCGCTATGCCCGCATCCCGCAGCCGGCTGATCAGGCCCGCCAGGTCATCGACGCGCAGGTTCAGCATCCATTGCCTGCCGGGCGCGAAATAGTCGGTATCGGCGGCAAAAGGCGAAAGGACTGTCGGCCCGGCCTCCTGCATCCAGACGGCGATCTCGGGCTGCGTGATGCCCAGATGGATCCGGTACCAGTCGCTCAGCGCCGCCGGATCCCGCGCCCGGAAGAAGATGCCGCCGATGCCCGTGACCCTTGCCATGCGCGCCCTCCAAGCAAAAGGGCCGCCCGTGGGCGACCCTTTCACGAAATGCCGATCCGGTGCAGCCTCAGCCGTTCACCACGTCCTTCAGCGCCTTGGCGATGGCGAACTTCACCTGCTTGTCGGCAGGCTTGGTCATCGTCTCGCCCGTGGCGGGGTTGCGGACCTGACGCTCGGGACGGGCCTTGCAGGCGACCTTGCCGAGGCCCGGAATGGTGACGGTGCCACCCGCGGCGACTTCGCGCGATACCACCGTAGCGATGGCCTCCAGCGCGGCGCCGGCGGTCTTCTTGTCGCTGCCCATGGCTTCGGCGACGGCAGCCACCAGCTGGGTCTTGGTCATCGGTTTGGACATCGGATCATCCTTCGTTTGTTATCATTTGGGTTCTGTTCACGCCTGAACCCCGCCATGCGGGGCTTCCCCTCCCCGGAACCGGGGCCATCGCCCAAACACACAGTTTCGCCGCCAAAATCAACCCCGGAACATTGCGCCCGGGACATTTGACGCCGTTTTCGCGGGATCACAGGAAAGCGGTTTCCTCGAATGACCGCAGTTTCCGGCTGTGAATGCGCGCAAGCGGGGTCTCGCGCAGGCGTTCCATCGCGCGGATGCCGATCTGGAGATGCCGGCTGACCTGCGTCTTGTAGAAGTCGGACGCCATGCCGGGCAGCTTCAGCTCGCCATGCAGCGGCTTGTCGCTGACGCAGAGCAGCGTGCCGTAGGGCACCCGGAAGCGGAATCCGTTCGCCGCGATGGTGGCGCTTTCCATGTCCAGCGCCACGGCGCGCGACTGCGACAGGCGGCGGACGGGGCCGGACTGGTCGCGCAGCTCCCAGTTGCGGTTGTCGATCGTGGCGACGGTGCCGGTGCGCATGATCCGCTTCAGCTCATAGCCTTCCAGCTTGGTGACCTCGGCCACGGCCTGTTCCAGCGCGATCTGGATTTCCGCAAGGGCAGGGATCGGCACCCAGACCGGCAGATCGTCGTCCAGGACGTGATCCTCGCGCAGGTAGGCATGGGCGAGGACGAAATCGCCCAGGCTCTGGCTGTTGCGCAGCCCGGCACAGTGGCCGACCATCAGCCAGGCATGGGGCCGCAGGACAGCGATGTGGTCGGTCGCGGTCTTGGCATTGGACGGCCCCACCCCGATGTTGACCAGGGTGATCCCGTTCCCGTCTGCCCGTTTCAGATGGTAGGTCGGCATCTGCGGCATCTTCGCCGTGGGCTGGATCACCCCATCGGGCGACGTGATCTCCTGGTTCCCGGTGGCCACGAAACTGGTGTAGCCGGACCGCGGGTCGGACAGGGCGGCGCGGGCATAGGCCTCGAACTCGTCCACATAGAACTGATAGTTGGTGAACAGGACGTGGTTCTGGAAATGCGTCGGGTCGGTCGCGGTATAGTGCGACAGGCGCGCCAGGCTGTAATCCACACGCTGCGCGGTGAACGGCGCCAACGGGGCCGAACCGTCGTCATATCGCGTCAGCGTTCCGTTCACGATGTCATCGTTGGTCGTCGCCAGGTCGGGCACATCGAACACGTCGCGCAGCGAGAAATCCATCACGCCTTCCTGCGGCACCGACAGACCGGGATTGCCGCCCACGGCGAAATGCACCGGGATCGGCGTGTCGGACACGCCGATCTGCACCGGCACACCGTGGTTGCGCACCAGAAGCTCGATCTGCTGGATCAGGTAGTTGCGGAACAGGTCGGGCCGGGTGACCGTCGTCGCATAGGTTCCGGGTGCCGAGACATGACCGAATGACAGGCGCGAATCGACCTTGTCGAAGCTGGTCACGGTCAGGCGGATTTCCGGGTAGAAGGCCCGCACACGGCGGCCGGGATGGCCCTTGCCGATCGTCGCCTGGAACTGGTCCACAAGGAAACCGGTTGCCCTGTCGTAAAGCAGCTGCAGCCGGTCGACCGCAGCGGCGGCATCGGTAAAGCTTTCGGATGCCGGAACTTCCGGGCTGAGAATGGCAGAGTGAGGGTCGTCCTGCATCGCGGGTCCTGCGGTTGATCCGGCATATAAGCCGGAAGCCGCGCCCCTCTGCAAGTGAAGGGATTGCGACAGCGGTTCAGACCGAACGGAACAGCGCGATCAGCGCCCGGTCGCCGGCATGTTCGGCATCCAGCGCCGCCGCTGCCGCGCCATAGATCTCGACCTCGATCAGCTGAAGCCCGGCAATCCGGCCCTCGCGCGCCAGGCCATCGAGCGCGCGGTCGAAGCCTGCTGCTTCCCAGACCCGGCGGTTGATCGACAGCGCGAACTGCGCGGCGGGCAGGGCGACATCCAAAAGGTTCGGAAAGGCCTCTGGCCCGACATGGCCGGCGGTGAAGGTTCCTGAACTGACGATCCCGCCATACCGCCGCGGCAGGGTCAGCGGCCGGGTGATATCGGCGCGGAAAAGGCTGGAATAGAGCCGCTTTTCCGCGGCCCGGGCCAGCATCTCGGCCGAGAAATCCACAGCATCAATCTCGCCGGTAAAGCCCATCTCGCGCAGCCGTTCCGCAAGAAGGCCGGTGCCGGCGCCAACGTCCAGCACCGGCCTGCCGGCGGCGGTTCCAGCGAAGGCTGCCGCGACATGGGCCGGCAGCAGATACTGCATGTCTGCCGCGAAACCCGCATCGTAACTGGCCGCCCAGTCACGGTAATAGGCCAGGCAGGCTTCCGGCCCCGTCAGCGTCAGCGCGCCTTTCAGTCCCTGAACCATCCCCTACCTCCGGCTTGCAGATTGGGCCAGGCCGCCGGATGCCGCAAGCCCTTGCACCCGGCCCCGCGGCCCCCGATAGTCGCGCGCATGTCCATGCTTCTTTCCCTCGGCCACGGCTATTCCGCCCGCGCCCTTGCCCGCCGCCTGATACCGCAGGGCTGGCGCATCGTGGGCACCACACGCAACCCCGCCAAGGCCGAGGCCTTCCGCGCAGAGGGCGTCGAACCGCTGCTCTGGCCGGGTGATCTGGCACCCGCCCTGGCCGAGGCCACGCATATCCTGGCCTCGGCCGCCCCCGATGCGCTGGGCGATCCCTTCCTGCAGGCGGTTCCAGCAATCGCGCAAGCGAAGGTGGAATGGGTGGGATATCTGTCCACCACCGGCGTCTATGGCGACCATCAGGGCGGCTGGGTGGACGAAACAACACCCCTGACCCCGCAATCCGACCGCGCCCGACAGCGCGTGGTGGCCGAACGGCAATGGCTGGATACCGGCCTGCCGGTCCACATCTTCCGTCTTGCCGGGATCTACGGCCCCGGTCGCGGCCCCTTCGAGAAGGTGCGCGACGGCACCGCGCGGCGGATCATCAAGCCCGGCCAGGTCTTCAGCCGCATCCATGTCGAGGACATCGCCCAGGTGCTGGAAGCCTCGATCCGCCATCCGAATCCGGGCGCCGCCTACAACGTCTGCGACGACAACCCCTGCCCGCCCGAAGAGGTGCTGAGCCATGCCGCCCGCCTTCTGGGGTTGCCCGATCCGCCGGCCGTCCCGTTCGAAGAGGCCGAGATGACGCCGATGCAACGCGCCTTCTACGCCGATTCCAAGCGGGTGCGGAACGACCGGATCAAGACCGAACTGGGTGTCCGCCTGCTTTACCCGGACTATCCCGCCGGGCTGGCCGCCCTGCTGGCCGAGGAAACCCGTTGACCCACGCCTTCCTGCCGTGCGGCCTCGGGCGCAAGGCAGGCAGGTCTATTCGGCTGCCACGCCAAGGACCTGGCCGGTCAGAATCGCCTCGGTGACGGCCGAAAGCGCCAGGGCGGCGGCGCCATGGGCCCAGAGCAGGTCGCCCCAGGCATGAATCTCGATCGGCGGTCGGGGGCGGCCGGTTGCAATGACCAGGTTTTCCATCTCGGCCAGTGTCTCTGCGGCGTAAAGATAATCATAGCGCATCCGTTCGCCCGACAGGATGATCAGCGAAGGGTCAAACAGGTTGACCACGTTCGACAGGCCAACCGCCAGGTAGCGCCCGGCCCGGCGGAAGATGGATTTGGCCGTCGCATTTCCGGCTTTGGCGTGATCATACAGGCTTTCCAGCAGCACGTTGATCGGCTGGCTTTCCTTGTGCCCCCAGTTCAGCGCGGTCGTTGCCTCGCGGGCAAGCGCATAGTCGGCGATGTAGGCCTCCAGGCAGCCGCGCTGACCGCAGCGGCAAAGCGCACCATCCAGCTGCACCTTGGTGTGGCCCAGTTCCATCCCGACGCGCTGCGCACCGCGATAGATCCGGTGGTTCATCACGAAGCCCATGCCCACGCCGTGTTCGATGGTGACCACGGCGAAATCCGGCAGGCTGCGGCCCGCACCGAACCACAGTTCGGCCAATGCCACCAGGTTCGCGTCGTTGTCGATGGCCACGGGAAGGCCCAGCCGGGCGCTGGCGGCATTCGACAGGTTCACCGCCCGGTCGGCCAGAACCGATGACCACAGCACCATGCCTTCGGCAGAATCGACAAAGCCGGGCACGCCGATCCCCACGGCGGACAGATCGGCCCTGGACATGCCGGCCTTGATGCAGACCCTGTCCAGCAAGGTCTCGATCGCATCAAGGATTTCGTTGACCGACATCGGTCCGGGGCGTCTGGGAATGACGTCATCCGCGATCAGCCGGCCTGCGAAATCGACGATCACGGCGGTATGTTCCCGGTCGGACAGCTTCATTCCCGCGACACGATGTGCCTCGGCGCGCACACCCAGGGCCACGGCCGGGCGGCCGCGCCCGGCCTCGCCGTCGCGCTGGGCTGCGACCTCCTCGATCAGGCCCGCGTCGATCAGTTCCGAGGTTATCGTCGTGACCGAGGCCGGACTGATCCCGAGATCCTTGGCCACCTGGACCCGCGGCATCAGCCCCGCAGCACGCACCAGTTCGAACACCTGCTGACGCAGCGGGCGCTGTGATTCTGCCAGCGGTGGAATCAGCGGGCCGACACCCCTGTGCGCCTCGCTGCTGCCCGGACGGATTGCCTTCGGTGGCATTTCTTTGATCTCCGAAGTAAAATGGCGCCACGTCTGCGGAAACTGTCAGGCATTCGTCCCGCCATGCCCGCGCCGGTCGGGTCAGGGCATGTGACCTCAGCTTTTACGACGATTTTTATTTTGACAACTGAAATTATTGACGGCAGGCTTTTTCCGTTCGGCGAATCTGCCGGGCCGGTCAAACATGGCCGATCCATAGGGAGGATACATATGCGTACCGCAATTCTCGCCGCCGTCCTGGCGGTGACCGGCTTCTCGTCCGCCGCTCTGGCCGAAGGCAAGAAGATCGGTGTTTCGTGGGCCCAGTTCCAGGAAGAGCGCTGGAAGATCGACGAAGCCGCGATGAAGGCCGCGATCGAAGCCGCCGGCAACGAATATGTCTCGGCGGACGCCCAGTCCTCGGCCGAAAAGCAGCTGTCGGACATCGACGCGCTGATCGCGCAGGGCGTGGATGCGCTGGTCATCAACGCCTGGGACAAGGACGCCATCGGCCCGGCCATCGAGAAGGCCGCTGCCGAAGGCATCCCGGTCGTGGGCTATGACCGCCTGATCGAGGACAACCGCACCTTCTACCTGACCTTCGACAACGTCGGCGTCGGCCGCATCATTGCCCAGGAAGTGTACAAGCTGGTGCCCAAGGGGAACTACGCCATCATCAAGGGCGACCCGGGCGACCCGAACGTCGGCTTCCTGCGTCAGGGCATGGAAGAGGTGATCGGTGCGGCCGTGGCCTCGGGCGACATCAAGATCGTCGGCGAGGCGAACTCGGACGGCTGGAAGCCCGAGAATGCCCAGAAGAACATGGAACAGATCCTGACCGCCAACAACAACCAGATCGATGCCGTTCTGGCACAGAACGACGGCATGGCGGGCGGTGTGGCGGCTGCGCTGGCCGCGCAGGGCCTGAACGTTCCGCTGGGCGGACAAGACGGCGACCTTGCCGCGATCAACCGCGTGGCGCGCGGCACGCAGACCGTCTCGGTCTGGAAGGACGCCCGCCAGCTGGGCAAGGCCGCGGGCGAAATCGCCTCGGCGCTGGCTGAAGGCGCGGCGCTGGACTCGATCCCGGGCGCGGTCAAGTTCTCGGGCGGCGAGAAGGGCATCGAGATGAATGCCATCCTGCTGACCCCGACCCCGATCACCAAGGAAACGATCGGCGTCGCGATCGAAGCGGGCCACATCTCCAAGGAACAGGCCTGCGAAGGCGCGATGCCCGACGTTCCTGCCTGCCAGTAATCTGGTCTGATTGCCGGCGCCGTCCCGCAGGGGCGGCGCCGGTCGCCTTCTTCTGGCCGGTCCGTCGCCCCTAAGCCGGGGCCTGAAGCTGCGCTTTCCCCGCGCACGGCATCGGCACAGGCCCATCCCCTCTCAGGCTGGACGAGGACATGACCGACACCCCCCATTCCCCTGCTTCCCAAGCATCCAAGGAAAGCGGCTTCACCCGTTTCCTGCGCGCAACCGAGATCGATCCGCGCCTTCTGGGCATGGTCGGCGCGCTGCTGCTGATCTGGCTGGCCTTCGAGGCCTATTCGACCTTCGTCCTTGGCCGTCCCTCGATGCTGCTGGGCGCCAGCCAGGCCGAGGCGAACGGCTTCCTGACGCCGCGAAACCTGTGGAACCTTTCGGTGCAGACCGCCTATATCGGGATCATGGCCACGGGCATGGTGCTGGTCATCATCACCCGCAACATCGACCTGTCGGTGGGTTCGATCATGGGCATGGTGGGCATGTACATGGGCCTGTTGCAGGTCGAATACCTGACACCGGCGCTGGGGCTGGGCCATCCGTCGATCTGGATCATCACGGTCATCTTCGGCATCGTCATGGGTGCGCTGATCGGTGCGTTCCAGGGAGTGCTGATCGCCTACCTGTCGATCCCCGCCTTCATCGTCACGCTGGGCGGCCTTCTGGTGTGGCGCGGCGCGGCCTTCCTGGTTGCCGGCGGCAAGACCATCGCGCCCCTGGACGAGACCTTCTCGCTGATCGGCGGCGGCTCCTTCGGGGCGCTGGGCCGCACCGGCAGCTGGATCTTCGGCGTGATCGCCTGCGCCTTCGTGGTTTGGGCCTTCCTGAACGGTCGCAAGTCGCGCCAGCGGCACGGGTTCCCGCTGCGCCCTGTCTGGGCCGAAACCTTCGTGATCGGCCTGGTCTGCGCGGTCATCATCGGCACGACGGCGCTGTTCAACTCCTACATCTGGCCGCGCGGAAACATTCAGAAGTACTACAGCCAGCTTGGCCAGGAGCCACCGGCCTGTGCTCAGGCGAACGACACGATCTATACCGATGTCTGCGCCAGCTTCGGCCACGGCTACGCCTATCCGGTGCTGATCATGATAGCGGTGGCCATCTTCATGACGGTCCTGATGACCCGCACGCGCTTCGGCCGCTATGTCTTTGCCATCGGCGGCAACCCCGAGGCGGCGACGCTGTCGGGCATCAACACGCGCGCGATGACGGTGAAGATCTTCACCCTGATGGGGGCGCTGGCCGGGATCGCGGCTGTCATCGGCTCGGCCCGCCAGAACAGCGCCACCAACGCGATGGGCAACCTGGACGAGCTTTACGTCATCGCTGCGGCCGTCGTGGGCGGCACCTCGCTGGCCGGCGGCGTGGGCACGATCCATGGCGCGATCATCGGCGCGCTGATCCTGACCAGCCTGCAAACCGGCATGGTGCTGATCGGATTCGGCGACGGCTCGTACCAGCGCATCGTGATCGGCATCGCCCTGGTGTTCGCCGTGTTCCTCGACATCGTTTACCGCAAGCGCATCAAGTGAAGGGGCCAAGATCATGGTAGACAGAACCGGAACCCCTCTTGTCGAAATGCGTGACATCTCGATCGCCTTCGGGGGGATCAAGGCCGTCGATCACGTCACGGTCGATCTTTACCCCGGCGAAGTCGTGGGCCTGCTGGGCCACAACGGTGCGGGCAAGTCCACGCTGATCAAGTGTCTGTCGGGCGCCTACAAGGCCGACAGCGGGCAGATCTTCATCAATGGCAAGGAAGTCGAGATCAACAATCCGCGCGATGCGCGCGCGCTGAACATCGAGACGATCTACCAGACGCTGGCGCTGGCCGACAACCTGGACGCTGCCTCGAACCTGTTCCTCGGGCGCGAGATCGTGAACAGTTTCGGCTTCGTCGACGAAAGCGCCATGGAGGCCGAGACACGCAAGATCATGGGGCGGCTGAACCCGAACTTCCGCAAGTTCAACGTGCCTGTGTCCGCACTGTCGGGCGGGCAGCGTCAGTCGGTCGCCATCGCACGCGCGGTCTATTTCAACGCCAAGATCCTGATCATGGACGAACCCACCGCCGCGCTGGGGCCGCATGAAACCCAGATGGTGTCCGAACTGATCCAGGAGCTGAAGGCGCAGGGCCTGGGCATCTTCCTGATCGAACACGACATCCACAACGTGATGAAGCTGTGCGACCGGGCATCCGTGATGAAGAACGGTCAGCTGGTCGGCACCGTCAACGTCGATGAAGTGACCGACGAGGACATCCTGGGCATGATCATCCTGGGCAAGAAGCCAGCGAAGGCGGCCTGACATGTACATCGGGCTGGACCTAGGCACATCCGGGTTGAAGGGCATCCTGATCGGCGAGGACCAGACGGTCCTGGCCGAAGCCACGGCCCCGCTTACCGTAAGCCGGCCGCATGAGGGATGGAGCGAACAGGCCCCGTCCGACTGGATCACCGCCGCCGAAACCGTGCTGGATGCACTGGCGGCCAGGGGGCTGGGGGCGGTCAGGGGCATCGGCCTGTCAGGCCACATGCACGGCGCCACGATCCTTGATGCGGCGGACGAGGTGTTGCGCCCCTGCATCCTGTGGAACGACACCCGCAGCCACGCAGAGGCAGCCGAGCTGGACGGCGACCCAATGTTCCGTCGTATCACCGGCAACATCGTCTTTCCCGGCTTCACCGCGCCCAAGCTGGTGTGGGTGCGGCGCCACGAACCGCGTGTCTGGGAAAAGGTCGCCAAGGTTCTTCTGCCGAAGGATTACCTGCGCCTCTGGCTGACGGGCGAGCATGTGGGCGAAATGTCGGATGCCGCCGGGACCAGCTGGCTGGATACCGGGCGGCGTGACTGGTCTGACGATCTGCTGGCGGCAACCGGCCTGTCGCGTGCCCAGATGCCCCGGCTGGTCGAGGGCAGTCAGGTGTCAGGCACCCTGCGCGATGCACTGGCAGACCGCTGGGGCCTGCCGAAGGGCGTGGTCGTTGCCGGTGGCGGCGGCGACAACGCAGCCTCGGGCGTTGGGGTGGGCGTGGTCCGCGCGGGCGAGGCCTTCGTCTCCTTGGGCACCTCGGGCGTGCTGTTCGCGGCAAACGACGGCTATCAGCCCGACCCGGCAACGGCGGTGCACACCTTCTGCCATGCCCTGCCCGACACCTGGCACCAGATGGGCGTGATCCTGGCCGCGACCGATGCGCTGAACTGGTATGCGCGGCTGGTAGGCACCGACGCGGCGCGGCTGACCGCAGAACTGGGCGACCTGCAACCCCCCGGAAAGACGATCTTCCTGCCCTATCTGGGCGGCGAAAGGACGCCGCTGAACTCGGCCAGCGTTCGGGGCGCCTTTGTCGGGCTGGAACATGCCACCGACCGTCAGGCCGCCACCCGCGCGGTGCTGGAGGGCGTGACCTATGCGATCCGCGACAGCCGTGATGCGCTGGCCGCGACCGGCACGAGGCTGGAACATCTGCTGGCGGTCGGGGGCGGCTCGCGCTCTGACTACTGGCTTAAGTTGCTCGCGACGGCGCTGGATTGCCCGGTGCAGCTGCCCGTGGCGGGCGATTTCGGCGGGGCCTTCGGGGCCGCTCGCCTGGGCCTGATGGCCGCGACCGGCGCCGGGGCCGAAATCGCCACCCTGCCGCAGATCGCCCGCACCATTAACCCCGATCCTTCCCTGAAGGACGCCTTTGACGCGGGCCATGCAAGGTTCCGCGCAGCCCAATCCGCCATCAAGGACCTGACATGACCGACTTCTTCAAGGGTATTCCCGCCATCCGGTACGAGGGGCCGGAAAGCACAAACGAATTCGCCTTCCGCCACTACAACCCCGACGAAATCGTCATGGGCAAGCGGCTGGAGGACCACCTGCGCTTTGCCGTCGCGTGGTGGCACAGCTTCGCATGGCCCGGCGGCGACCCCTTTGGCGGACAGACCTTTGAACGCCCCTGGTTCGGCGACACGATGGAACTTGCAAAGCTCAAGGCCGATGTCGCGTTCGAAATGTTCGACATCCTGGGCCAACCCTTCTACTGCTTTCACGACGCCGACGTTCGCCCCGAAGGCGCGACCTTCGCCGAATCCTTGCGGAACCTGAACGAGATCGCCGATTACCTCGGCGAAAAGCAGGAAAAGCACAAGGCAAAGCTCCTCTGGGGCACGGCGAACCTGTTCAGCCACCGCCGCTGGATGGCCGGCGCGGCCACCAATCCCGACCCGGATGTGTATGCCTATGCGGCAGCAACGGTGAAGGCCAATATGGATGTGACTCACCGTCTGGGCGGGCAGAATTACGTTCTGTGGGGCGGACGCGAAGGCTATGAGACCCTTCTGAACACCGATCTTCGGGCCGAACGCCAGCATGCTGGCCGCTTCCTGCAGCAGGTCGTGGACTACAAGCACAAGATCGGCTTCAAGGGCACGATCCTGATCGAGCCCAAGCCGCAGGAACCCTCGAAGCACCAGTACGACTATGACGTGGCCACGGTTTACGGCTTCCTGGTCGATTTCGGGCTTGAAAAGGAGGTCAAGGTCAACATCGAGCAGGGCCACGCAATCCTGGCGGGCCACAGCTTCGAACACGAGATCGCGCTTGCCGCCGCGCTGGGCATCTTCGGGTCGATCGACATGAACCGGAATGACTACCAGTCCGGCTGGGACACCGATCAGTTCCCCAACAACCACGCCGAAAAGGCGCTGGCCTTCTATGAAATCCTCAAGGCGGGCGGATACACCACCGGCGGCACCAACTTTGACGCCAAGATCCGCCGGCAAAGCCTGGACCCCGAGGATCTGGTCCTGGCCCATGTCGGGGGCATGGACACCTGCGCCCGCGCGCTGAAATGCGCCGCTGCACTTCTGCAAAGCGGCGAGCTGGAGGCCGCCCGCAAGGCCCGTTATGCCGGATGGGAGTCCCCGGCCGCGCAGGCCATGCTGAAGGGCACCCTGGAAGAGGCCGCCGCCCGCGTGATCGCCGAAGGGATCGAACCGCAGCCGAAATCCGGTCGCCAGGAACGGCTGGAAAATCTCTGGAACCGTTTCGTCTGATCGGGCGAACCGAATTCTTCAGAAACATCATGCCGGAGCCTGCAATGGCTTCGGCGCCGTTCTGCTCAGCACTCGTCGCCATGGCGTGGCAAGGCCTTCGGCCTTCAGCGTTTTCGGCGCAGCCGGGCATCGAGTTCGGCGTTGATCGCCCCACCCAGAAGCACCGCCCAGACGCTGAGATAGAGCCACATCATCAGGATGATGACGGCGCCGATCGAACCGTAGATCGCGTTGTAGCTGTTGAAGTTCGCCAGATAGACCGAAAAGCCGATGGATACCCCGGCCCAGGCCGCGGTGGCGACCAGAACGCCGACCGTGATCCAGGGGGAACGGAACCCGCCCTCGACGTTGGGGCCGAAGCGATACAGGATCGACAGGCAGGTCAGCACCAGAAGGAACATGGCGCCGAAGGGCAGAACCTTGGTCAGCCAGGCCTCGAAAGTGCCAAGCTGCACATAGCTGAGCAGGATCGGCACCACGACGATCGTGACCAGCGCCACGAACAGCGCCCCGATCAGCGCCAGGGTCAGGATGAAATCGACCACATAGCCCCAGATCCAGCGGCGCGGCTTGGACCGATGCACCACATCCAGCCCCTGGATCAGGGCCGACACACCCGCCCGCGCCGAATAGAGCGCGATCACCAGCGACACCACGGTCGTCCATTGCAGCGCGGCGCGGGGCGCCATGATCAGGCCCATCACCTGATCGTGGATCAACTGCCGGGCCTCGGGCGGCAGGAACCGCTCGGCAACTTCCAGATAGCCCTGGATCACCCCGGGGTCCGCGAACAGGCCCCATACCGCCACCGCCGCGCCCAGGCCTGGAAAGACGGCGAACATTGCGTAAAAGGCCACACCGGCGGCAACCAGGCCGAAATGGCCATCGCCGACCCTGCCGATGACCGCGATGATGAAGTCCCAAAGCTGCCGCAACCGCCTCATGCCGCCAGCATTCCCCGGAAAACCGGGCCCGCGCAACTTGAAGCCGCACGACCTGCGTGAAATGGTAGCGGCAACAGGAGGACATCATGACCTATATCCCCGCCGCCAACCGCTATGACCGGATGATCTACAACCGCTGCGGCCGGTCCGGCCTGAAGCTGCCTGCCATCAGCCTTGGCCTTTGGCACAACTTCGGCCACGACACGCCGCATGCCACCAAGCAGGCGATCTGCCGGACCGCCTTCGATCACGGCATCACCCATTTCGACCTGGCCAACAACTATGGCCCGCCCCCCGGCAGCGCCGAGGAAGCCTTCGGCGAAATTCTGAAAACCGATTTCCGCGGCCTGCGCGACGAGCTGATCATCTCCTCCAAGGCCGGCTACCTGATGTGGGATGGCCCCTATGGCGAATGGGGCAGCCGGAAATACCTGATCGCCTCATGCGATCAGTCGCTTAAGCGGATGGGTCTGGACTATGTGGACATCTTCTATTCCCACCGTTTCGACCCTGACACACCGCTGGAAGAAACCATGGGCACACTGGACCACATCGTACGCTCGGGCCGGGCGCAATACATAGGCATCTCCAGCTACAACAGCCAGCGCACGCGCGAGGCGGTGGCGATCCTGAAGGACCTCGGCACGCCGCTTCTGATCCATCAGCCCAGCTACAACATCCTGAACCGCTGGGTCGAAACGGATGGGCTGAAGGACACGCTGAAAGAACTGGGCGTCGGCTCGATCGCCTTCGTGCCGCTGGCCCAGGGGATCCTGACCAGCAAGTATCTGAACGGCATCCCGGCGGGCAGCCGGGCAACGCAGGGCAAGTCGCTTGATCCTGCGGCGGTAGAGAAGGCCATCGCCTCGGTGCGCCGGTTGAACGACATGGCCGCGGCGCGCGGCCAGACCCTTGCGCAAATGGCGATTGCCTGGGTGCTGCGGAACGGTGGTATCACCAGCGCGCTGATCGGCGCCAGCCGGCCAGAGCAGGTGATCGACTGCTGCGGCGCGATCGGGAACCTCGACTTCACGCCCGAGGAACTGGCGCAGATCGACTCGATCTCGGAGGAGAAGGAACTGAACCTCTGGGCCAGCTCTTCCGAAAACTGACCACCGGGGACCGCTCCCACCCGACCAGAGGAACGGCACGGCTGGCGCCCTGAAGGCCGGGTCCGGCGTCAGGGTCTGCGTCATCGGGGAGGAAGCGCCTTCAAACGGGGCGTTTCCTGACCCTTTCGCCCGCAGGCTGCACCGACCGTCAGCCACGGCCCAGCCTTGGGCCTGATCATGAATACGGGGGCCGACGGGACGAGCCCCCGGACAAGGGCGATCCGGCCCCGGCTCAGTAACCGTGGGGCGATCGACCGCCCGCTGCGCCCGTCAGATTGCGAAAGCCGGCGACGGCAGCCGCCGCCGCAGAGGACAGAAACCGCGTGTCGCCGCCGACGGTCACCATCCGGAACCCCCACCCGATCGCACGATGGGCATAGTCCGGTGTTCCGCAATGCAGGCCCGCGACGATCCCGCGCGCCTGACAGGCTGCCGCGATCTTCTGCAGGTGGCCGATCATCTCGGGTTCCTCGCGATCCATGCCGAAGGGCAGGCGGCCCTCGCTGACCGAAAGGCTCAGGTCGGCCGGTCCGACATAGATCCCGTCAAGGCCCGGCGTCGCCACGATCGCGTCGAGGTTCGCAAGCGCTTCGGCCGTCTCGATCATGGCGAAGGCCAGAACCTCGGCATTAGCGCGTTCGGCATAATCCGCGCCCAGGGCAAAGACTGCGCGCGTCGGCCCGAAGCTGCGCACACCCTGCGGCGGATAGCGCAGGTAGCTGACCAGCCGCGCGGCATCTTCCGGGGTGTTCACCATCGGGCAGATCACACCCTCGGCCCCGGCATCCAGCGCCTTCATCACATGGGCGGGGTCAAGCCAGGGCACGCGGGCCAGAAGCGTTGCCCCGCTGGCGCGCATCGCCTGCAACATGGGCAGAAGGTCGCTGTAGTCCAGCGCGCCATGCTGCATGTCGATGGTCAGCGAATCGAACCCCTGCGCTGCCATGATCTCGGCCACGAAGGGGTTGCCGATCGCACACCAGCCGTTCAGAGCGGACCGCCCCTGCGCCCAGACCGCGCGCAACCGTGTCATCCCATTCTCCTGCATCTGCATTACGGCTTGCTTGCCGCAACGGACAGTGGAGGGAAAGTTCTGTCGTGTTCAAGGGAGAAACCGAAAAGGATGGTGCCGGTGAAGGGACTCGAACCCCCGACCCCATCATTACGAATGACGTGCTCTACCAGCTGAGCTACACCGGCATCCTTTTCGTGCGCAGGCTCTTAGCATCGGGCCACGGCAGAGTGTAGCCCTAATTTGCACGCCGCGCGATCTCGTCCAGCGGGGTCCGGTCCTCTGGCGGTTCGGCTTCACGGACAGCCTCGGGCTCGGGCTCCGGCACGGGTTCCGGGCGGGCCTCGATCAACGGAAGCAGATCGGCCAGGGCGGGCGAGGGCGTCGCCACCGAAGGCGGCTCGCGCCAGCTGAGCGTGTCGAACCCGCCGCAGTTGCTGCAGACGGGGTGCCAGCTGGCATGGATGGCCTGGCACTTGTCGCAGCACCACTGCGGGCCGCGCGGGGCGGCAATGGCCTTGGCGACAAGGTCGCGGATCAGCGCCTCTTCGGCGCCCTCGCCACGCGCAATGGCGGCCAGAATCGCCAGTGACCGTTGCGTCGGATGCCGTGTCGCCACATCGCCCAGCGCCCGGCGCGCTGCGGGGAAGTCCTCGACCGCCAGCAGAAGCTCGGCCTCGAGCATCCGAGTTTCGTCATTGTCGGGGCGCAGGGCGGTCAGGGTCCGGAACCGCTTCAGCCGCTCGACAGGGGTTTCTTCGGGTTCTATCGCAGCGAAGGCGGCGGCAAGGTCGGGATGGGGCATGACCTCCCAGGCCTTCTTCAGCACACGCGTTGCGTTCTTCTTGTCGCCCTTCTCGATATAGGCGCGCGCGGCCAGGGCGGCCGCGGGAATCAGGTCGGGCGACAGCCGGTTCGCCTCGATCGCAGCCTCGCGTGCCTCGATGCTGGCGGATTCGTCAATAACTGTCTGCGCCTGTTGCAGGGCCAGCACCGCATCGCGGCGACGGAACACGTCTTTCGGCAGGGTTCCGGCGCGCAGCTTCGCACCCAGGGTCGCCCGCGCACCGGACCAGTCGCCTGCATCGGATTGCAGCTTCAGCAGGATATCCAGCGTCTCGGCATGTTTCGGACGCAGCTGATAAGCCTTCTCGGCCAGTTTCAGCGCAACTTCGCGGTCGCCTTCTGCCAGCTTCTGATGCAAGAGGCCGCGCACCCCGACAAAGCGGGTCTTTTCGTCGGCCAGCAGCGCCTTGTAGGCCTCGGTCGCGCGCTTGCCATCCCCCGCAGCCTCGGCCGCCTGGGCAACCAGAAGCGTGGTGATCTCGGGCTTGCCCAGCAAACGTTCGGCCGCCTGGGCGCGCGAGAGCGCCAGCTTCGGCTCGCCCGAGGCCAGGGCCAGCATGCTTTCGGACAGGGCCGTGAAACCCTTGCGCTCGCGGTTGCGATCGAAGTAGCGCGAGATCGCGGTTTCGTCGCCGTTCAGAAAGTGGATGACGGCGGCGATCAGGCCCAGAACCTTTAGCGTCAGCCAGACGGCGGCCAGCAGCAACCCGGCCAGAACCACGGCCTGCACGGGACCGATGGTGAATTCCCATCCGGCGACAGTGATCCGCATCGCCTCGCCCGTTTCGGCCAGAAGCCCCACGCCCAGCGCAAGCGCGGCGATGAAGGCGACGAAAAGGATGACCTTGGCCAAAGACCACAGCATCTAGCGACCCTCCAGCGCTGCATCGACGGCCAGCCGCGCCTCGGCCCTTGCGATCCAGCCATCAAGCGGGCCGCGGATTGCGGCATCCAGGCTGGAAAGTTCGGTCAGCGCATCCGCAAGCCGGCCTTTGGAAAGGGCGAATTCGGCGCGCGACAGGACGGCATCCGGATCGTCGCCCTCGCGCGGGGCAAGCGACCGGGCACCGGTCTGGGCCGCAAGGAATGCCACCAGCCGGTCGGCCCATCCGCCGCCACCGGACGCCTTGCGCGCCAGTTGCAACGCCTGCCGCGCGGCCTCAGGAAAGTCGGCCTGCAAGTCGGCCAGCGTCGATACGCCACTGACGTAGGGGGCCAGCACCGCAGTCAGACCGGGGTCATCCACCGCCGCGAGTTCGGCCTGGAAATCGGCACCCGATGCAACGGCCGCGCGCAGAGCGTCCAGCGCCTGGGCCCTGGCGGCGGCCCTGGCGGCCGCCGCCGCCTCTGCCGCGCGACTTTCGGCCTCGGCCTCGGCCGCGGAAAGCCGGTCAAGCGCAGCCTGCAAGTCGGTCGGATCCACGCCACGGGGCACGGCGGCGAGCTGCCGTTCCAGATCGGCCAGTTTCGCGGCCAGCGCAGCCGTCGAAGGCCCGCCATCCCCGGCGGGCAGGGCCTCGATGGCAGCAATGCGGCGGTCAAGCTCATCCAGCGCCGAGAGATCGGGGGGTTCCGGTGCGGGGGCGGCCTCGAGCCTGGCCACGCGGTCGCTTAGCGCGGCAAGATCGGCACGCAGCGATGCCAGCGCGGCCTCGTCAGAACGGACGGCAGAAAGGCTTTCGGTCAGACGCTGATCAAGCGCGGCCAGCGCGCCACTTTGGTCCGGGGCAGACAGGCCGAAGACGTTGTAGTGCGACAGACCAAACCCCAGCGCGGCCGCCAGTACCCCGCCCAGCAGCGCGGCAAAGAAACCCGATCGGCGCGGTTGGGCCGGGGCCGGAACGATCCCGGACTTTGGTTCGGGCGGATCATCACCGGAAGGCCCAGCCGGATGAGGCACTGGTTCCGGCCCAGGTTCAGCGACAGACGCATCAAGCGGCGCATCCGGCGCTTCGACGGGGGGCTCGGTTTCGGGGGTCATGCGCTGTGCCATGGGTGCGGCCCTTTCGCCTCTGGCCTGGGTTCACCTAAGCACTCAAGAGGCCCGGGTTCAAGGCGGGGGAAGGGCGTCAAGCACCGCTGCGATCGCATCAAGCATTGCCGCCGCATCGGGTCGTGCGGCCAGGGCCAGCGACCGGTGGGGCAGGTTGCGCACGACCTCTGCCACGGCCGGGCTGATCGCAACAAGATGAAGATCGGCCTGCGCACCCTGTGCCTGGGCCGCGAACAGCGCGGCACTGCGCGGCGAGAACAAAGGCACGATCAAGGGACCTTCGCCATCCAGCAGCTTCTGTGCTTCGTCTGTCAGCGTCTGGGGAACCTGTCTGTAAACCACGACGGATTCAGTCTCTATTCCAGCGGAATTCAGTCGTTCCGCCACCTCGCCGCGGGTCTCTTGGCCGCGAAGGTGCAGCAGCCGGCCTGCGGGCGGATCGGCCAGGATCGCGGCAACCAGCGCGCGTGCATCACCGTCGGCCGAACGCGCCCTGAACCCTGCCTTGGCAGCGCGATCTGCCGTTTTCGCGCCGACGCACCAGGCCAGCCGGGGCAGGGCGGTTGCCAACCGGACCGCCGCATCCACCCCTGTGGCCGAGGTGAAGATCACCCCGGCGAAAGGGCCGGCCGGAAGCCCGGGTGTCAGATGCACTGCCGCCATCAGCGGCGCGACGACGGGACGCAGCCTGCCGCCGAACCGCTGGTTCAGCTGTTGCGCAAAGCGGCGGGCCTCTGCCTCGGGCCGGGTCAGGAGGACGGGCACCGCCGCCACATTGGATTGTCTCGCCATGCCCTTGGTGTTACCTGCGGCCAGACTTTCGCGCAACGGCGGCCATGGACCGGACCCTCACCCTTCTCGGCATCGAATCAAGCTGCGACGACACCGCCGCGGCCGTGGTCCGCGCGGGCGCGGGGGCAGAGATCCTGTCGTCCGAGGTGTTGGGCCAGACCGCGCTGCACGAGGCCTATGGCGGCGTGGTGCCCGAGATCGCCGCCCGCGCCCATGCCGAACGGCTGGACGGCGTGGTGGAAACCGCCCTGGAAAAGGCGGGCGTCACGCTGGAGGATATCGACGCCATCGCGGTAACCGCCGGGCCCGGGCTGATCGGCGGGGTGCTTTCGGGCGTGATGCTTGCGCGCGGAATCGCGGCGGCCCGTGGATTGCCGCTGATTGCCGTGAACCATCTGGCGGGCCATGCGCTGACACCCCGGCTGACGGACGCAGTCGCCTTTCCATATCTGATGCTGCTGGTTTCCGGCGGGCATTGCCAGTTCCTGCTGGTGCAGGGCGTGGGCCGCTATCGCCGTCTGGGCGGTACGATCGACGATGCCCCGGGCGAGGCTTTCGACAAGACGGCCAAGCTTCTTGGTCTGCCGCAGCCCGGCGGCCCGTCGGTCGAGGCCGAGGCAGCCCGTGGCGAAGTGACACGCTTCCATTTTCCGCGCCCGCTTCTGGACCGGGAGGGCTGCGACATGTCCTTTTCCGGCCTCAAGACCGCGCTTTTGCGCGCACGCGATGCGCTGGTGGCCGAAAAGGGCGGCATCACCCTGCAGGATCGCCGCGATCTGTGTGCAGGCTTTCAGGCCGCGGTGGCAGAGGTGCTGGCCGTCAAGACCGACCGCGCCCTGGCGATGGCCGGGGTGCAGCCGACCGCGTTGTGCGTGGCCGGTGGCGTGGCCGCGAACAAGGTCATTCGGGCCAGGTTAGAGACTGTTTCGGCGCGTGTGGGGGTACCTTTCGTTGCACCGCCCTTGCGGCTTTGCACCGACAATGCCGCGATGATCGCCTGGGCGGGGATCGAGCATCTGCGGGCCGGATTTCCCCCCTCGACCGATTTCGCCGCGCGCCCGCGCTGGCCCCTGGACGAAAGTGCCCCGGCGCTGCTGGGTTCGGGCAGGAAGGGGGCCAAGGCATGATCGGCATCGCGGGCGCGGGCGCCTTCGGCACGGCGCTGGCCGTGGCCCTTGCCCGGAGCGGGCGCGAGGTGCGGCTTTGGGCGCGGGACGCGGAACAGGTGCGGATGATGCAGGAGACACGGCGGAATGACGCCGCGCTTCCGGGGGTGGATCTGCCGGAAAACATCTCTGTGCAGGCGGAAATCGCGGATGTCTGCGGCGGGCAGGCGCTGCTGCTGGCGGTGCCGATGCAGGCGCTCGGGGGGCTGCTCGACCGCTGGTCGCAGATCGACGCGCGCCAGCCGCTGGTCGCCTGCTGCAAGGGGGTTGACCTTGTGACGCTGCGCGGCCCGGTTGCGGTCATCGCAGGGCGGCGACCCGCCGCCATGGCCGCCATCCTGACCGGCCCGAGCTTTGCCGCCGACATTGCAAGGGGCCTGCCCACGGCCCTGACCCTTGCCGCGACGGGCGAAATCAGGGGCTTGCAGGAACTGCTTTCCACCCCGACCCTGCGGATCTACCGCACCGATGACGTGACGGGTGCCGAACTTGGGGGCGCCTTGAAGAACGTCATCGCCATCGCCGCCGGAGTGGTGATCGGCGCGGGCCTTGGCGACAGTGCCCGGGCGGCGCTTATGACGCGCGGCTATGCCGAGATGGTGCGGCTGGCGCTGGCCTTGGGCGCCCGGCCCGAAACGTTGTCGGGCCTGTCCGGCCTGGGCGATCTGGTGCTGACCTGCACCTCGACGCAATCGCGGAACTTCCGTTTCGGGCTTGCCCTGGGCAAGCGCGAGACCTTCGACCCCTCGATCACCGTGGAAGGCGTGGCCACGGCGCGGGCAGTGGTCCGCCTGGCTGCGGAAAGGAGCATCGACATGCCGGTGACCGCAATGGTCGATGCCCTTGCCCTTGGCCGGATCACCCTCGAAAGTGCCGTGGCAACGCTGATGAGCCGCCCCCTGAAACAGGAATGACCATGCGCTACGCACTGATCTGCCTTGACAAGCCCAATGCCCTGCAAACCCGCGTGGAGAACCGGGAGGCCCATCTGGAACACATCCGCTCCTCGGGCGTGGTCGAACAGGCCGGGCCGTTCATCGACGCCGCCGGGCAGATGTGCGGCAGTCTGGTGATCCTGAACGTCGGCTCCAAGGCCGAGGCCGAGGCCTGGGCAGCAGCCGACCCCTATGCGAAGGCCGGGCTGTTCCAGTCGGTGATGATCCAGGAATGGAAGAAGGTGATCGGATGAACTACTGGCTGTTCAAGTCGGAACCCGATGTCTGGGGCTGGGATGATCAGGTCGCCAAGGGGGACGAGGGCGAGGAATGGCATGGCGTGCGCAACTATCAGGCGCGCAACAACATGCGGGCGATGAAGATCGGCGACCGGGGCTTCTTCTACCACTCCAACGTGGGAAAGGAGATCGTCGGCATCGTCGAGGTCTGCCGCGAAAGCGCCCCCGACAGCACGACCGACGACCCTCGGTGGGACTGCGTGTGGATCCGGGCGGTGCAGCCCCTGAAGCGTGCCGTCAGCCTAGAGGAGTGCAAGGTCACCCCGGGGCTGGAGGGCATGGTGCTGGTCAACAACACCCGCCTGTCGGTGCAACCGGTCAGCCCCGAGGAATGGGCGATCATCTGCCGGCTTGGCGGCGTCGAGGCCTGAGGCATCCCCGTCAGGGCGTAGCCTCGCGCGACGTCGTCTTCTCGTCGCGGGATCGCTGGGGCAAGCAACGAAAGCATCGACGCGCCGCCGCAAAGGAAAAGGCCGCCACGGTTTCCCCTGGCGGCCCCGAGATCCGGTTGCCGAAGCAGGCTCAGCCCTGGCGAGCCTTGTAGCGCTTCTGCGTCTTGTTGATCACGTAGACGCGGCCCTTGCGGCGCACGACCTGGCAATCGCGGTGACGCGTCTTCAGCGAGCGGAGCGAGTTGGCGACTTTCATGGTCGGCTCTCCTTCTTCGCGGCGCTTCCCGCGCCAGATTGAAACCAATGCCCCCGGACGGGGGCGGCGAATGGTGGGCGGTACTGGGATCGAACCAGTGGCCACTACGATGTCAACGTAGTGCTCTACCGCTGAGCTAACCGCCCACATGCCCTTGCGCCTTGCCCCAGCCCCTTCCGGTTAAACGAAAAGAACGCGGGGCAAACCGCGTCGGTCAGGCCGGGTCTATACTGACAAGCGCGCAGGGCTGCAAGGGGTTTTGGCTTTCGATCTTCTCGGGCTATATCATGCAAAGCGGAAGGAGGTCCCGTGCCGCAAGAGGTGACCGAAGCCTATGTGCTGCAACGCCCGGCCCGGGCCGTCGGGCCGGTCATCTTTGCCTCGCCGCATTCCGGGCGTGATTATCCGGCCGCCTTTCTGGCGCGGGCAGTCCTGGACCGTCAGGCCATACGGTCGTCCGAGGATGCCTTCGTGGACCTGCTGTTCGAATCGGCCCCGGCACTGGGTGCGCCGCTTCTGGCGGCGCGGGCGCCGCGCGCCTTCATCGACCTGAACCGGGCGGCGGACGAACTGGACCCTGCCGTGATCGAGGGAATCGCGCGTGCGCCGCACAATCCCCGGGTCACCTCGGGGCTGGGGGTGATTCCCCGCGTGGTGGCCGGGGGGCGGCCGATCTATTCCGGCAAGCTTGGCCTTGCCGAAGCAGAGGCGCGGATTGCCCGGTTCTGGCACCCCTATCATCAGGCGCTTGCCGCCCTGGTGGAAGAAACGCGTGCCACCTTCGGGCAGGCCGTGCTGATCGACTGCCATTCCATGCCGCACGAAGCGATCGAGGCGCATTCCCGCCCGGGCCAGTCGCGGCCAGAGGTGGTGCTGGGCGACCGCTACGGCGTGGCCGCGGGGCGCGAGGTGGTGGACCGGATCGAGGCCGCCTTTGCCGGGGCGGGCCTGCGGGTCGGGCGCAATGCACCGTTCGCCGGGGCCTATATCGCACAGGCCTACGGTCGGCCGATGCGTGGGGTGCATGTGGTGCAGGTCGAAATCGACCGGGCGCTTTACATGAACGAGGCGCGCATCGAACCGCTGCCGGGGTTCGATGCCTTCCGCTCGCTTATCGAGGGCGTCGTGGCCGAGATCCTGCGGCCCTCGGGCCTGGCACTGGCGGCGGAATAGGGCCCGCCCCGCGCCCCGGACGCGATCCGGGGCGCGCGGGCTTCAGGTCACGACCGTTTCGCGCCTTTCGGCGGCACGAACCGCCTGGAGGTGTCGCGGGGGTCTGCCTTGGGCTTCGCCGGGCGGTCCTTCGCAGCGGGCTTGTCGAACTCCGCCTTGCCGAACGGCTTTTTTCCGCCTGCGGCATGGCTCTTGAAGCCGCCGGCCTTGGCGCCGCCCTCGCGCTTCAAGAAGGGACGCGCCTCGTCACCCCTGGGGGCAAAGGTCTTTTTCGGACGGTCGCCGTCCTCGCGCGGGCGGAAGCCCTCGCCCTTGGGCGCATGGGGTTTCTTCGGGCGATCACCATCATCGCGCCGCCTCGTGGCGACACCTTCTGCGGCGTGGCTCTTGTAGCCCGCAGCCCGGGCCGGCTTGTCGGGCGATCCGCCGTGGCTCTTGTAGCCGGCCGAGCGGGGGGCGGCCTTCTGATCGGGGGTCCAGCGCGGCTTTTTCGGGCGGTTCTCATCACCTTCGGGGCGCGGGGCGCGGTCGGCATGGGGCTTGCGTTCCGGACGCGGGCCATCTTCGCGCCGCGGCTTCCAGTCGGGCCGGGTCTCGGTCGGGCGGGGGCGGTCATCATATTTGGCCCGCGGTCTGGGGGTGTGGTCGCTGCGCGCCGATTCGGCCTCGATCTCTTCCACCACGCGGGGGGGCTTGGGGGTATAGGCGGGCTTTTCGCGGCGTTCGGCACGATCCGGCCGTTCCGGCCGCGCCGGGCGCTCGAACCTGGGTCGGTCGAAATCGGGCTCGCCCTCGAGGCGGGTCATCGTGATGCCCTTGTCCAGTTCGATTTCGTTGCCGAAGCGCGGGGCGAGGGCTTCGCTGATCTGCACGAAGGTTTCATCCTCGCGCACCCGGATCGCGCCGATGCCGTCCTTGGCGATGCTGCCGGCATCGCAGATCTTCGGCAGAAGCCAGCGCGCCTCGGCCCGGCCTGAGCGGCCGACCGACAGGCGGAACCAGACCGAAGGGCCGAACTCGCCACGCTCACGCGGGGCAGGGGGCGGCGGGGTGGGCAGGTCGGTGGACAGCACCTCGGGCGCGGACCGCCCCTCGCGCCAGAGGCGGACGAAGGCGGCGGCCAGCGCCTCGGCCCCGTAGCGATCCAGCAGATCGGCTGCAATGCCCGCTTCCTCGCCGATCGGCGCAGTCAGCGAGGGATGTTCCAGCAGGCGCTGATCCTCGCGCGCCTGCACCTCGTCGGCGCCCGGGGCGGCGCCCCATTCCGCCACGACCTTGGCGCCGTGAAGCAGACGCTGGGCCTTCTTGTAGTCGGCCGGCGTCACGATCAGCGCCGAGACACCCTTCTTGCCTGCCCGGCCGGTGCGGCCCGACCGGTGCAGCAGGGTTTCCGGGTTAGATGGCAGGTCGGCGTGGACCACCAGTTCCAGCCCAGGCAGGTCGATGCCGCGCGCGGCCACGTCGGTGGCAATGCACACCCGGGCCCGACCGTCACGCAGCGCCTGAAGGGCATGGGTACGCTCTTGCTGCGAAAGTTCCCCGGACAGGGCCACGACCTGGAAGCCGCGGTTGCCCATGCGGGCAAGCAGATGGTTCACGTTGGCCCGCGTCTTGCAGAAGACGATCGCCGTACGCGCATCGTAATAACGCAACACGTTGAAGATCGCATGTTCCCGGTCGCGTACAGCGACCGAAAACGCGCGGTATTCGATATCGACGTGCTGCTTCGCCTCGCCCTGGGCCTGAATGCGCAGGGCATCCTTCTGGAACTCGCCCGCGAGTTTCTCGATTTCCTTCGGCACGGTGGCCGAGAACATCAGCGTGCGGCGTTTCGGCGGGGCGGCGGCGAGGATGAACTCCAGATCCTCGGCGAAGCCCAGGTCCAGCATCTCGTCGGCCTCGTCCAGCACCACGGCGCGCAGGGCCGACAGGTCAAGGCTGCCGCGTTCGATATGGTCGCGCAGACGACCGGGGGTGCCCACGACGATATGCGCGCCGCGTTCCAGTGCCCGGCGTTCGGTGCGGTAGTCCATGCCACCGACGCAGGTCGCGATCTTCGCCTGCGCGCCGGCGTAAAGCCATTCCAGTTCGCGCGCGACCTGAAGCGCCAGTTCGCGCGTTGGCGCAATCACCAGCGCAATCGGCTTGTCGGCGAAAAGCAGCACGTCCTGCCCGTTCAGGATTTCCGGCGCGATGGCCAGGCCAAAGGCCACGGTCTTGCCCGATCCGGTCTGCGCCGAGACCAGCGCATCTCGGCCCGCCACGCCTTCGGCCAGCACCGCCTGCTGCACCGAAGTCAGCGTTTCATAGCCCTTCTCGGCCAAAGCCTGCGCCAGCGGCGCGGCCAGTGTCTCGATCGTCATGGATGTCTTTCCAAAGGGAGGCGCAATGCGCCTGAAAAAGCCAGAACGGCCCCTGTCCCCTTGATGCGGGCCTCCTCGCCCGCAGTGCCGGAATCTCGACCGTCGGCAGGGTCAGTAGCCTAATGCACGGCGGCTGTATAGGGCCGAACGCGACGCTTCCGCGAAGAATGCACGCGGCAAGGGCCGGCAATCCGGCGCGCCAGGTTCAACGCAGACCGATTTCCGCAAGCGCCTGGGCAAGCCTGGGGGGAAGCGGATCATCCTTGGCACGGCCCGGCGCCAGGTCGCGCGGGCTGTCCTTCGGATCAAGATAGCGCCACCCCTGGAAAGGGCGGCGGGGGGCGGGTTCAGTACGGATCACTTCGTGGTCGAGGACAAGGGCGCAGCGCGGGATGCCGTCGCCGAGGTTCACCTCCTGCAGGTCGAGGATGCGCTGACGGCACAGGATCACGCCCTTGATCACCCAGTAGAGCGAGCCGCCGTCCAGCACCTCGGCCTCGCGTTTCGGCCACATGCGGGTGACGTGGAGCGCCCGGCCCTCCGGCCAGTGCGGGCGCTGGCTGCGCTGCCAGTCGAGCAGATCCTCGACCGAGTCGGCGCCGACGCAGAGTTTCAGGAGGTTGATCATGCGCCCGATCATAGGGCCTGCGGCGGGGGCTTCAAGTTGACCCCCGGGGGGCAGGGGCGTATCTTGGGCCTTCTGCCGGACTTATCCACAACAGACAGGAAGATTCGCCCGATGTCGCGATTCGATGCCCCCATCGCCGAAGCCATCTGGGACATGAAGTATCGCTTCAAGGAGGCGGACGGCACGCCGATCGACGGGACGGTGGAAGACACCTGGCGGCGGATCGCGCGCGCTCTGGCCGCGGTGGAGGCCGAGCCCGCGAAATGGGAGGACGAGTTCTATTCCGCGCTGGAGGATTTCCGCTTCCTGCCGGCCGGCCGCATCACCGCCGGGGCTGGGACCGGGCGTCAGGTGACGCTGTTCAACTGTTTCGTCATGGGCACGATCCCCGACACCATGGCCGGGATCTTCGACAGCCTGAAGGAGGCCGCGCTGACCATGCAGCAGGGCGGCGGGATCGGCTATGACTTCAGCACGATACGGCCGCGAGGGGCGCCAGTCGCCGGGGTGGCGGCGGATGCCTCGGGGCCATTGTCGTTCATGGATGTCTGGGATGCGATGTGCCGCACGATCATGTCCGCCGGCAGCCGCCGGGGCGCGATGATGGCGACGATGCGCTGCGATCATCCCGACATCGAGGCCTTCATCGAGGCGAAGAAGGATCCGGCCCGACTGCGCATGTTCAACCTCTCGGTCCTGGTGACCGATGCCTTCATGGCCGCGGTCAAGGCCGATGGCCCGTGGGAGCTGGTTTTCGGCGGCAAGGTCTACAGGACGGTTCAGGCGCGCGACCTGTGGAACCGGATCATGCGGTCCACCTATGATTTCGCCGAGCCGGGGGTGATCTTCATCGACCGGATCAACGCCATGAACAACCTTGCCTATTGCGAGACGATCGCGGCCACCAATCCCTGCGGCGAGCAGCCCCTGCCACCCTATGGCGCCTGCCTTCTGGGCTCGATCAACCTGGCGCGGCTGGTGAAGGATCCGTTCGAACCCCATTCGCAGCTGGACATGGATCAGTTGAACCGCCTGGTACGCACGGCGGTGCGGATGATGGACAACGTGGTGGATGCCAGCCGCTTTCCGCTGCCGCAGCAGGCCGAGGAGGCGCGGGCCAAGCGGCGGATCGGGCTGGGGGTCACGGGGCTTGCCGATGCGCTTCTGATGGTGAGGTTGCGCTATGGCTCTGAGGAGGCCGCGCGCGTCACCGGGATCTGGATGCATGCCATCGCACGGGCGGCCTATCTGGCCAGCGTCGATCTGGCGAAGGAGAAGGGCCCCTTCCCGCTGTTCGATTCCGCGAAATACCTGGCTTCGGGCACGATGCAGCGGATGGATGCCGATGTGCGTGCAGCGATCGCCGCGCATGGGATCCGCAATGCGCTTCTGACCAGCGTGGCACCGACCGGGACGATCAGCCTTTACGCCGGCAACGTCTCAAGCGGGATCGAGCCGGTATTCGCCTATGCCTATACCCGCAAGGTGTTGCAGAAGGACGGCAGCCGCACCGAGGAGGAGGTAGTGGATTATGCCGTCCGTCTGTGGCGCGAGAAATTCGGCGATGCGGCCCTGCCCGACTATTTCGTGAATGCCCAGACGCTGCCGCCGCTCGACCATGTGCGGATGCAGGCGGCAGCGCAGGAATGGGTGGACAGCTCGATCTCGAAGACGATCAACTGCCCGGCGGACATTTCCTTCGACGATTTCAAGGATGTCTACATGGCCGCCTGGGATCAGGGCTGCAAGGGCTGCACCACCTACCGCCCGAACGAGGTGACGGGTTCGGTCCTGACCGTGTCAGAAACCACCGACAAGGCGCCGGGAGAGGGGCCGGAGCAGGCCCGGGCCGCAGCTTCCGGGGGCGAGGTGGTCTATCTGTCCGAACCGCTCGACCGCCCGGCCGCGCTGGAGGGGCGCACCTACAAGCTGAAATGGCCGGGAACCGAACATGCCCTTTACATCACGATCAACGACATCGTGACAGCGGGTCACCGCCGGCCCTTCGAGGTGTTCATCAACTCGAAGAACATGGAGCATTACGCCTGGACGGTGGCGCTGACCCGGATGATTTCGGCGGTGTTCCGGCGCGGGGGGGATATCTCGTTCGTGGTCGAGGAACTGAAGGCCGTGTTCGACCCGCGCGGCGGGGCTTGGATGGACGGCCGCTACATCCCCTCGATCCTTGCGGCCATCGGCGGGGTGATCGAGCGTCACCTGATCGAGATCGGCTTCATCGAGGGCGAGGGGCAGGGCCTGAAATCGGACCCCAAGGCCGAAATCCTGCGGGTCGGCGAGGCGCCGCGCAAGGCCTGCCCGGCCTGCGGAAGTTACGACCTGCGGATGGTGGAGGGATGCCTGACCTGCGGGTCATGCGGGCATTCGAAATGCGGCTAGGCAGAGCACGGGAAGTGCTGCCGAAGGCGTGAAAGCGCGGCGCGGGAACAATCGCCTTTACCTTCGCGGCGTTTGTTCCCGCGCCGCTCAGGCCGGGGCAAGACCAAGCAGCTGACGGGCCTCGGCCGGTGTGGCGACAGGGCGCCGGTGTCGGTCGCAGATCTCGACCACGCGGCGGACAAGGGCAGCGTTCGAGGGCGCCAGCGTGGTCCTGTCCAGCCGCACGTTGTCTTCCAGCCCGGTGCGCGCGTGCCCGCCCGCAGCAACGCACCATTCGTTCAGCGTGATCTGATGCGGCCCGATCCCGGCGCCACACCATTCAGAACCCGGCAGAAGGCGTTCGACCGTGCGGATGTAATAGTCGAACACGTCGCGGTCGGCGGGCATGGCATTCTTCACGCCCATAACGAACTGCACATAGGCCTGGGCCTTCAGCCGCCCGTCGCGCTGCATCGCCGCAGCCTGGTGGATGTGGGAAAGGTCAAAGCATTCGATCTCGGGCTTGATCCCGTAGGTCAGCATTTCCGCAGCCAGCCAGTCCACCAGATCGGGCGGGTTTTCATAGACGCGCGTCGGGAAGTTGTTCGATCCGACCGACAGGCTGGCCATGTCGGGCTTCAGCGGCAGCATCCCCCCACGCGCCTTGCCGGCGCCGGACCGCCCGCCGGTGGAAAGCTGCACGATCATGCCGGGGCAGTGCCTGCGCACCCCCTCCATGAGCCGAGCGAATTTCTCGGGGTCGGAGGAGGGCGTGCCATCGTCGTTGCGGACATGGGCATGCACGATGGTCGCTCCGGCCTCGAACGCCTCGTGCGTGGATTCGATCTGTTCGGCGACGGTGATCGGCACGGCCGGATTGTCCGACTTCTGCGGAAGCGAACCGGTGATCGCGACGCAGATGATGCAGGGCTTGGTCATGGGCGGCTCAGCCTGGGGCAAGGACGAAGTCATGTTCCACCAGGAAGAACGGCCGGGTAAATCCGGCCTCGGCGATGCGCGCCGGATCGGACACAAGATCGAACTTTGCCAGCAGGCTTTCCTTCACGCCGAAGACCGCATCGGAATTGATGTAGGGATCGTCGGGGTCGAAGATGTGCGTCACCAGCCGCGCATGGCCTGGCGCCTCGATGATGTAATGCAGATGTGCAGGGCGGTAGGGGTGCCGGCCCAGCGCACGCAGCAGTTGGCCGACCGGCCCGTCATCGGGAATCGGGTAGAACTTCGGCTTCACGCCCTTGAACCAGTAGCGCCCGTCGGCCCCGGTACGGAACACGCCACGCAGGTTGAAGTCGGGCTGGATACCCTTCTGCTGCACGTCGTAGAAGCCTTCGTCGTTGGCCTGCCAGACGTCGATCTTCGCATTGGCCAGGGGCGACCCGTCGGTGGACCGGATCGTGCCGCGCACCAGCATCGGCTCGCCCTTTTGGTCAAGGCAGATGTCGCTGCCCATCGGCAGTTCCGGCGCGTCGGCGACGTGGAAGGGGCCGAGGACCGTGCTTTCGCTGGCGCCCGAGGGTTTGCGGTTGTTGATCGCATCGACCAGCATCGAAACCCCAAGAACATCGGACAGAAGGATGAACTCCTGCCGCCAGTCGGTGCACATGTGGCCGGTGGCGGTCAGGAACTTGATGGCCTCGAACCATTCCGCCTCGGTCGGCTCGATCTCCTTCACGGCGGCGTGCAGGTGACGGGTCAGGATCGCCATGACCTCGGCCAGACGCGCGTTCCGGGCCCTGGCATTGCGGCTGATGACGACCTCGGCAGAGTTGGCCTCGGTGAAGAACCCCTGTTCGGTCATGGTCAGTGCCCCAGGATGCTGCGCAGGACGTGGGTCAGGTCGGCCGCAGGGTCGCCGGACGCGCCGACCGACCGCCAGGCGACGTGATGGTCAGGGCGCACCAGCACACAGCCCGCGTCGCGGATTTCCCGCACCTTGTGCCAGTCACCGACGTGATCCTCGTAATCGGCGCGGGGACCGATGGTGATGGCGCGGATCGGCAGGTTCAGCGCACGGCCGACCTCGGCCGCGGCCTTCACCCATCCCTGGCCGCCGATTCCGGTAAGGATGGTGAACTGGCCCTTGCCGCACAGATCCAGCGTGGAATGCCTGCCGCCATGACGGTCATAAACCCAGGCATGCGGCAACCGCGCGCCGGGGAAGGTAGTCGGCTGATAGTAAAGCTCCATGTCCGCGTTCGGCGGCGGCGGGTCTTGCCCATCGGTGACCACCGCGCCAGAGCTGTAGCGCTGGTTCATCTCGACCCCGTGGCAGTCGAATTCGTAGACCTTGAAGTCGATCGCCTTGCGCAGCGCCTCGCGCTGGCGCTCGCCGGCTTCGGTGGCGTCGCAGCGGGCAGCCATGCTGCGCTGGATCTTTTCGTGGTCAACACCGCCGTCCATGCCCAGCGCCTCGAAGATCGGGCCGAATTCGGCGATGGACTGGTTGGCGCGGGTGACGATCTGTTTGGCGACCGGCGCGCGCTCGGCGCTGTAGCTGTCCAGAAGCCTGGGGGTCGCCTGTCCCTTGATGACGGCGGCCAGTTTCCAGGCCAGATTGAAGCCGTCCTGGATCGAGGTATTCGACCCCAGCCCGTTCGAGGGCGGGTGACGGTGCGCCGCGTCGCCCATGATGAACACGCGCCCCGATTGCATGTGGGTGGCGTAGCAGTTGTTCACCGTCCAGGTGTTGGCGCTGATCAGGTCGATCTCCAGATCTGGAACGCCGACCAGCTGCCGCGCGACCTGGGTCGCCATCGCCGCATCCACCACCGGGGCGGGCTGGTTGATGTCGTAGCCCCAGACGATCAGCCATTCGTTCCAGGGCCGCACCATGCGGACCAGGCCCATGCCGATCCCGCCCACATCGGCGCCGGGCTGCATGACCCAGTAGAGAACGCTGGGCCGGTGCGCGACGTAACGCGACAGGTCGGCGCGGAACAGGATGTTCATCGACCCGCCGACGCCCATCCTGCCCTCGAACGGCAGGCCCGCGTGCTCGGCGACGAGGCTGTTCCCGCCGTCCGCCCCCACCAGGTATTTCGACCGCACGGTGAAATCCTTGCCTGTAAGCCGGTCGCGGCAGGTGGTCGTGACCCCTTCGGCGTCCTGGACATGGGAGAGGTACTCGGTGGACATCCGCGACTGGGCACCCCGGCGACAGGCGGTGCCGAAGAGGATCGGCTCCATGAAGGTCTGCGGCAGGTCGTTCATCTCGCAGGGGCTGGCGCGCAGGTGGCGGGCCTTGCTTTCGGGCGAAGTGCCCCAGGATTGCATCCGGCCCAGTTCCTCGCCGGCCAGCGACACGCAGAAGACGTTGTTGCCCATCAGCTCCTGATGGGTGGCGTGCTTCATCGCCTCCTCCTCGACCTCGGGGCCAAGGTCGCGCAGGACTTCCATGGTGCGCTGGTTGGTGATGTGGGCGCGGGGGGTATTGGCCAGCCAGCGGTAGCGGTTCACGACCAGCACCTCGACCCCGTACGAGGCCAGGAGGGCCGCCGTGGCCGATCCGGCCGGTCCGGTACCGATGACAAGAACGTCGGTGGTGATGTCAGCCATTTCGGGCTCCTTCCAGGATCAGGCGGCGTTGAATGGGGAACAGGGCAATGCCCCAGCGGTCGGCGATCAGGCCCCAGAGACCGCGCGGGGCGAACAGCATGGTGACGATGGCCAGCAGGCCAAGCGCCAGCAGATACCAGCTGCCATAGTCGGCGAAGGCGGTCTGCAGGCCCCAGAAGACGAGAACGCCGAGGATCGGCCCCTCCAGCCGGCCGATCCCGCCGATGACGGCAATGAAGATGACATAGGCGGTCCAGTTGGTGACGGAGAAGGCCGCGTCGGGCGAGATGCGGGCGGTCTGGACATAGATCAGCGCGCCGACCAGGCCGGTCATCGTGGCGGCCGACAGGAAGACCAGCCACTTGACGCGCTGCGCGTCCACCCCGACAGACCGGGCCGCGTTGTCGTTGTCGCGGACGGCAGCCAGCGCAAGCCCCGTGCGCGACCGCAGAAGCGCGTAGATCGCCGCCATCGTGCCCACCGCCAGCGCGAGCGCCAGCCAGTAGGCCAGGATGTCGCGCGCAGCGGCATCGCGGATACCGAACAACTCGGCAATGGCCGCGACGCCGATGATGTCTGATGTCGCCTCGCGCGGCAGGCTGGTGCCGGTGCCGCCGCCGAGCGTCTTCCACTGGGCGACCAGAAGGCGCGTGACCTCGGCGATGACCCAGGTGCCGATGGCAAAGTATGCTCCTTGCAGGCGGAAGGCGAAGAAGGCCATCGGGATTGCCAGCAGGAAGGCTGCGACCCCGCCCAGAAGAATCGCTGGAACTGGATCCCAGCCCCAGAGGATGACGCCTGCGAACATCGCATATGCGCCGATGCCGACAAAGGCCTGCTGGCCGACGCTGACCATCCCGCCATAGCCCGCGATCAGGTTCCACAGCTGCGCCAGCGTCAGCATGGTCAGGATGAAGAACAGATCCTGGATCAGGCTGCGCGAGGCGAAGGCGGGCAGGACCAGGCCCAGGACAACCAGAGCCACGGCAGCGAGGCCGGCGACGGTCGAGGCGCGGGTGCGGGTGGTGACCTTGTGCATCTTAGTCCACCGCCCTTGGGAAAAGGCCGCGCGGGCGGATGATCAGCACGGCAAGAAAGGCCAGATGACCGGCAAGGATCTGCCATTCCGGATTGATCTGCGCGCCCACGGTCTGGGCGATGCCGATGATCGCACCACCCGCCAGCGTGCCCCAGAGGCTGCCGAGGCCGCCGATGATGACCACCTCGAAGGCATAGATCAGGCGCGCGGGACCGATCGAAGGGTCGAAGTTCGCCCGCATGCCAAGGTAAAGCGCGGCAAGGGTGACGATGACCATGGCAAGGCCCGTGGCCATGGCAAAGACCCCGCGCGGGTTGATGCCCATCAGGCTTGCGGTGACCGGATCGTCACTGGTTGCCCGGAAGGCGCGGCCGATCGCGGTGGTGTAGAAGATGCGGTTCAGGATGAAGATGGCCAGCACCGCCGAGCCGAAGGTCAGAAGCGGCAGGGTGCCTATGGTGACCACGCCCAGGTTGATCGAGGCGCTTTCCAGCGCGCCGGCGCGGATGCGCTGGCTGTCGGCCGAGAAGACCTCCAGCATGCCGTTCTGCAGCGCAACCGAGAGCCCGAAGGTGATGAGCAGCGGCGGCAGGATGTCCTTTCCGACGACCCGGTTCAGGACGAAGCGTTGCAAGGCCCAGCCCAAGGCGAACATGACCGGGGCGGCGATCAGGGCCGACAGGAAAGGGTTCAGCCCCAAGAGATTGACGGTGACCAGGATCAGGAAGGCGGCAAAGACGATCAGATCACCATGGGCCAGATTCACCAGCCGCATGATCCCGAAGACAAGGCTGAGGCCCGCAGCGAAAAGGGCATAAAGACCGCCAAGCAGGATGCCCTGGACGAGGACGTCGAGCCAGATCATCGCGACGACCTCGCAGAGTGGCAGGATGCCCCCCCTCCCCATCCGTCCCCCCGCGTGGGGGATGGAGGCGCGGGACAGCATGGCCGGGCGCCTCCCCTCCCCCTGGTGGGGAGGGGATTGGGGTGGGGGGCACGCAGGGAAAGGCTGGCAGGCGTCATGTGGGTTCCCCGAAATAGGCGGCGTGGATCGCCTCGAGGCTGATTTCGGCGGCGGGGGCATGCAAGGTCACGCGGCCCTCCATCAGGCAGTAGACCCGGTCGGCGACCGAAAGCGCGCGGGCGATGTCCTGTTCGACGATCACCACCGCCGCGCCGGTTTCGCGGATCGCGGGGAGGGCGGCGTAGATGTCGCGGATCACCACGGGGGCGAGGCCGAGGCTGACCTCGTCGCAGAGAAGAAGCTCGGGGTTCGACATCAGCGCGCGGCCGATGGCGACCATCTGCTGCTGGCCGCCGGAAAGCGCAGTGCCGGGCGAGTGGCGGCGGTCCTTCAGGATGGGGAACAACGCATAGATCGTGTCGAGCGACCAGCGGCCACCCCCCCGGCGCACTTGTCCCCCGATCAGCAGGTTCTCCTCGACGGAAAGCGAAGGGAAGAGCTTGCGCCCCTCGGGCACCATGGCGATCCCGCGCTGCATCACCTGGTCGGCGGGCAGGTCGCCGATCGGCTCGCCCCGGTGCAGGACCATGTCGGGGTCGTTGCGCAGCACTCCGGTGATCGAGCGCATCAGGGTCGTCTTGCCCGCGCCATTCGCGCCGATGATGGCGACACATTCGCCGGGGCTCACGGCAAGGTCGATGCCGAACAGCGCCTTGAACTGGCCGTAGGCGGCGGTCAGGCCCCGGGTTTCAAGGATGGGCGTCATGTCAGACCTCCATCCCCAGATAGATCTCGCGCACCTCTTTCGAGGCCATGATCGCGTCGGGCTCGCCGATCCCGATGACGCGGCCGAAGTCGAGGACCAGCAGCCGTTCCACGACCGATGTCAGGGCGTGCAGCACATGTTCGATCCAGATGATCGTGATGCCTTGCGCGTGCAGACCCCGGATCGTGGCGATCAGCGCCTGACATTCGCCTTCGGTCAGGCCGCCGGCGATTTCATCGAGAAGCAGAAGCTCCGGCCCGGTGGCCATGGCGCGGGCCAGTTCCAGCCGCTTGCGATCGAGCAGGGACAGGCTGCCGGCCAGCTGGTTGGCCTTGGGCAAGAGTTCGGTATCGCGCAGGACCGCGACGCAATGGTCGGTCACCTCGGCCTCGTGCTTGTTCTGGCCGTAGGCGGCGGCGGTCAGCAGGTTCTCGAACACCGTCAGCCCCTCGAAGGGCTGGGGGATCTGGAAGCTGCGGCCCAAGCCCATGCGGACGCGGGTCATCGCCGGGCTGCGGGTCACGTCGCGGCCCAGGAGCGTGACCGTGCCCGCATCGGCGAGGATATTGCCGGTTATCAGGTTGAAGAGCGTCGATTTCCCCGCCCCGTTCGGCCCGATGATGCCCAGCGCCTGGCCCTTCGGCACAGAAAGGCTGACGTCATCGGTCACCTTCAGGGCACCGAAGCTTTTCGAGACATTGGAAAGCGTCAGGACGTCGGTCATGCTGAATGTGGCCAGGGTGGCCCCCGGGAAGAAGTCCCGGGGGCCAACAAGATCAGGCCAGCGCCTCCATCTGGCCAGCAGCCGGAATCTCCGGCGCGGTCTGGTTGTCGACGATGACAAGGTCGAAGGTGTCGTCGTCCTTCCGCCGCCACTGGCCGCCAACCAGCGGGGTCTTGCATACGTTGGTGGCGGCGAAAGGTGGCACGCCGGCGCCGTTCCAGGCCACCTTGCCAACCATCGTGTCCATGTCGGTCGCGGCAATCGCCGCTGCGACCGCCTCGGCATCGGTCACGTCTTCGACGCGGCCCATGACGTTCGAGGCGACCTCGAACAGGGAATGGACAAAGCCGATCGGCTGGGTCCAGGGCCGGCCCGACTTCGCCGTGTAGTCGGCGGCAAGGTCGGCGCAGGACTGGCCGGTGAGCGAGGACTTGAACGGGTGCTGCGCGCTCCACCACACCTCGGACGAGAGGTTGTGCCCGGCCTCGCCCAGGGCCTCTACCGACTGCGGGAACAGGATGGCCTTGGCCACGGTGATGACCTTCGGGTTGAAGCCCTGTTGCAGCGACTGGTTGCGGAAGGTGGTGAAGTCGGGCGGGATCACGACGCCGGTGACGATGTCGCAGTTCGCCGCCTTGAAGGCGTTGATCTGTGCGGTGAAATCGTCGGTCAGGTTCTGGTAGCGGCCCGGATCGGTGAGGGAATAGCCCTGCGCCGCGAAACCGGGGCCGACACCCACGTTCGGGTCGCCCCAGGCGTTGCCGTCGCCATCGTTCGGGAACAGGCCGCCGACCTGCTTGTTGGTGTCAAGCTGGTTCCACATGTTCAGGAAGACGGCGATCACGTCCTCCAGCCCCCAGAAATAGTGGAAGGCGAAGTCGAAGGGCTTCCACGAGGCCGGGTCGCCGGGGTTGCCCTGCTGGCCGATGAACCAGGGCTGCCAGGGCGCCTTGGTCGAGATGACGGGCATCCCCTCCGCCTCGCAGGTGGTGGCCACGGGGTTCGTCGTCTCGGGCGTCGAGGCGACGACCATCAGGTTGATCTCGTCGTTGACGATCAGTTCCTTGGCCACGGCGGCGGCGCGGTTCGGGTCGGACTGGCTGTCCTTGACGATGACCTGGAAATTCTGGCCGACCTCGGTCGCAAGGAAGCTGGCGATGTTGTAGCTGTCGCTTTCGGCAAAGCCGGCCAGCGGGCCGGATTGCGGGCTGACATAGCCGATGCGGATCCTGGCCCCCTGTGCGATGGCAGGGGCGAACAGGCCCGGCGCCGTGGCGGCAAGGCCGGTGGCGGCGCTGGTGCGCAGGAATTTCCGTCTGGTAAGCATTATCGTTCCTCCCTCTTGGTTGCCTGTCATGCGGGGCATTGCCCATCCCAGGCCTGTTGCAGCAGTTGGCGGATGCCGTCCCGGCTGACGGGGCGTGGATTTGCGTATGGATTCCGGGTGGCGATCTCGGCCGCGCGATCGAGGTCGCCCTCGGTCATCCCAAGGTCGGCCAGACGCAGCGGCGCGTTCACCGCCTTGGCAAAGTGCCAAAGCCC
The DNA here is from genome assembly GCF_004959785.1 of Tabrizicola sp. YIM 78059. Classification (NCBI taxonomy): domain Bacteria; kingdom Pseudomonadati; phylum Pseudomonadota; class Alphaproteobacteria; order Rhodobacterales; family Paracoccaceae; genus Tabrizicola; species Tabrizicola sp. YIM 78059. Next base: position 235,187 of record NZ_SJZH01000002.1, read on the forward strand.
GGCGCCCGCGCTGCCATGGCCGAAGGTATCGGCAATCGGGGCCAGAAGGCCACCCACGGCAGCTTCGTTGTAGGCGGTGGTGTGGGGCAACAGCACCGCGTGGGTTTCGGCGTGCGGCAGGCCGAAGCTTCCGCCCAGCACATGCGCCAGCTTGTGGTGCAGCGCCATGGTGACATGGCCGAGTGTCACCGAGCAGCCCCAGGCCGCATAAAGCGCCCTGGCGCGGGCTTCGCCGTTTACGGGATCCTCGATCAGAACCGGCAGCGCATCGCGGAAGGCGACCATCGCATCGCGCGACAGCGCCTCGGTGATCGGGTGGCGGTCGGGGGCATAGAAGCCCTCCATCGCGTGGGCGATGGCGTTCAGCGCCGAGGTCACGGTCAGCGCCACCGGCAGGGTCAGGGTCAGATCCACGTCATAGACCACGACCTCGGGCCGGATCGCCGGGTCGCGGCGGGTGGTCTTCTCTCCACCCGCGGTTTCGCCCAGGATGTCGGTCATTTCCGAACCGGCATAGGTGGTGGGGATCACCAGCTGATCCGCCCCGGTGCGGACGGCAATGGCCTTGCCCAGACCCGTGGTCGAGCCGCCGCCCAGCGATACGACACAATCCGCCCTTGCCGCGCGGAAGGCGGCGATCGCCTGTTCGGTCACCTCGACCGGGGTATGCATCGCGGCACCGGCAAAGATGCCGGCAGCCTTGTCGCCCAGCCTGTCGGCCAGGGCCCGCGCTTCGGCCCGCTGATGCGGGGTGGACAGAATCAACGCGCGGGAATGGCCCATACGGGCGACTTCATCGGGCACCTGCGCCAAGGTGCCGTGGCCGAAGACAACCCGGGTCGAGAGGCCGGGAAAGACGAAGGGCCGGGTCATCGCGCCGCCCCCATGGCCGGAGAGCGTCCGGCGGCAAGATCAATCAAAACAGTCTCTAACATGGCGATTTCTGCGTCTGACACCTCGTGCGGGCGACCGGGGAACACGTCGCACCGAAGCCTTGCCCCGGCACGGCCAAGCTCGGCCGCAGCCTCGGCGAATGCCTGAACCGGAATCCAGGGATCCGCATCGCCTGCCGACAGATAGACAGGCAGGCCGGATGGCAGGCTTGCGGGTCGGTCGTCGCCCGAAAGACCAACGCGGCAACCGGTAAGGGCCACAACGGCGTCGGGCAATTCTTTGCCGGTGCAGACATGTTCCAGCGACAGGCAGGCGCCCTGGCTGAAACCGGCCAGCAGCAGGGGCAAGCCCGGAGCATGGGCACGCAGGCCGGATATCGCCCGTGCAAGACCGTCCAGAGACATCGCCAGGTCTTCCCGGGTGGCGTCGGTCAGCGGATCGACCGCCCGGGCAGCATACCAGCTTTTCCCCTCGGCGCGCGGCAGGGCAAAGGCCACGTCACACAAGGTCAGGCGGCGGATGACCGCCGCCTCCATCTCTTCGGGCGACTGGCCGCGACCATGGACGAAGACGCACAGCACCTTCGCCCGGTCGGGCGCCGCACCCAGAGAGACGATGTCGGCAACACCCGGCATCAGAATTGTGCCGGTTCCAGACCCGCTTCCATCTCGGCACGCCGGTCCTCGAACCAGGGCGGGAACACAAGGCTCTTGCCGATGGCGTCGGCGGGTTCGTCCTTGGCCCAGCCTTCCGGCACGGTCCAGGCGAGTTCGAACAGCGCCCCTCCCGGCGACCGCATGTACATCGACTTGAAGTAGTTGCGGTCCTTCTGTTCGCTGACGTCCGTGTAGCCCATGCCCTCCAGCCGGGCCTTCAGGGCATACTGGTTTTCCTCGTTCCCGGTGTTGAAGGCCAGGTGGTGGATCGTGCCGCCCGCCAGCGTCCAGGTGCCCTGCGGGCTGTCGCGGTCGATCACGATTTCCAGCGCAGAATGCAGGCCGTTGTCTTCCGGCACGATCCACATGCTGCCCCTGTCATCGCTGCCTTCGCGGCGAAACTGCATACCGTGTTCCAGGAATTCCTCCATCGTGCCCGCATCCATCACGGCGACCGCACCGCCGTAGATGCCGCGGATGCCATGAGCACCCGACACGCCCTGTGCCGGGTTGGCGATCGGGGTGCGGGTATCGTCGGGGTTTTCCACCAGCTCATGCGGGATGCCGCAGGGATGGGCAAAGCTGACGCGGATCAGACCGAAACGTTCGCCCTTGACCGCCGGGATGCCCATGCCGTTCAGGCGGTCCACCCAGAAGTCGGCCGCGCCGACCGGGATCGACTGCATGATCGTCCGGCTCTGGTTCGTGCCGCGGCGCCCGAAAATGCCCGGCTTCTTGAACGGAAAGGTGGTGATGATGGTCGAGGCGTCGCCCGCAGGCGAGCCATAATACAAATGATAGACCGGAATGACGCCGTCGAACAGCACCGTCCGCTTGATCGAGTAGAGGCCAAGCCCCTTGGTGTAGAAGTCATAGTCTTCCTGCACGCCGTGCGTGCTCATGGTCAGGTGGTGATAGCCGGAGACTAGGGCCATGCTGGTCATCCCCTCTGGTCCTGGGTGGGTTGCGGGGTGTCGTCCCGGTCGAGAACCAGGGCGACGCTAAGGGTGAAGGCCGGGCCTTCGGGTCGGATGGTGCCGATGAGCTCGGGCTTGACGGCAAAAAGCGCATCGCGGCCGATCGCCGGATCGCTGCCGTCGAAGATCGCCGTGACAAGGCGGCGGTATCCCGGCGCGGTGACGGCGAAATGGATGTGGGCAGGCCGGTCGAGCGACAGGCCAAGCTTGCGGGCAAGCTGCCCGACCGGCCCGTCATCGGGCAGGCTGTAGCCGCCGGGGCGGATCGTGGTGAAGTGGAATGCCCCGGCGGCATCGGTGATGAAGCGACCGCGCAGGTTGTGCTCGGGCTGATTGTCGGGATCCTGGTTTTCGTAGCGACCGGCGGCATTGGCATGCCAGACCTCGACCAGGGCGCCGGCCAGCGGTTCCCCGGAAAGGTTTGTCACCCGGCCCGTCACCGACAGGGGTTGTCCGTCGCCATTGCGGCAGAGGTTGACCCCAAGTGGCAGGTCAGGCGCGTCGGCGCGGTAGAAGGGACCGGGCAGCGTGCCGGGCGTGGTGCCTGGCCGATCCTTGCAAAGCACGCCATCCGACAGGCCGAAGACATCGGCCAGCAGCACCCATTCCTGCCGTCTTGCGTCGGTGGCATAGCCAACATCAGTGAGGAACTGCACGAAGGCGTCCAGCTCTGCCGGGGTCGGCTTCAGCGTGGCGACGATCTGGAAGGCATGATCGACAATCTGGCGCACAGCCTCGCCCAGACGGCCCGGCGGCGCTGCCGCAAGGCGGCGGCGCAGTTCGGCTGCCACCGCCTGCCCTTCGGATGATCCGCCCTGCCCGTCCATTGCCAGACCTCCCCCTCGCACCATGCAAGCTAGAGGGGCGCGGCAGACTGGCAGATGACTTTTCGGAAGATCAATATATCATTCTGTTATGAAACTGAGCGAGGCGCACCTGATCCAGCTGTCTGCCGTTGTCGATGCCGGCAGCGTCAGCAAGGGCGCGCTGGCGTTGGGCCTGTCGCAGCCGGCGCTGTCGCGGTCGCTGGCCCAGCTTGAGGCGCGGGTCGGCAAGCCGCTGTTCGTCCGCGGACGCAGGCCGTTGCAGGCAACGCCGCTGGGCATGCAGCTTGCCGCGCATGGCCGCCGGATCCTGGCCGAAAGCCGCCGCGCAGCCGAAGCGGTGCAAAGCCTGTTGCGCGGCACGCGGGGGCTGGTGCGGGTCGGCGGTGTGCCCTTCTTCATGGATGCGATGATCAGCAGGATCATCGCCGCCTTCCAGAACCAGCACCCCGACGTGGATTTCGAACAAAGCTACGGCAACCTGTCAGAGGTCGGAACCGGCCTGCGCGCCGACCAGCTTGACCTGGGGATCGTGCCACTTGGCACCTCGGGAGAGCCGGAGGGGCTGGAGTTCACCCCGATCCTCGCCGCGCGCAACGTGGTCTGCTGCCGGACCGGCCATCCCCTTCAGCGCACCAAGCGGCTGACGACCGGCGATCTGGGCCGCTACCCCTGGGTCGCGCCTCTGCCGGGGTCGCCGCTGCTGGCCGACCTGTTCGCCATCCGGTCGTCGCTTGGGTCGCTGGAGCTGGACATCCGCTATTCGGGCGGCTCGCTTCTAAGTGTCATCAACTACCTGATCGAAACCGATGCGCTGGCCGTGCTGCCGTTTTCGGTCTGGTTTGCCGAACGCAAGCAGCATGCCATTGCAGTTCTGCCGGTGGATATTCCGCAGCCGCAGCGGCACCTGGGCATCCTGAAGCTGGCGGGCATGCCCAGGAACCCGGCCGCCGCCGTCTTTGCCGATTTCGTGGTGCAGTCGTTCCAGCAGATGCAGCAGATGATCCTGCGACACGAAAACGCCGTGGTCTGGCGGCGTTAGGTGCTGAGGCCGCCCGCCAGATCCGGCACGTCCAGCGGACTGAAGCCATAGTGGCGCAGCCAGCGCAGGTCGGATTCGAAAAAGGCACGCAGGTCGGGGATGCCATATTTCAGCATGGCAATGCGGTCGATGCCCATGCCGAAGGCGAAGCCCTGCCACTGGGTCGGATCGACGCCGGCTGCCTGAAGCACCTTGGGATGCACCATGCCGGAACCCAGGATTTCCATCCACTTGTCGCCTTCGCCGATCCTCAGCTGGCCACCTACGTTGGAGTAGCGGATATCCACCTCGGCCGAAGGTTCGGTGAAGGGGAAGTGGCTGGCGCGGAACCGCAGTTCGACCTTGTCCACCTCGAAGAAGGCGCGGCAGAATTCTTCCAGGCACCATTTCAGGTTGGCCATGCTGATGTCCCGGTCGATGGCCAGACCTTCGACCTGGTGGAACATCGGGGTGTGGGTCTGGTCCATGTCCATCCGGTAGACGCGGCCTGGCGCGATGACACGCAGGGGGGCGCCGCGTTCCATCAGCGCGCGGATCTGCACAGGGCTGGTGTGGGTGCGCAAGACGTGGGGCGCGCGGTTATCGCCGGGTGCGCGGTGCATGAAGAACGTGTCATGTTCCTGCCGGGCAGGATGTTCCGGCGGAATGTTCAGCGCGTCGAAGTTGTACCAGTCGCTTTCGACCTGCGGTCCTTCGGCAACCGAAAATCCCATGTCGGCGAAGATCGCCGTCAGTTCCTCCATCACGCGGGAAACGGGATGGATCGTGCCCGTGCGGCGGGGACGCCCAGGCAGGGTCACGTCCAGCCATTCCGCCTTCAGCCGCTCGTCCAGCGCGGCATCGGCCAGCGCGGTCTTGCGGGCACGCAGCGCGGCGTCGATCTCGTCCTTCAGGGCGTTCAGACTGGCACCGGCGGCCTTCCGTGCCTCGGGCTCCATCCTGCCCAGCGTCGCCATCAGGGCGCTGATCTCGCCCTTCTTGCCCAGGGCGGCAACACGGACCTCTTCCAGCGCGGCCTCGTCGGCGGCGCCGGCGATGGCGGAGAGATATTTGCCCCGAAGCGTGTCGATCCCGTCCATCGTCTTCTCCAAAGGATGCGGCCCCGTGCTAGCGGGGAAGGACCAGCGATGCAAGGCTTGCGGGCAGGGCAGGGCAGGCCTATCACCAGCCGGTGCAGGCCACGGCGGGCCTGCGAAGGATCGGGGCGATGATCACGCGCGGCTTCACGAAAGGTGATGCAGTATCCGAGGCCGTCTATTCGGATTGCGAACGCTACCGCTATCTTCTGACGCGAACCTGGCAGGATGGGCCGAAGGCGCTGTTCATCATGCTCAACCCTTCGACCGCGACCGAGATGCAGAACGATCCCACGGTCGAACGCTGCGAACGGCGGGCCCGGGCGCTGGGGTTCGGGGCGTTCAGGGTGACAAACATCTTTGCATTCCGCGCAACCGACCCAAGGGTGATGCGGGCGGAACCCGACCCGGTGGGGCCAGAGAATGACGCCGCGATCCTGAAAAGCCTGAGCTGGGCCGATGCGGTGGTATGCGCCTGGGGAAACCATGGTTTGCACATGAACCGCGGGGCGGTGGTCGAATCGATGCTGCGCGGTGCCGGCGCCCGGCTGACGCACCTAGGCCTGACGGGCCAGGGGCAGCCGCGCCACCCCCTGTATGTCGCCTATGACCAGAAGCCCGAACCCTGGTAGCGCCCGATCAGGCCCTTTCCAGGATCACGTCGGCCAGGTTCACCGCATCGCCCCGAATCACCGCAAGGGGGTGGCCGTCCAGGTAAAGCGTGCTGCCATTGCCGCCCTCGCCGACCAAAAGGCTGAGGCGGGGTTCGGGATGAATGGCCGGGTCGTAGACGATCACCAGCCTGTCCTGCGCGGCACTGTAATCGGATACATGCGCCACCTCGCCTTCACCCGGCCAATCGTGCAGAATGATGGCGTCTTCGTCGGCCCCGCCATGGCCGTGATCGCCGGGACCGAGAAGCAGCGTATCCCTGCCCTGGCCGCCGTTCAGAAAATCCGGCATGCCCTTGCCCGCTTCGCCTTGCAGGCCGGACAGCCAGTCATCGCCGGAACCGCCGTCAAGGATGTCTGATCCCGCCCCCCCGGCCAGGGTGTCGTGACCCTCGCCGCCGGCAAGCCAATCATCCCCTTCCCCGCCATCGAGGACATCATCCCCGGCGCCGCCCAGAAGCGTATCGGCCCCGTCGCCACCGAACATCGTGTCATTCCCGAAATGGCCCGAAAGCGAATCAGAACCGGACCCGCCGAACACAAGGTCGTCGCCATCCTGGGCGTCCACCGTGTCGTTCCCGGCGCCGCCGTGAACCCTGTCGTCCCCGGCCCCCGCCCAGACGGCATCGTTGCCTTCGCCGGCTTCGACAAGATCATCACCGGCGCGGGCGTCGATCAGGTCGCCCCCACCCCGGCCTTCGACCGTGTCATTGCCATCACCGCTGGACAGAAGGTCGCCTTCCGCCCCGCCCCCAAGCCAGAGATCAACCGGCGGGTCTGCCTTGAGATCGCCGGAAACGGGGTTCCCATCGATCATCGGTTCGGGACCGGCGATCCGGTCGAGAAGGCCCTGTTCCATCGGTGTGCTGTCCGGCCCGAGGCTGCCATCCCCTTCGCCGGAGTCTTCCGGCCCCGATGGGTCGCGGCCGGAAAGGATTGCATCCGCCGCAAGGCCCGCGGCAAGAATCCCGAGCAGTCCGAAAAGCGTCAGCACGATGTCACCCCCAGGTCACGGCGCCGTTGATCCGCGCTTTCGTTAACCATAAGATAAGATTAGGAAAACCTGCTGATTCCTAGCATGACTGCCCCTGATTCAGAAGCGGCCTCGCAGGAAATCTCCGGTCCTGGTTAATCGCCTCTGAAGGCCTTGGCTGCGCAAACCCTTTCCTTCCTTCGCGAATCCGCTTATAGGCCCGCATCCGCCCCGAAGGCGGACCCCCCTCCAAGGGCCCTGCTGGACGACATCCCGGCTTGTGCCATGACCCTTTGCAAAGGAGACCCCGATGTCGATCACCGTTGAAGAAAAAGCCCGTCTGATCAAGGAATACGCGACCAAGGAAGGCGACACCGGTTCGCCCGAAGTGCAGGTCGCGATCCTGTCGTCGCGCATCGCCACGCTGACCGAGCATTTCAAGGGCCACAAGAACGACAACCATTCGCGTCGTGGCCTTCTGATGCTGGTCGCCCAGCGCCGCAAGCTGCTGGACTACCTGAAGAAGAAGGACGAGGCGCGCTATGCCTCGCTGATCTCGCGCCTGGGCCTGCGCCGCTAAGGCCTTCGGCAAGGAAAACGGAACGCCCGCGCCACCCGCGCGGGCGTTTTGCTTTGCCTGACTTGAGGTGACCCCCGACCCCGGCCATATAGGGAAAAACGGAGGGTCCAATGGCCGAAGACAAGTTCCCCGGCTGGCACGGCACCACGATCCTTGCGGTCCGCCGCGGCGGCGAGGTGGTGGTCGCAGGCGATGGGCAGGTTTCCCTTGGGCAGACCGTGATCAAGGGGACCGCCCGCAAGGTTCGGCGGCTGAATCCCGGCGGGCATCCGGTCGTGGCGGGGTTCGCAGGATCTACCGCCGATGCCTTCACCCTGCTGGAGCGACTGGAAAAGAAGCTCGAGGCCGCCCCGGGCCAGCTGGCCCGCGCCTGCGTCGATCTGGCCAAGGACTGGCGGATGGACAAATACCTGCGCAACCTTGAAGCCATGCTGATCGTCACCGACGGCGCCGACCTGTTCGTGATCACCGGCGCAGGCGACGTGCTGGAGCCGGAACATGACGTGGCCGCCATAGGATCGGGCGGCAACTTCGCGCTGGCCGCAGCACGGGGCCTGATGGCAACGGACATGCCCGCCGAGGAGATCGCCCGCCGCGCCATGGCCATTGCCGCCGACATCTGCGTCTATACCAACGGCAACCTGACCGTGGAGACGATCCGGAAATGACGCCCGAGGATCTTCGCGCCGCCGTCGCCGCCGGCATCCTGACCGAGGCACAGGCGGCGTCGCTGACCGCGCTGGCCAATGACCGTCTGGGCAAACGTGCCGCCCTTCCCGCCGAAGACGAGCCATTCGAATTCTTCCGGGGCTTTTCCGAAATCTTCGTCTCGATCGGCCTGGTCATCCTTCTGTCCGGGATCGCGGCCATGCTCGCCTGGTTCGGCGGCGTGGCGCTGATGACGGTCCTGCCGCTGATCTGCGCCGGTATCTGCTGGTGGTGGGCCGGATACTTCACCCTCAAGCGGCGGATGAACCTGCCGTCGATGGTGCTGGCTTCGGCCTTCGGGGCCGGCATCTACCTGTCGGCGATCACCGTGCTGGGCCAGGCAGACCTGCCGCTGCGCAGCGTGGTCGTGCTGGCCTTCGTCCTGTCGGCCTTGGGCATGTCGGCCTGGTATCGCCGGTTCCGGCTGCCGTTTTCGGCCTTCATCCTGGGGCTTTTCGTGCTGGGGGCGATCTACACCATGACCGCCTCGGTCGATTCGCTGGGCGGTTTCGTTGCGGGTGGCCGGGGCGGCATGGGCGGGTTCTTCGACCTGCGCGAAAGTCCGCAGTTCGCCACCGCAACGCTGCTTTTCGGCATCGTGGCCTTCCTCGTGGCCATGTGGTTCGACACCCGCGACCCGCACCGGCTGGGCCGGCACGCCGCCACCGCCTTCTGGCTGCACATGCTGGCCGCGCCCGCGCTGGTGAACACGGTGGCGCTGACCCTCTATAACACCGGCGGCGCCGGCGGGATCGGGTTGCTGATCGTCGCCCTGGTCATCATCACCCTGCTGGCTCTGATCATCGACCGGCGGTCCTTCCTGACCGCCGCCATTGCCTATATCGCGCTGGTCATCGCCTGGGTGATCGGCGACCGGGGCGATTTCGGCACCTGGGCCTTCATCCTGATCGCCCTTGGCGGCCTGATCACCGCCATCGGCACCTGGTGGGTGCAACTGCGCGCCACCGTGTTGCGCGCCCTGCCCGACTTTCCCGGCAAATCCCGCCTGCCACCCTATGGGAGCACCGAATGACCGACCTGACCCCGCGCGAGATCGTCTCGGAACTTGACCGCTTCATCATCGGCCAGAAAGAGGCCAAGCGCGCCGTTGCCGTCGCCCTGCGCAACCGCTGGCGGCGCAAGCGGTTGGGCGATGATCTGCGCGATGAGGTCTATCCGAAGAACATCCTGATGATCGGCCCGACCGGCGTGGGCAAGACCGAGATCAGCCGCCGCCTGGCGAAACTGGCCAAGGCACCGTTCCTGAAGGTCGAGGCCACCAAGTTCACCGAGGTCGGCTATGTCGGGCGCGACGTGGATTCGATCATCCGCGATCTGGTCGATGTGGCGATGAGCGATACCCGCGCCCGGATGCGCGAGGATGTGAAGGCCCGCGCCCACAGGGCTGCCGAGGACCGGGTGATCGAGGCACTGGCCGGCAAGGATGCGCGAGAACAGACCCGCGAGATGTTCCGCGCCAAGCTGAAGCGGGGCGAACTGGACAACACCTTGATCGAAATCGACGTGGCCGATGCCTCACCCATGCCCCTTGGCTTCGGGATGCCCGGAATGGAAAGCCAGATGCAGGGCTTGCAGGATCTGTTCAAGGCCTTCGGCGGCCGCACCAGCCGCAAGCGGATGACGGTGGCGCAAAGCTATGACGTGCTGATCGGACAGGAGGCCGACAAGCTTCTGGACGACGAGGCGGTGCGCACCGCCGCGCTGGAGGCGGTGCAGGAAAACGGCATCGTCTTTCTGGACGAGATCGACAAGATCTGCGCCCGGTCCGACGCGCGCGGTGCCGATGTCAGCCGCGAAGGCGTGCAGCGCGACCTTCTGCCCCTGATCGAGGGAACGACCGTTTCGACGAAGCACGGCCCGGTCAAGACCGACCATATCCTCTTCATCGCCTCGGGCGCCTTCCACATCGCGAAACCCTCGGACCTTCTGCCGGAACTGCAGGGCCGCCTGCCGATCCGGGTAGAACTGGCGCCGCTGACCGAGGAGGATTTCATCCGCATCCTGACCGAAACCGACAACGCCCTGACCCGGCAATATGCCGCGCTGATGGCGACCGAGGATGTGAAGGTGACCTTCACGCCGGACGGGATCGCCGCGCTTGCCCGCATCGCGGCCGAGGTGAACCGGGCGGTCGAGAACATCGGCGCGCGGCGGCTTTACACCGTGATGGAGCGGGTGTTCGAGGAACTTTCTTTCAACGCCCCGGACCGTTCCGGCCAGTCGGTGACCATCGATTCCGCCTTTGTAGAGACGAATCTGGGCGCCCTTGCCCGGTCGGCCGACATCTCGCGCTATGTGCTCTGACCGATGACGGTGATCGCCCCCCCTGCCCCTGCCTTCCCATCGGACTGGCCCCGCTTCGGCATGGGAACGGCCTCGCTGGGCAACATCTTCGCCACCTATTCCGAGGCCGAGGCGGCAGAAACCTTCGCCGCGGCCTGGAAAGCCGGGGTGCGTTATTTCGACACTGCGCCGTGGTATGGCCACGGCCTAGCCGAGCATCGGCTGGGAACGGCGATGCGGGACTGGCCTCGCGACCGGGTGGTGGTCTCGACCAAGGTGGGGCGGGTCTATGATCCCGCAGGGCGCGGGCAGGACGTGCGGATCAACTGGAAAGGCGGGCTGAACTTTGCCGTCCGCTACGACTATTCCGCCGCAGGCTTCGAGGCATCGCTCATGCAAAGCCGGCTGCGGCTGGGCCAGCCGGTCATCGATGCGCTGATCATTCACGACCTCGACCGCGACTATCACGGACCGGCCTTCGACCGGCACATGAATGACCTGACCGGGTCGGGTCTTGGCTATCTGCACCGTCTGAAGGCCGAGGGCGTGATCTCTGCCGTGGGCATGGGCATGAACACGCTGGCGGATTTCGCGGCCATTGCACCGTGGATCGAGGTGGATTTCTTCCTGGTCGCCATGCCCTATACCCTGGCCGATCAGGCCGCGCTGCGAGGACCGATGGCCGACTGCCTGCGACGCGGGATCAAGGTGGTGATCGGCGCGCCGTTCGCCTCGGGTTTGCTCGCCAACCCCTCGGCGCCGGGGGTGATGTATGCCTATGCGCCGGCAAGCACCGAGATGGTGGCGAAAGCCCTGGCAATCGAGGCGGTCTGTTCGCGGCATGGCGTGCCCCTTGCGGCGGCGGCGCTGCAGTTTCCGCTGCTGCATACGGCGGTTGTCTCTGTCATTCCCGGCGCGGTCTCTGCGGCGCAGGTGACGCAGAACATGGCCAACGTGGCCCTGCCAATCCCGACAGAACTTTGGCAAGACCTCAAGATGCAGGGGTTGATTGACCCGGACGCCCCTACCGGTTGAAAGGCGCCGTGCCACCGGTGTAGGGTGGCGCATCGCCCGGGGGGACGACCGTGACCGACGACGCCGTGACGCCGATGATGGCGCAATATCTGGAGATCAAGGCGCAGAATCCGGGCGCCCTTCTGTTCTACCGGATGGGCGATTTCTACGAGATGTTCTTCGACGACGCAGTGGCCGCCGCTGCCGCGCTGGACATCGCGCTGACCAAGCGCGGGATGCATCTGGGCGAGCCGATCCCGATGTGCGGCGTGCCGGTCCATTCGGCCGAAAGCTACCTGCTGACCCTGATCCGCAAGGGCTTTCGCGTCGCCATCGCAGAACAGCTGGAAGACCCGGCCGAGGCGAAAAAGCGCGGCTCCAAGGCTGTGGTGCGGCGCGATGTGGTGCGGCTGGTCACGCCCGGCACGCTGACCGAGGACAGCCTTCTGGAAGCACGTCGCCACAACTTCCTGGCTGCCTATTCCGAAGTGCGCGATCAGGCTGCGCTGGCCTGGGCCGACATCTCTACCGGCGAATTCCGGGTGATGCCATCCTCGCCGACCCGCCTTGGGCCCGATCTTGCCCGCATCGCCCCCCGAGAGCTGCTGCTGAACGAGGCGCGGGAGCGGGAAATCGTCTCTAACATGGCAGAAAATGCGGTTTCGATCACACCGCTATCGCGGGGCAGCTTCGATTCCGCCAATGCCGAAAAGCGGCTGTGCGACCTGTTCGGCGTCGCCTCGCTGGACGCCTTCGGCAGCTTCGACCGGGCCGAGGTTTCGGCCATGGGCGCGCTGGTCGACTACCTGCACCTCACCCAGCGCGGCCGCATGCCGCTGCTGCGTCCCCCGGTGCGCGAACTGTCGGGCGGCACGATGCAGATCGACGCCGCCACCCGCCGCAATCTGGAACTGACGCAGGCGCTGTCGGGCGGGCGCGAGGGTTCGCTCCTCGCGGCGATAGACCGGACCGTCACCGCCGGCGGCGCGCGGCTCCTAGAACGCCGCCTCTCCTCGCCCTCGCTTGACCTCAAGGTCATCCATTCCCGCCAGGCCGCGCTGGACTTCCTTCTGGAAGCCCCCGCCCTGCGCGCCCGCCTGCGCGAGGCGCTGCGGCGGGTTCCTGACATCGACCGCGCCCTCTCGCGCCTGGCGCTCGACCGCGACGGCCCGCGCGACATGGCCGCGATCCGCGCGGGGCTGGAACAGGCCGGACAAATCGCCGCCCTTCTGGCCGAGGCCCCGCCCCTTCTGGCCGAGGCCGCCCGCGCCCTGGTCGGCCATCAGGCGCTGGTGGATCTGCTGACCCGCGCGCTGGTGGCCGAGCCGCCGCTTCTGGCCCGCGACGGCGGCTATATCGCGCAAGGCTACGACCCCGAACTCGATGAAACGCGGGCCCTGCGCGACGAGGGCCGCGGCGTGATCGCCCGGATGCAGGCCGAATATGTCGAGGCCACGGGCATCGCCAGCCTGAAGATCAAGCACAACAACGTGCTGGGCTATTTCATCGAGACCACGACCACGCATGAAGAGCGCATGCGCTCGATGCCCGAGCTGTTCATCCACCGCCAGACCACCGCCGGACAGGTCCGCTTCACCACGCTGGCGCTGTCCGATCTGGAAACCCGGATACTGAACGCAGGCAACCACGCACTGGAGATCGAAAAGCGTCACTATTCCGGCCTGAAAGCCCGAATTCTGGACAATTCCGCCGTTATCGCGCAGGCCGCCCGCGCCTTGGCCGAGATCGACCTGGCCGCCGCCTTCGCCGATCTTTCCGCTGAAGAGGGTTGGTGCGCCCCGGTGGTGGACGACAGCCGCGCCTTTCATGTGGTCGGCGGCCGCCACCCCGTGGTGGAGCGCGCCCTTCGGCGCGAGGGCCAGCCCTTCGTCGCCAATGATTGCGCGCTGACGCCTGCGGAAACCCCGGCGATCTGGCTGCTGACGGGTCCGAACATGGCGGGAAAATCCACCTTCCTGCGCCAGAACGCCCTGATCGCGCTTCTGGCCCAAGCCGGCTCCCATGTCCCGGCCACGTCCGCCCGGATCGGGCTTGTCTCGCAACTGTTCAGCCGGGTGGGCGCAGCCGACGACCTGGCCCGTGGCCGGTCAACCTTCATGGTCGAGATGGTGGAAACCGCCGCGATCCTGAACCAGGCCGACGACCGCGCACTGGTGATCCTGGACGAGATCGGCCGCGGCACTGCGACCTATGACGGGCTTTCGATCGCCTGGGCAACGCTGGAACATCTGCACGAGATGAACCGCTGCCGCGCGCTGTTCGCAACGCATTACCACGAGATGACGGCGCTTGCCGGCAAGCTTCCTGGGGTCAGGAACGCCACGGTCACGGTGAAGGAATGGGAAGGCGAGGTCATATTCCTGCACGAGGTCCGCGAAGGCGCCGCCGACCGCAGCTATGGTGTGCAGGTGGCCAGGCTTGCAGGGCTGCCGCCCGCCGTGATCGAACGGGCGCGCGAAGTGCTCGAAGCGCTGGAAAAGGGCGACCGCGAGGGCGGCAAGCCCACCGCGCTGATCGACGACCTGCCCCTGTTCCGCGCCGCTTCACCCGCCGTACCGGCCGCGCAGCCCAGGGTATCGGCAGTTGAGGATCGGCTCAAAGACGTTCACCCCGATGAGTTGACGCCCATCGAGGCCCTGAAACTTGTCTATGAACTCAAGCGTTTGGTGTAGGGTGCGCCACAGCGCACCGTCCGGCGGTGCGCTGTGGCGAGGCATTCGCCCTATTCCGCCGTGTTCGATGACACGCCGACCTGTGCCGGGCGCAGCAGACGGTCGTGCAGCATGAAGCCTTCGGTCGCCACCTGGATGATCTGGCCAGCCTTGGTGCCGGGCACCGGGGCCTCGAACATGGCCTGGTGCAACTGCGGATCGAAAGTATCCCCCACAGCGGGGGAAATTGCCTTTACCCCGTGTCGGGCCATCACGTTGGTCAGTTCCTTCAGCGTCAGCTCCACCCCTTCGATCAGCGCGGCACTGGCGGCGCGGCTTTCCTCGGGAATTGCCTGAAGCGCACGGTTCAGGTTGTCATAGACCGGCAGAAGATCGCGCGCGAGCCGCGTGCCACCATACATCTCGGCCTCTTTCCTGTCCCGCTCGGCGCGCTTGCGGGAATTCTCGGCATCCGCCAGGGCGCGCATGAACTTGTCGCGCAATTCATCGCGCTCGGCCCTCAGGGCCTCCAGCTCGTCCACTCCGGCGTCCTCGGGGGTTGCCGCAAACTCTTCCAGCTCCACCTGCGACGAAGCGGCTTGTTCCTGCACCATCTCATGGTCCTCGTCTAAGTCAGCCCTTGCCCCGTTCCGAGACAAGGCGGCCCACCAGTTGGGCGGTGTAATCGACAATCGGGACGATGCGACCGTAGTTCAGCCGTGTCGGACCGATGACGCCCACCGCGCCAATGATTTTCCGATCTGCGTTCATATAGGGAGAAACCACCAGACTTGAACCGGAAAGTGAGAAAAGCTTGTTCTCCGACCCGATAAAGATGCGCACACCATCGCCCTGCTCGGTCAGGGACAGGAACTCGGCAATGTCGCGCTTGCGCTCAAGATCATCGAACAGCACGCGAATCCGCTCGATTTCCGCCTGATCGACCACCCCGTTGATCAGATTCGCCCGGCCGCGCACGATCAGCCGTTCCGACGGTTCGCCGGCGTTTTCCCAAAGGGCAAGGCCGCTTTCGACCAGATCCCGAGCGAGCGAATCGATCTCTTGCCGACGCTGCGCGATTTCTTCGGTGATGCGCGCCCGAAGTTCCGACAGGGTCCGCCCATCGGCAAGCGCATTCAGGAAATTCGCCGCCTCGCGCATGGATGAAGGCGTCTGCCCTGGCGGCGGCGTGAAGATCCGGTTCTCGACCTGGCCGTCGGCAAAGACCAGCACCACCAGAGCCCTATCGGGACCGAGGCTGACAAACTCGATATGGCGGATCGCCGCTTCGCGTTTCGGCGCAAGCACGACGCTTGCACCCCGGGTGATGACCGACAGGGCGGCGCCGACCTCGTCGAGAAGGGTGGTCACGTCATGGTCATTGGTGCCCAGGGTCGCGTCGATGCGTTCCTGATCTTCGGGGGCGACCTGTCCGACCTCAAGCAGGCTGTCCACGAACATGCGCAGCCCGAGTTGGGTGGGCACGCGTCCCGCCGACACATGCGGGCTGTCCAGAAGGCCAAGATATTCCAGATCCTGCATCACGTTGCGCACAGTCGCGGCGGAGACCTTCTCGGACATGGCTCGGGTCAGGGTGCGCGACCCCACGGGCTCGCCCGAAGCCAGGTAGCCTTCGACCACCCGGCGGAAGACCTCGCGCGTACGGTCGTTCATGTCGGCCAGGATAGGCTGAGGAGTGCTCATGGTTTCAGCAATCGGGGTTGCATCCGGTGTCTGTGGTTGCGTATGTGGCCGCATCCCAGGCAGAAAGGTCCGGCAATGCGCCCGTCAGGCAGGAAGTTAAGCGATCTGCGCGCGGTTTCAATCGAAACCGGCGTGATGAGGCATGCCGAAGGGTCATGCCTGATTCGCATGGGCGAGACGCATGTCCTGTGTTCCGCCACGATCGAGGACAAACCCCCGCCCTTCCTGAAGGGGTCCGGGCAGGGCTGGGTGACGGCAGAATACGGAATGCTGCCGCGGGCGACCAACACGCGCACCCGCAGAGAGGCAGCGGCAGGAAAGCAGTCTGGCAGAACTCAGGAAATTCAAAGACTTATCGGACGATCACTGCGGGCGGGCGTTGATCGGCAGGCGCTTGGGGAACGGCAGATCGTCGTGGACTGCGACGTGATACAGGCCGACGGCGGCACCCGCTGTGCCTCGATCACCGGCGGCTGGGTGGCGTTGCGCCTGGCGGTGAACAGGCTGCTTGCTGCGGGCGCGATCACGACCGACCCGATCCTGGACCATGTCTCTGCCGTGTCCTGCGGAATCTATGCCGGGCAGCCGGTGCTGGACCTTGACTATGCCGAGGATTCCGCTGCCGGGACCGACGGAAACTTCGTGATGACCGGCGCGGGAAAGCTGATCGAGGTGCAGATGTCGGCCGAGGGGTCCGCCTTCAGTCAGGACGAGCTGCTGCATCTGCTGGACCTTGCCCGTCACGGCAATGCGGCGCTGGTCGCCGCGCAGAAGGCGGCACTGGGCTGATGCTGAAACGCGGGGATCGACTGCTGGTTGCCACGCACAACCGGGGCAAACTGGAAGAAATCGCCGATCTTCTGGCACCCTACGGTGTGACGGTGGTCGGCGGCGGCGAACTTGGCCTGCCCGAGCCGGAAGAAACCGAAACCACCTTTGCCGGCAATGCCAGGCTGAAGGCTCACGCTGCCGCAAAGGCCAGCGGGATGGTGGCACTGGCAGACGATTCCGGGCTTGCCGTCGATGCGCTGGACGGTGCCCCGGGTGTTTTCACCGCCGATTGGGCCACAACGGCGAAGGGCCGCGATTTCAAGGTCGGGATGGAGCGCGTCTGGCGTGAACTTGAGGCCCGAAATGCCCCGGAACCCCGCCGTGCCCAGTTCTGCTGTACGCTGGTTCTGGCAGCGCCGGATGGGCAGGACCTTGTTTTTGAAGGAAAAGTGCAAGGCCGCCTGGTCTGGCCCGGTCGTGGAGACCAAGGCCATGGCTTCGACCCGATCTTCCTGCCGGATGGCTACAGCCAGACCTTCGGCGAAATGGACCGCTGGGAGAAGAACCGCCTGTCCCATCGCGCCGATGCCTTCGCCAAACTGGTCGCTGCCCTGTTTGCCTGATGGAAGACTGGCGCCATGCGGGTTTCGGCCTTTATCTGCACTGGCCCTTCTGCCAGTCGAAATGCCCATATTGCGACTTCAACAGCCACGTCGCATCAGGCGTCGATCAGTCACGGTGGCTTCGCGCATTCGAGGCCGAGATCGACCGCGTCGGCGCAATGACGCAAGGTCGCGTGCTGAACACCGTCTTTTTCGGCGGTGGCACCCCATCGCTGATGGAGGCGGCAACCGTTCAGGGCATCCTTGACCGCGTTCGCGCCACCTGGGTGCTTGCAAACGATGTCGAGATCACGCTTGAGGCCAATCCCGGCTCGGTCGAGGCTGCCCGATTCGAGGGCTATGCAAAGGCCGGCGTCAACCGGGTTTCTCTTGGAATTCAGTCACTTGATCAGAACGATCTTCGCCGTCTCGGGCGTGCGCACAGTGTCGAGGACGCTCATTCCGCCATCGCCATAGCGCAGTCCACCTTTCAGCGGTTCAGCATCGACCTGATCTATGCGCGCCAGAACCAGACGCTGGCGGCCTGGCGGGACGAGCTGCGCCGCGCGCTGGATTTTGGCACGTCCCATTTGTCACTTTACCAGTTGACCATCGAGGATGGCACCGTCTTCGGCCAGATGCATGCAAGAAACCTGCTGCACGGCCTTCCGGGTGAAGACCTTGCCGCCGAAATGTTCGAGCTGACGCAGGAGATCACCGAATCATTCGGTCTGCCGGCCTATGAGGTTTCGAATCACGCCCGCCCCGGCGACGAATCGCGGCACAATCTGATCTACTGGCGCATGGGGGATTATGCGGGCATCGGCCCCGGCGCCCACGGGCGCCTCACGCTGGATTCGGGGCGCATCGCAACCGTGGCGGAACCCCTGCCGACACTCTGGCTGAACCAGACCCTTTCCGCGGCGGGGGCGGCAGAACGGATCGAATCCCTGGCGGCCGAGGACCGCGCCGCCGAATATCTGATGTTTGCGCTGCGCCTTCGGGAAGGCGCCTCTCTGACCCGGTTCGCCGATCTGGCGGGCAGCCCCCTGCCCGACGCAGCGCTTGACGAGGTGATCAACCTAGGTCTCATCCGCCGGGATGGGGACCGCATAGCCACGACCCGGTCAGGCGTGATCGTCCTGAACGCCATTCTGCGTCGGCTGCTGGCTGATCGTCAAAGCAGCGGCTGAAACCACCTAATCTGGTAGACGCGACAGCATCTGGCACAGCATGTCGAGATCATCCAGCGTCTTGTAGCGAATGGTGATCTGCCCGCTTTCGCCGTCGGCACCGTGGTCGATCGTCACCGGAAGTCGCAGGTTGGCGGAAAGATCCGCCTCCAGCGCCCGCGTGTCGGCATCCTTTTCACGCTTTGCCGGTGCCGGTCTTGCCGATTTTCCCGCCCCTTCGGCCTTGGCGAGCTTTTCCGTCTCGCGCACGGAAAGACCCTTCGCCACGACCTGGGCCGCCAGCTCCGCAGCCCGCGGATGCCCGATAAGCGCCCTGGCGTGGCCGGCGCTCAGCGTTCCGCTGCGGACCATTTCCTGCACTTCGTCCGGAAGGGTCAGCAGTCGCAGAAGGTTGGCCACATGGCTGCGGCTTTTGCTCAGAGCCTCGGCCAGTTTTTCCTGTGTGTGTCCGAACCGCGTCATCAGCTGACGGAATCCCAGCGCCTCTTCAATGGCGTTCAGATCCGCGCGCTGAATGTTCTCGATGATCGCCACTTCCAGGACTTCGGTATCATTCAGGTCGCGCACCACGACGGGGACTTCGTGCTGCTGCGCCAGTTGTGCCGCCCGCCATCGGCGTTCACCCGCAACGATTTCATACCGGTCGCTGCCAGGCTTGCGCCGCACGATCAGCGGCTGGATGACGCCCTTCTGCCGAATCGAATCAGCCAGCGATTCCAACTCTTCCTTGCGGAAGTCCAGCCGTGGCTGCTGCGGATTGGGCTCCAGCCTGTCGACCGGCAGATAAAGCTCGGCCTTGCGCGGGGTTCCCAGTTGCTCCGGGCCGGCAAGATGGACGTCTGCCATCAAGGCAGACAGACCACGTCCCAGACCGCGCTTTTCGTTCTTGCTGCTCATCTCTCAGGCCTCTGAAATCTCGGGTGTCTTGCGCCGGGCGGCAATCTCGCGCGCCAGGGCGCGATAGGCCTCTGCCCCCTTCGATCCCGGATCGTAGGTCAGAACCGGCAGCGCATGTGATGGGGCTTCGCTGATGCGGACATTGCGCGGAATCGTCGTTTGCATGACCAGCTCACCCATGTTTGCGCGAGCGTCGGCTTCGACCTGCGCGGTCAATCTGTTGCGGCGGTCATGCATGGTCAACACAACACCTTCGATCCGCAGGTTCGGATTGGCCGAGCGCCGCACATCGCGAATCGTCAGCATCAGCTGAGAAAGCCCTTCCAGCGCAAAGAATTCGCATTGCAGCGGCACAAGGACCGAATCGCAGGCGACAAGGGCGTTGACGGTCAGAAGGCTCAACGCCGGTGGGCAATCTATCAGGACGTAGTCGAAACCGAAGCTGTCCATTTCCGGCCGGCGCAAGGCATCGTGCAACAGATAGCTGCGCTTTTCGTTCGACACGATATCAAGGTCGGCCGACGCAAGGTCTGCGTTAGCCGGGATGATCATTACATCGGGAATACCCGTTTCAACCACAACATCCTGTAGATCTGCCTGATCGACAATCAAATCGTAGCTTGTCTTCTTTCGGGCATCCGGACGGATTCCGAACCCCGTGGACGAATTGCCCTGCGGGTCGATGTCCACGAGAAGCACCTTCAAGCCAAGCTCGGCAAGCCCGGCAGCCAGGTTGATCGCAGTCGTGGTCTTGCCCACCCCGCCCTTCTGGTTGGCCAAAGCAAGAATGTGGGCGCGCTTTGCTTCAGTCTTGGTTTGCACGATGAATGTTCCTGATCACCAGAACCGCTGAATCCCGATCGGATTGGCTGGGTCGCGTTTCAATGTCGAATGTCCACCTGTTCCGCGCCTCGGTCAATTCCTCGGCATGGCGCGCCCCCTTGGGAAAGATGGCCGTTCCGCTCGCACGCAAATGCACCGCAGCGAAGCCCAGCAGATCGGACAAAGGGGCAAGCGCACGGGCAGAAATCACATCGGCTTGCAGCGGCGCCAGGGATTCGATCCTTTGGTGCAACACGACCACAGGCAAGCCCAGCGATCTGGCCGCCTGACGAAGGAACGTCGCCTTGCGCCGATCGGCCTCGATCAGGGTAAACTTAAGTCCCGGATGCTTTTCGCGGGCAATGGCCGCCAGCACAAGGCCCGGAAAGCCCCCGCCCGACCCCAGATCAACCCAGGCTCGCGCATCTGGGGGGCATAGCAGAAAAAGTTGCGCCGAATCTGCAATGTGCCGGTCCCACAGGTCAGACATCGTGGCCTTGCTGACCAGATTTATGGCCGGACTCCATTTGCGAACAAGACCTTCCAGTCCTTTCAGCGTGGCAAATGTTTCACGTGAAACATCCACCCCGCCCACCTCGACTTGGTCGTTCACCATCATCCGACCAGCCGTTCGGAATGGCCCTTGCGCAGATGCGAAAGGATCAGCAGCATCGCCGCCGGCGTAACCCCCTCGATCCGCGCGGCCTGAAGCATGCTTTCCGGCCGGATCTGTTCAAGTTTCTGCTTCAGTTCATTCGATAGCCCGGAAATACGCCGATAGTCGAAGTCTGCAGGGATTCGCTGCGTCTCCTGGCGCCGAAGATCGGCCACTTCACGCGTTTGCCGATCAGAATACTGGTCGTAGGTCGCATCAATCTGCAGCTGTGCAAGCGCCGTCGGCTCAATGGACCGGTACACCTCGAAGCTGTTCACCAGCCGATCCAGATCTGCCCCCGGCAGGGCCAGGGTGTCATACGCGCTGCGCTTCCCCCCGTCGCGGCTGACGTTCAGACCACAGGCGACAAGATCCTTCGGCGACAGCATGGCAGAAGACAGCGCCCCTCGGCACGATTCCAAGGCCTCCAGCTTGGCCTCAAAGGCGATGCGACGCGCTTCCGACACGCAGCCGGCCGCTAGGCCTACCGGAGTCAGCCGTCGATCGGCATTGTCGGCCCGAACAGTCAGCCGGAACTCTGCCCGCGAAGTGAACATGCGGTAAGGCTCAGTGACACCCCGCGATGTCAGATCATCAATCATGACGCCGATATAGCTATCGGTCCGGCTGAAAAGGATCGGTTCAGCCCCCCTGGATGCTGCGGCGGCGTTGATCCCGGCCACAATACCTTGGGCTGCCGCCTCTTCATACCCCGTCGTGCCGTTGATCTGCCCAGCGAAGTACAGGCCCTGTACGACACGCGTCTCCAGCGTCCCGTGCAGCGAGCGGGGGTCGAAATAATCATATTCGATCGCATAGCCCGGTTGCAGGATCACGGTGTGTTCCAGGCCGGGAATCGTGTGGATATAGGCGTGCTGGACCTCTTCCGGCAATGAGGTGCTCAACCCGTTCGGATAAACCGTGTGGTCGTCCAGCCCCTCCGGCTCCAGGAACACCTGATGCGAAACCTTGTCGGCGAACCGCACCACCTTGTCCTCGATCGACGGGCAATAGCGCGGGCCGACGCCCTCGATATGGCCCCCATACATCGCGGAACGACCCAGGTTGTCCCGGACGATCTGGTGGGTCGCCTCAGTCGTATGGGTGATGCCGCAGGCGACCTGCCGAGCCTCGGGCGCCCGGTTCAGGAACGAGAACATTACCGGGTTCTCATCCCCCGGCTGACTGTCGAGCCGCGCCCAGTCGATGGTCCGGCCATCCAGCCGCGGCGGGGTTCCCGTCTTCAGGCGGCCAACCGGCAGGGCAAGCTCGGCAAGCTGTGTTGCCAGCAGCTTCGACGGCGAGTCACCCATGCGACCGCCCGGCATCCGCCGGTCGCCGACATGAATCACTCCATTCAGGAAGGTGCCTGCCGTCAGCACCACACGGCCCGAGGCCAGCTCTACGCCCGAGGCCAGCACCACCCCCGCCACCGCACCGCCAGAAAGGCGCAGCCCGGCAACTTCGCCCTCGATCACCTGAAGGCGCGGGGTGGCCAGCAGCTCGGCCCGCATCGCCTCACGATAGAGGCGTCGGTCGATCTGCGCCCGCGGCCCCTGCACCGCAGGGCCCTTGCGCCGGTTCAGCAGCCGGAACTGGATCCCGGCACGGTCCGCCATCCGGCCCATCACCCCGTCCAGCGCATCGATCTCGCGCACCAGATGGCCCTTGCCAAGACCGCCGATCGCGGGATTGCAGGACATCGCGCCCAGCGTCTCCACCCGCAGCGTGACCAGCGCGGTGGCCACGCCCATCCGGGCCGCGGCGGCTGCAGCCTCGGCGCCGGCATGGCCGCCGCCGATCACGATGACATCGTAGTGTTTCACGTGGAACACTCCCTACTTGCCGATGCAGAAGCTGGCGAAGATCTCGCCCAGCAGGTCATCCACATCCACGCGGCCAACCAGGGCATCCAGGGCCCGGACCGCCTGCCGCAGATGTTCCGCCGCCAGCTCGACGCGCGAGTCATTCCTTACCACTTCTGCCCGCGACTCGGCCAGAGCAGCAATCGCCGTTGTCACGGCCACGCGATGCCGTTCGCGCACCAAAGCACCGGCCGAGCCCACCCGCTGCGCCAGGATTTCGCCGATCCGCGCAATCAATTCGGGCACGCCTTGCCCGGTCTTGCCAGAGACGGCCAGCCCAGAATACCCAGATATGGTATCCGCCTTTCCATGAACCACCAGATCATCGCCTTCCGGTTCCAGGGGCAGCGGCGAGCCATCGGTCAGGAACAGCCGCAGATCCGCCGCCTGCGCGCGGGCAAGCGCCCGCTCGATCCCGGCGCGTTCCAGCCGATCCTCGGTTTCCCGCAGACCCGCCGTATCGAGGAAGGTCACCGGCAGACCGGCAATCTCCATCCGCACCTCGATCACATCTCGTGTGGTGCCGGCGATCTCGGACGTGATGGCCGCCTCGCGACCGGCAAGCTGATTGAGCAGCGTGGATTTCCCCGCATTGGGCGCGCCAACGATCGCCACCTCAAAGCCGTCGCGGATCCGTTCGGCCGCATGAACCCCGGCCGCCTCGCGACCGAGATCCGCCATCAGCCCGTCGATCAGCTCCAGCACCTCGGGCGAGACATCGACCGGCACATCCTCGTCGGCAAAATCGATAGTCGCTTCCAGCAGGGCGGCAGCCCGGATCAGGTCGCGCCGCCAGCCTTCCACTTTCTGGCCAACTGCGCCCGACAGCACCCGCACGGCCTGCTTGCGCTGTGCCTCGGTCTCGGCGTCGATCAGGTCGGCCAGCCCCTCGACCTGCGGCAAGTCCAGCACGCCGTTTTCCAGCGCGCGGCGGGTGAACTCTCCCGGCTCGGCCATCCGCAGCCCCGGCTGATCGGCCAGGGCCCGCAGCACCGCGCCCACCACCGCCGGGCCGCCGTGGCAATGCAGCTCTACCACCGTCTCGCCGGTGAAGCTTGCACCTTCGGCAAAGGTCAGGACCAGGGCTTCGTCCAGAAGCTCTCCACCCCAGGTCAGACGGCGCAGACTGGCGCGGCGCGGCTCGGGTAGACTGCCGCACAGCGCCCGGCCCGCTGCAAGCGCCTCGGGCCCCGAGATCCGAACCACGGCGAGGCCCGACCGACCCCGCGCCGTGGCGAGGGCATAGATCGTGTCCATCGCCGGCTGCGCCTTACGTGTTCATCGATTCAAAGAATTCAGCGTTGGTTTTGGTCTGCTTGAGCTTGGAAATCAGGAACTCGATCGCATCCGTCGTGCCCATCGGGTTCAGGATCCGGCGCAGGACATAGGTCTTCTGCAGGTCGGTCTTGTCCACCAGCAGATCCTCTTTCCGGGTGCCGGATTTCAGGATGTCCATGGCCGGGAACACGCGCTTGTCGGCAACCTTGCGGTCCAGCACGATCTCGCAGTTCCCGGTGCCCTTGAATTCCTCGAAGATCACCTCGTCCATGCGGCTGCCGGTGTCGATCAGCGCAGTGGCGATGATGGTCAGCGACCCGCCTTCCTCGATGTTCCGGGCCGCGCCGAAGAACCGCTTCGGGCGTTGCAGGGCGTTCGCATCCACACCGCCGGTCAGCACCTTGCCCGAACTCGGCACCACAGTATTGTAGGCCCGGCCCAGACGGGTGATCGAATCCAGCAGGATCACCACGTCGCGCTTGTGTTCGACCAGACGCTTGGCCTTCTCGATCACCATCTCCGCCACCGCGACGTGCCGCGTCGCCGGTTCGTCGAAGGTCGAGGAGACGACCTCGCCCTTCACCGACCGCTGCATGTCGGTCACTTCCTCGGGGCGTTCGTCGATCAGCAGCACGATCAGATAGCATTCCGGGTGATTGACCGCGATCGAATGCGCGATGTTCTGCAGCAGGACGGTCTTCCCGGTGCGCGGCGGGGCCACGATCAGCGCGCGCTGGCCCTTCCCGATCGGCGCCACCAGGTCGATGATCCGCGCCGATCGGTCCTTGATCGTGGGGTCGTCGATTTCCATCCGCAACCGCTCGTCGGGGTAAAGCGGCGTCAGGTTGTCGAAATGAACCTTGTGCTTGGCCTTTTCGGGGTCATCGAAGTTGATCTTCGTGGCCTTCACCAGGCTGAAGTAACGCTCGTTTTCCTGCGGGGCCTTGATGACGCCCTCGATCGTGTCGCCGGTGCGCAGGCTGAACTGGCGGATCATCTCGGGGCTGACATAGATGTCGTCCGGGCCGGGCAGATAGTTGGCCTCGGGGCTACGCAGGAAGCCGAAGCCGTCCTGCAGCACCTCAAGCACACCATCACCGCCGATCTCCCAACCTTCCTCGGCATGCTCCTTCAGGATCGAGAACATCATCTCGCCCTTGCGCATGCTGGGGGCGTTCTCGATTTCCCATTCCTCGGCCATGGCCAGAAGGTCGGCCGGGGTCTTGGCCTTGAGGTCGGCGAGATTGAGACGTTCGATAGTCATGGAATACCTTCAGGGGATCGGCCCGACGGGCGGATCACAGCATGGTTGGGTCGGGAGGCGCCATGGGCCGGACGGCCCCGCATCCGGCCGGATACGACGCAGCCCGGCAAAAGTCAACGGCGCAGCGTCAGAACCGGGTAATGACCGCGAAGACGATGACCACCATCAGCAGCGTCGGAACCTCGTTCATGATGCGGTAGGTCCGGCCACTGCGTGTATTGCGGCCGCTTGCAAAATCCTTTCGCCGGGCGGCCAGCCAGCCATGGAAACCCGTCATGGCCAGCACGCATGCCGCCTTGGCCCATGACCAGGGGGCCGACCAGTCCACGATCCCGGGCGTGAAGACCAGGGCAAGGCCGAAAACCCAGGTCGATATCAGGGCGGGGTTCATGATCGCCCGCAACAGACGGCGTTCCATCGTCTGAAACATCTCGTCCGTGCGGGTGCCGGTCAGCACCTGTTCGGCATGATAGACATACAGGCGCGGCAGGTAGAACAGCCCCGCCATCCAGGTGATGACCGAAATAACATGTAGCGCCTTGATGACCAGATACCACTCTGTCAGCCAATCGGTCATGTGCCTTCTCGCAGGTGCAGCCTCAACTTCAGCTTCGTCTTACAAAGAAGAAGAAAAAGAAGGAATGAGGTTGTAGTAGACCCTGTGGAGAAGGGGATTAACCCGATCATCCCCAGATTTTCCCACGGAACAAAAGCTGTGGATGAATTCGGGATAACTTGGTTCCAGACGCGCCTTCTGAAATAAAAACAATTAAAAACAATATGTTATCGGTAGAAAATCCAGTCTCATTTCCACAGGACGCGCAGGCGGATCGTCATGACAGACCTGTCATCCCCAATCAGCGTGACAAGTCCTTGCACAGCGGGATATCTCTGGCATGGCGGGCGTGAAAAGCCCCCGGATCAAGGGGAACTTCCTTCGCGCGGGCTTTTCCCGGATCCTGCCCAAAGGAACAAACCGAGGATATGCACAGGGTTTCCCATGACGATCATTCTGGCCTCTACCTCTCCTGTCCGGCTGCAGATGCTCCGGTCCGCAGGACTTGCGGTAGAGGCAGTAGCCCCGCGCGTGGATGAATCCGCAGTGCGTGATGCGCTTCTGGCTGAATCCGCCCGTCCCCGCGACATTGCCGACGCGCTGGCCGAAATGAAGGCGCGAAAGGTGGCAGAACGGCGGGCTGACACGCTGGTTCTGGCTTGCGATCAGGTGCTCGAAATCGAGGGAAGGATCCTTTCGAAACCCGAAAGCCCCGAGGAAGCGCATGAACACCTTCGCCTCTTGCGTGGCAGGTCGCACAAGCTGCTGTCTGCCATCGTTGCCTATGAAGACGCCAAACCCGTGTGGCGCCATATCGGAGAGGCGCGTCTGACCATGCATCCTGTCAGTGACAGTTACCTGGACGACTATGTTGCACGAAACTGGGAAAGCATCCGCCACTCTGTCGGATGCTACAAGATCGAGGAAGAAGGCATCCGGCTGTTTTCGGCGATTTCCGGCGACCACTTCACGATCCTTGGCCTGCCGCTTTTGCCCCTGTTGGCATGGATGAGAACTCGGGGCATGATCGCGACATGACCGAGCATACCCGTATTCCCCTGGCCTGTGTTATCGGACACCCGATCGCCCACAGCCGAAGTCCGGCGCTGCATGGCTACTGGCTGAGGCGCTATGGCATCAAGGGGCACTATGTGCCGATCGACATTGCGCCGCTTGAGCTGAACGAACTTTTGCGGATCCTGCCAAGGCTTGGCTTTGTGGGCGCGAACGTTACGATTCCCCACAAGGAGGCGATCCTGAACATCGCCGACATCGTTACCGACCGGGCGGCGCTGATCGGGGCCGCGAATACCCTGATCTTCCGCAAGGACGGAAAGATCCACGCCGACAACACGGATGGATCCGGCTTCATCGCCAACCTGCGCCAGAATGCCCCGCACTGGGTACCGGCAGCCGGCCCGGCCGTTGTGCTGGGGGCTGGCGGCGCGGCACGTGCCGTGGTCGCTGCGCTGATCGAGGTCGGGGTGCCAGAAATCCGGCTGATGAACCGGACAAGGGCACGCGCCGATGCCTTGCGGTCCGACTTTGGCGCGAAGGTCCATGTGCACGAATGGGTGCAGGCGGCGAACCTGCTGGAAGACGCCGCAATGCTGGTGAACACCACCTCGCTTGGCATGACGGGCAAGCCTGACCTCAACATCCCGCTCGACCGGCTGAACCCGCACGCCCTGGTCACCGACCTGGTTTACACCCCGCTCAAGACCCAGCTTCTGATCGAGGCAGAGGCGCGCGGAAACCCGGTGGTGGACGGGCTGGGGATGCTTCTGCATCAGGCGGCTCCCGGTTTCGAACGCTGGTTCGGCATCAGGCCGGACGTCGACGAAGCCACGCGCAAGGCCGTGTTGTCGGCATGAGCTTCCTGCTGGGGCTGACCGGTTCGATCGGAATGGGGAAATCGACAACCGCAGCGATGTTCGCAGAGGCCGGCATTCCGGTCTGGGATGCCGATGCCGCCGTTCATCGCCTTTACCAGCCGGGCGGCAGGGGTGCGCGGGCTGTCGCGGGGCTGTTTCCGGCAGCCATGGAAGGGGATGGTTCCGTCAGCCGTCCGAAACTTCGCGCGCTGCTGCGGGCCGATCCTTCCGCACTGGACCGGCTGAATGCGGCCATCCATCCCCTGATCGCCGAAGATCGCGCCGAGTTCCTGCGCCAGCACCTGGCGGCGCCGGTCGTGGTTCTGGACATACCCCTGCTTTTCGAGACCGGGCTCGACGCTTCGTGCGACGCGGTCGCCGTTGTCACCGCCCCGGCAGAAATGCAGCGTGACAGGGTGCTGAGCCGCGGCATGTCGGACGCCGACCTTGCGCTGATTCTGGCACGGCAGTTGCCAGACGCCGAAAAGCGTGCCCGCGCCGATTACATCATTCCCACGACCAGCCTTGAAGCCGCCCGCGCCGCGGTGAAGGATGTGCTGGCAGACATAGACCGTCGGACCCGCCAGAATGCGTGAGATCGTCCTCGACACCGAAACCACGGGCTTCGAACCCGCCGAAGGGCATCGCATCGTCGAGATCGGCGCGGTAGAGCTTTACAACCACCTGCCGACAGGGCGGACCTTTCATCAGTACATCAATCCCGAGCGCAGCATGCCGCGCGAGGCGTTCGAGGTGCATGGACTCGGCCACGACATCCTTGAGCCCCCGGGGCCGCCCGTGCCCGGGGGTGTGACCCTGCGCGACAAGCCGGTGTTCGCCCGCATCGGACAGGCGTTTCTGGATTTCATCGCCGATGCGCAGCTGGTCATTCACAACGCCGCCTTCGACATGAAGTTCCTGAATTTCGAGTTCGAGCGCATCGGCCTGCCAACCCTGCCTTATTCGCGGGCGACCGACACGCTGATGATCGCGCGCACCAGGTTTCCAGGCTCGCCGGCGTCGCTCGATGCGCTGTGCCGGCGGTTCGGCATCGACAATTCGATGCGCGAAAAGCACGGCGCGCTTCTGGACAGCGAAATCCTTGCCGAAGTCTATCTGGAGCTGATCGGGGGCCGACAGCCCGACCTGGTCCTTGCCGGAGCCGCCGCACGCCCGGCCAGCACGACCGCAGCCGAAGCCGCCTGGCGGCCCCGCCCGCGGCCAGAACCCCTGGCCCCGCGGATCACCCCGGAAGAGGCCGCCGCACACGAGGCAATGATCGCAAGGCTGGGCGACGCGGCGATCTGGCGCAAGACAGGCTGATCGTCAGTTCGGGCTTCCACCGGCCGTCTGCTGGGCCTGCTGAAGCTGCGCCCTGCGGGCCAGTTCCTGCCGGTACAGGGCCAGGAAATCGACCGTATCCACATTCAGCGCAGGGAAGCCGCCGTCGCGCGTGACATCCGAGATGATGCGGCGCACGAAGGGAAACAGCAGCCGCGGGCATTCGATCAGCAGGAAGGGATGCAGCTGTTCCTCGGCGACGCCTTCGATGTGAAAGGTGCCGCCGTATTCCAGCTCCAGAAGGAACAGGGGTTCATTGTTGACCTTGTTCTTCGAGGTCACCTTGAACTTGGTGATAACCTCGTACTGGTTGGCCACGGGCCGCTTGCGTGCGTCAAGGCTTACGGCCACCTGGACGTCGGGCTGAACCTCGGCGCCGGACAGACCCTTCTGCATCACCACGTTCTCAAAGGACAGGTCGCGGACGTACTGTGCCAGAACCTGCATGCGGACCTGCGGCGGGGTGGCGGCGGCGCCATTGCCGGGCTGGTTTTCGTCGGCCATCAAGGACTCTCCCAAAAGCTTTGCCGCGTTCCTATCAGGTCAGTCCCGTTGGCTCAATGGCGCGTCCATTCGGATGGCGGCCTTTCCCGGCCCGGCTGGTCGGGGGGTTCGACTTCGTGCCATTCGCCTTCGATGATGGTGGTGTGAACCGTCGTGCCGCCAGCCTTCTGCAGGCGGCGCCCGATCAGGGTGATGATGATCTGGCGAACCGGCGGGAGAAGCAGCAGCAGGCCGATCGCATCGGTCAGGAAGCCGGGAAGAATAAGCAGCCCGCCCCCCAGAACCACCATGACACGATGCGCCAGCGGCGACAGCGGGTCACGAAATTCATGCATGTCGCGGCTGATCGCGACCGGACCACCGCTTGCCACCCCCCTCAGCACGATCATGCCAAGCATCGCGGAAAGGATGACCCAGCCAATGGTTGCCCACATCCCGATCCAGCCGCCAATCTGGACGAAAAGGCCGATCTCGATCAGAGGAACGGCGAGAATGACCAAAAGAAGCCACATGTTTCTTCCCCTTGGGCCTCTGCGGCCGTCCTCTGGTAGACTTCACGGGCACCCCACCCTACATAGGGCAGGCAGTGCGAAAGCCAAAGAGAAACCCAAACCTGTAGAGGGTGGCATGAACGGATCCCTGATCCAACTTCTGGTCCTGGCCGGGATCGCGATTTTCCTGATCCTGAAGCTGCGGTCGGTTCTTGGAACCCGGGACGGTTTCGAGAAGCCGCCGATCCCCCTGGACGAGGTGCGCCCCCGTGTGCGCCGCGACTTCGAGGTGATCGAGGGCGGGGTTGACCGCGACATCACCGACCACGTCCCCGAGGGCTCTTCCGCAGCAAAGGCGCTGGCCGCCATGAAGCAGGCAGAGCCATCCTTTGCCGTCACGCCCTTCCTGCAGGGCGCGCGCAGCGCCTATGAAATGATCCTGATGGATTTCGAGAAAGGCGATCTTGAGCGGATCCGCCCCTTCCTGTCCGATGACGTTGCCGCCAGCTTTGCCGAGGCCATTGCCCAGCGCGAACGCGAGGGGCTGACGATCGAGGCAAGCTTCGTCGGCATGAAGGAAATGGCGCTGCAGGACGCGACCTTCGACAAGGCCACCGGCATCGGCGAAATCTCGGTGCGCTTCGTCGGCGAACAGACCTATGTCGTCCGCAACAAGGCCGGCGAGATCGTCGAAGGCAACCCGCGCGAGATCCGGAAATCGCGCGATGTCTGGACCTTTGCCCGAAAGATGGGCTCGGACGACCCGAACTGGCAGCTTGTTGCCACGGGCGAATGATGCACCGGGGATGCGCGGATTTCTTCGCATCCTGGGGGTCATGGCGGCAATGACCGCAGGTCCGGCCCCGGCCGAGATGCTGGAGTTCGAGGCGCTTGACGGCTGGCATGATGACAACCACGCCGAGGCGTTGACAGCCTTCCTGCGTACCTGCGACCTGATCGATGCGCCGGACTGGCGCCCGATCTGCGCGGTGGCCGCCGATGTGCCGCAGGACGACACCTCTGCACGCAGCTTCTTCGAGCTTTTCTTCAGGCCGGTTGTGGTGGGCAGACCACCCGCCCTTTTCACCGGATATTTCGAGCCCGAACTTGAGGGGTCTCCGGTCCGCAGCGGGCGGTTCCAGTATCCCATCTATCGCCGCCCGCCAGAGCTGCGCGAGGGGATGGTGTATCATAGCCGCCAGGCCATCGAATCCGGCGCGCTTGCGGGTCGCGGGCTGGAGCTGGCCTGGCTGGACGATCCGGTGGATGTCTATTTCCTGCAGGTGCAGGGATCGGGCCGGATCCGCATGTCCGACGGGTCGGTGATCCGCGTGGGTTACGCGGGGTCGAATGGCCACGCCTACCGCTCGGTCGGGCAAGAGATGGTCCGGCGCGGCACGCACACGATGGATCAGGTCTCTGCCCCCGAAATCGCCAGTTATGTCCGCAGCAACCCGGGCGAAGGCAGGAATCTGCTGCACACCAATCCGTCCTACGTCTTTTTCCGCAAGATCGGGACGCTGGATCCGAAGGATGGACCGATCGGCGCAATGGGCCGGTCGATCACCACGCTGCGGTCAGTCGCCATCGACCCCAAGTTCACCCCCCTCGGCGCACCGGTCTGGATCGAGAAGGACGGACGTGCGCCGATCCGCCGCCTGATGGTGGCGCAGGACACCGGGGGGGCGATCAAGGGCATGCAGCGCGCCGACATCTTCTATGGAACCGGCCCCGCCGCCGGCGCGGCCGCCGGAACGGTGAAGGATCCGGGGCGCATGGTTCTGCTGCTGCCCATCGACCGGGCTTTCGCCATGCTGGAAGGCAACTGATCCCATGGCGCGGCGC
This sequence comes from Tabrizicola sp. YIM 78059, assembly GCF_004959785.1. NCBI lineage: Bacteria > Pseudomonadati > Pseudomonadota > Alphaproteobacteria > Rhodobacterales > Paracoccaceae > Tabrizicola > Tabrizicola sp. YIM 78059. The sequence continues at coordinate 267,240 of NZ_SJZH01000002.1, forward strand.
CGCCAACTTTCGCCGGAGGAGGTCGAGCTCTGGCGCGCGGTTGCCCGGACGACGCGCCCGATGCACGGCCCCGACGCGCCGCGCCCACCCGAGGCAGATTCGCGTCCGGTGCCGGAGCCGCTGCACCCCGCACAGCCCCGGCTGCCACCCTTTACGCTGGGCGAAAAGGTCCGCGTTCCCGAACGGCGCGAACTGGCGCCCACCTTGCCCGAGTTGCTGGCGCAGGCGCCCTTGCAGATGGATGCCAGAACCCACGGCAAGATGCGGCGCGGCAAGCTTGCCCCCGAGGCCCGGATCGACCTGCATGGCCTGACGCTGGCAGAAGCGCACCCCGAGCTGATCCGCTTTGTCCTGAACGCCCATTCCCAGGGGCTGCGGCTGGTTCTTGTCATCACCGGGAAGGGCAAGCGCAGCGAGGATCTGGGCCCGATACCCCAGCGCATGGGCGCGCTTCGCCATCAGGTGCCGCACTGGCTGCGACTGCCGCCCCTGGGACCGGTGGTTCTGCAGGTCAGCGAAGCGCATCTGAAGCATGGGGGTGCGGGCGCCTATTATGTCTATCTGCGTCGGCGCTGACCGGCTTACTCTGCCGGATCGACAATGGCCTCGACCGGCGCAAGCACGACCTTTGTCGCGTTTTGCACCGTCAGGACCAGCCCTGGCAAAAGACCGATCCGCGACCGCGCATCTGCCTTGAATGCCTGATCAATGCCGATCAGCCCACCGAACAGGCTAAGCAGCGCCGGGTTCTGCCCCAGGTTCAGATGACCCGAGCCGGTGTTGTAGGCAGCGGTGTCCAGGTAGATCACCTTCAGATCGGCCAGTCGGGAAACATCGTCCAGCCGGCCCAGCCGGTCTGCCTCGCCGGCGATCAGGGCCGACAGGCCCAGCACCCGGTCGCGCGAGCTGCCAAAGATTACAAAGGGTTGCGGCAGACCCCCCATGTCGCGTGCCTGTGACCGGAACACGTCCACGTCTAGATCGGGCGAAATCAGGATGACCCCGGCAATGCGGCCCAGCGTGCGCGAATCCTTGCGGATGGCCATCTGGCGCAAGGTCTCCATCGTCAGGGCAGAGCCCATGGAATGAGCCACGATGACGATCTCGCGCGCACCGGCATCGGCGACCGAATCGAGCAGCTCCTCGAACCCGCTCCGGCTGAACATCGCCGATTCGCGGTCGTACACATAGCCAAGCGCCGAGCCGCGTGACGGCCAGGCAAAATGCACCCCCACCCCCGGCACCCTGAGGTCATGGTGCATCTGCGCCACCCGCAGCACGCTATCGGCCATGGTATTGTTGAAACCGTGGACATAGACCACGGCATCGGTCTGCCCCTGCCGCCCCATCGCCGCCGACAGCGCCGCACGAAACTCGCGCGCCGAGGCAAAGCGGGTCTCGTTCATCAGCAGGAAATGCCGTTTCGGATCGGGTTTCTGCCCTTGGCGCGGCCAGTCAAGCGAGCCCGGTTCGCGGTCGGTCGGGATCGAAAGATCGTAGCGGACGAAGCCGGTCGTGTCCGAACGAAGACGGGTAAAGCCTTCCGGTCCCGGCTGCCGCATGGTGCCCACGAAGATCGTCGTGGCAGGTTCCACCCCACCCCCGGCCGGGGCAGCGACAAAGGCAGCCCTTGGCGCGCAGGACATGAGGATGAAGACAAGCGCAATCAGTCGCAATGGCATGTCGTCACCCTGACCAGCCCTGCCGGCGCGGTCAAGGCGCGTGCGGACACACTAGGCGGCAACCCCCAGCGCGCGCAGATGATCGCGCATCCGGACCGTTTCGGTCAGCACATCGTCGAACAGGGTGTTCATGTAACCCTGATGCACATATTCCACCGCCAGCCAGCCGCGGTAGCCGGCATCGCGCAGCGTGCCGATCATGGCGGTGAAATCCAGAACCCCTTCGCCCCATTTTGCCTGCAGCGAACCGGGACGCGCCTGCCGCAGATGCACATGCCCCGCGTGCGGCGCCAACACGTCGATCTCGGCCTGACGGAAGCCCATGCAGACGAAATGCGCATAGTCCAGCGCCAGCTTCAGCCCCGGCACCTGGTCCAGCATCCGCAAGGTATCGGCGGGCGAGGCAAGCAGACCCCCGACATGCGGCTCGACCGTCAGGGTCACGCCGTGGCGCCGCGCCACCGCGAGAAGATCGCGCAACCCGGCTGCTGCCGCCTCGAAGGCCCCCGGGCCACTGATGCCCGGCAGCACGAAGATGGTCGGGCATCCTGCCGCCCTGGCAAAGCGGCAGACCGTCTCGAACTCTGCCGTGTTCCGCGCACGGGCAGCGGGATCGCTGACCGCATTTTCGGCGATGTCGCGCCCGAACAGCCAGTAGAGGTTGGAAACCGTCAGCCCGTCCAGATCGCCCGCCGCGGCCTCGGGCTCGGCCAGGATCTTCTGCCGGTCCAGGGCTGCCCCGTGCAGAAGGCCGATATCCATTGCGCGGAACCCCAGGGCTTCGGACACGCCCCGCGCCTCGGCCAGGGTGCAGGTCGGAAACGACCAGGATGTGATGGTCATGCGCATGTCTTCCCCCCGACTGGTCATGCCAATTCCGGAAAACTGACCGTAGACACGGCGCAAGACAAGCAGATTTTGCCGTTTCTGCCCCTGCCAAGCCGCGATGCAGCAACGAAATCGCTTGCTTTCCTGAAATTGGTCTGACCAATATTTCCCGCAACCGGAGCGGGGGGAGCCAGTCCGGTTCTGAAAAAAAACCACGGGAGGACGTCGTTTCATGAAACATCTGAAAGTTTCCACGCTTGCGCTTTGCGCATTGCTTGCAGCCCATGGCGCGCACGCGCAGGCTGTCACCGCCGACAAGGGCGGCAAGGTCAACATGGTGCTGCTGCCGAAGTTCCTTGGCATCCTGCCCTTCGATCAGGCCAACCGTGGTGCGGAAGAGGCCCATGCCGAACTGGGCAATACCGGCACGCTGCTATACACCGGGCCGACGCCCGAGAATTCGGTCGCCGGACAGATCGAGATCCTCACCACCGCCGGATCGCAGGGCCAGGATGTCGTGATGCTGTCGAACAATGCCGGTGATCAGATCGCCCCCGCGGCCGAGGCCGCGCAGGCCGCAGGCACCAAGGTCGTCACCTGGGACAGCCCTATCCCCAGCGGCAAAGGGGAATCGCTGTTCGTTGCGCAGGTCGATTTCGGATCCATCGGCGTTGTGATGGCCGACATGGCCCATTCGATCATGGGAGGCGAAGGCGAATTTGCCGTGCTCTCGGCCACCCCGGACGCCGCGAACCAGAACGCCTGGATCGCCGCCATGCAGGAGGCGTTGAAGGATCCGAAGTACGCCAACATGAAACTGGTGGATATCGTCTATGGCGACGACCAGTCCGAGGTCAGCTACAACCGCGCCCTTGCGCTGGTGGACAGCCATCCGAACCTGAAGCTGATCATGTCGCCTACCACCGTCGGCATTCAGGCCAGCGCGAAGGCGATGCAGGACGAAGGGCTTTGCGACCGGGTCAAGGTTTCAGGCCTGGGCCTGCCAGCCGAGATGGTCAGCTACACGCTGAACGGCTGCGCACCTGAGTTCGCTTTGTGGAGCTTTGTCGATCTGGGCTATCTGACCTACTACACGAGCTACATGCTGGCGACCGGAAAGATCAAGGGCGAGGTCGGCGAGACCTTCACCGCCGGCCGCATGGGTGACTACACGATCGAGGAAGATCCGGGCCGCCCGGGCGCAAAGCGCATCCTGATGGGGCCGTTCACCGTCTACACCAAGGACAACGTCGAGGCAGAGGCGAAGTAACGCCATTGCCCGATCACGGTCAGCCCCTTGCTCCCCGGGGGCTGACCGCCCTTGCCCGAAGGTTGCCGGAATGCCCCCTGTCCTTGAAATGCGCAACATCACGAAAAGCTTCGGCGGCACGGCTGCGCTGTCCGGCTTTTCCCTGGTGCTGAAGCCAGGGCGCATCCACGCCCTCGTTGGCGAGAACGGTGCCGGAAAATCCACCCTGATCAAGACGATGACCGGCATCCATCAGCCCGATTCCGGCGAGATCCTGGTCGATGGCCAGCCCGTCACGCTGCGGGGCACTGCTGCCGCCCAGCGTGCAGGCATAGCGGCGATCTATCAGGAGCCGATGGTCTTTCCCGACCTCTCGGTTGCCGAGAACATCTTCATCAGCCACCAGAACCGCCCGCAGCTGATCGACTGGTCGGCCCTGAACGACGAGGCCGCCGCAATGGTCGCCCGGCTTGGCGTCACGCTCGACCCCACGCGATCGGCGGCGGAACTGACACTGGCCGAACAGCAGACGGTAGAGATCGCGCGCGCGATCTCGCTGAATGTCCGCGTGCTGATCATGGACGAACCTTCCGCCTCGCTGTCGGAACACGAGGTGCAGCGTCTGTTCGGCATTGCCCGGTCCTTGCGCGATCAGGGGGTGGCCGTCCTTTACATCTCTCACCGTCTGGAAGAGATCTTCGCGCTGGCCGACACCGTCACCGTGATGCGCGACGGCCAGCATATCTCGACCCGGCCGGTGGACCAGGTGACCCAGGCCTCGATGATTGCGGAAATGGTCGGCCGCGACATGGCTGGCCGCTTCGCGCGCGCGCCGTCGAAGACGACGGGCGAGGTGCTTCTGAAGGTTTCTGACCTTTCCAGAAACGGCGTCTTCCGCAATGTCAGCTTCACCGTGAACAAGGGCGAGATCCTGTGCTTCTCGGGCCTCGTCGGGGCGCGGCGGACGGATGTGGCTCTGGCGCTGTTCGGCGTGGCCCCGGCCGATGGCGGCCGTGTCGAACTGGCCGGAAAGACCGTGACGATCACCAGCCCCGCCCAGGCAAAGGCGCTTGGTATCGCCTATGTCTCGGAAGACCGCCGGAAGCTGGGCCTTGCGCTGACCGAGGGCATAACCCCCAACCTGACCCTGCCGATGCTGCCGAAATACTCCGGCCCCTTTGGCTGGCTTGACCGGGTGCGGGAACTGGCGGATGCGCAAGCCTTCCGCGACAGGCTGAACATCAAGGCGGCCAACCTGACCGTTCCGGTCGGCACCCTTTCCGGCGGCAACCAGCAGAAGGTGATGCTGGCCAAGTGGCTGAACACCCGCCCCCGCCTGCTGATCGTGGACGAACCCACGCGCGGCATTGATGTCGGTGCCAAGGCCGAGGTGCACCAGATCCTGCGCAGCCTGGCGGCAGAGGGGGTTGCGATCATCATCATCTCGTCCGACCTGCCCGAGGTACTGTCGCTGGCCGACCGCATCATCGTGATGCGCGAAGGCCGGATCGTCGGTGAGTTCAAGGGCGAGGAAGCAACGGATGAGGCCGTCATGCACCTTGCCGTCGCGGCAGAGGTGGCCTGATGCGGGTTTCGCTTTCCACCCTTCGCATCCTGGTCCTGCTGGGCGTGTTCATCGCCACGGTCCTGTTCTTCGCCAGCCAGATCGACGGCTACATGAACGCCCGTCTGTTCAACCGGATCTCGGGGTCGGTCGCGGTGATCGCGCTGATCGCGGTCGGTCAGGCCTTCGTCGTGCTGACGCGCAACATCGACCTTTCCATCGGCTCGGTCGTGGGCTGCACCGCCTATTTCACCGGCGGTATCCTGATGGCATGGCCAGACCTGCCGCCGGTTCTGGTCCCGGTTCTGGCCATGGCCATCGGCGCGGCATTCGGGGCGTTCAACGGCTTCCTCGTGGCCCGCTTCCGGCTGCCATCCATCATCGTGACCCTGGCCACGCTGGCGATCTTCCGCTCGATTCTGGTGCAATCCTCCGACGGTTCATCCATCACCACCGATCGCCTGCCCGCCTGGCTGACCGAATTCGCCACCACGAACGCCTTCACTGTCGGAGATCTGCAAGTCCGCTGGATCGTGGTGATCTCGCTTCTTGTCGTGCTTACAGCGCATGTCTTCCTGACCCGGTTTCGCGCCGGGCGGACATTCTATGCCATCGGCTCCAACCCCGACGCGGCGGCCTTTGCGGGCCTCAATGCGGCCCGGACCATCTTCCTGGCATTCGTGATCTCCGGCGCCCTGGCTGGGCTGGCCGGTTTCCTGTTCCTTTCACGTTTCGGCAACATCACCGTGGTCGCGGGCCTGGGGCTGGAGCTGAAGTCGGTCGGCGCGGTCGTCGTTGGCGGGGTCAACATCTTCGGCGGGTCGGGTAATGTGCTGGGCGTGCTGATCGGGGCCGCGCTGATCGATCTGATCGACACCTCGCTGGTGCGTTGGGCGCTGGTGAGCGAATTCTGGCGCGAGGCGGTGCTTGGCCTTCTGATCCTTTTGGCGGTTGCCGCCGACACGGTTCTGATGCGCCGCCTTCTGCGCCGCAAAGGGGGTGCCGCATGACGTGGATGCGCAGCTGGGAAGGGTTTCTGTTTCTTGTCCTTGTCCTGATCTACGCGCTGAACGCCTGGACCTCGCCCGTCTTTCTGACGGTGGGCAACCAGATCAACATGGTCCAGCTTTCCGTCGAGAAGATCATCGTTGCCCTGGTGATGACCTTCGTCATCATCAACGGCGAGATCGACCTTTCGGTAGCCTCGGTCATGGGCCTCGCCGCCTGCGCATTCGGCTGGATGGTGCAGGCAGGCGTGCCGGGGGGCTGGGCCATCGTCATCGCGCTGGGCATCGGCCTGGCTTGCGGCGCGTTCAATGCGCTGTTCATCGTGGGCTTCGGCATCCCGTCGCTGGTCGTGACCCTGGCCACGATGATCGCCTTCCGGGGATTCGCCCGCGTGCTGGTGGAAGACCGCGGGATCAGCGGCTTTCCAGACTGGTTCAATGCGCTGGGCCAGAGGGGTCTGGTCGGGCCGGTGCCGCTGGCGATCATCATGTTCGCCGTGCTGGCGGTTCTGGCCTTCCTGATCCTGCAGCGCACAGCCTTTGGCCGTAAGGTCTATTTCATCGGTGCGAACCGGGCGGTGGCCGAATATTCCGGGCTGGACGTGCGTTCGGTCAAGATCAGGATCTTCATCGCCTCGGGAACCGTCTCGGCCCTGGCCGGCATCATGTTCGCCGCTCGGGTCGGTGCGATCCGGGGCGATATAGCACAGGGGTTCGAGCTGGACATCATCACCATGGTTCTTCTGGGCGGGGTCAGCATCTTCGGCGGCGCGGGCACCATGTCGGGTACGATCCTTGCTATCCTGATCGTTCTGGCCCTGCGCAACGGCATGGCGCTTCAGAACATCACCGGGCATATCCAGACCGGCGTTCTTGGCGTGCTGCTGATCCTGTCGGTGATGGTGCCGATCATCCGCGAAACCGGCAGCCGCCTGCTTGCGAGGGTGCGATGAAACAGCCACGACTTCATCTGGTGAAGACGCTGTCCGAACCGATCGGCAAGAAGGCCGTCAGCGAACTGGTCGTCCAGCGCATCCTTGATCTGGTCAAGGCGGGCCATCTGTCCGCCGGGGACAAGCTGCCGCCGGAACGCGACCTGGCAGAGCAGCTGGATGTCAGCCGCCCCACGGTGCGCGAGGCACTTCGTGCGCTGTCCATCCTGGGCGTCCTGGAAATCCGTCACGGCGGCGGCGTCTATGTCACGGCGCTGGATGCCGACGACCTCTTGTCGCCGATGGATTTCTTCGTCTCGCTCAACGCCCAGAACATGGCGGAACTCTTCGATGCCCGCATCCATTTCGAGCCGATGCTCGCGGGGCTGGCGGCCGAACGTCTGACCGACGCGGCCCTGGGCCGGCTGGCCGACCTGGTCGCCGCCCAGGTCGCCGATCCGGAGGACGCCGAGCTGTTCCACGACACCGATGTGGAATTTCACAAGACCATCCTCGAAGCCTCGGGCAACGACTTCCTGTCACGTTTCGGCAAGCTGTTGCAGCTGCTGGGCGATCAGGGGCGGCAGGCCTTCCAGAAGCGCAAGTCGATCCGCCAGCAGTCGATCGAGGATCACCAGGTGATCCTTGCCGCCCTGCAGGCCCGCGATCCCGCCGCCGCACAACGCGCGATGCGGCAGCACATGGTCAATGTCCGCAACGCATTAAGGGAGGTGACAGGTGCGTAAGGCGCGTATCGCAGTTCTCGGCGCCGGATGGTGGGGCGCGCATGTCTACATTCCCTCGCTGCTGGCCGATCCGACGGTCGATCTGGTGGCAGTGAACCGGCGCGACCCCGCGGCGCTGAAGGAAATCACCGACCGCTTCGGCATTGCGCGGGGCTACACCGATTATCGCGAGCTTCTGGCCACCGAGAAGCCCGATGGTGTTGTGATCGTTTCGCCGCACACCGTTCACCATGAACAGGCCATTGCCGCACTTGATGCCGGCGCGCATGTCCTGATCGACAAGCCGATGGCCACCAGCGCCGCGCAGGCGCGGGAAATCGTCTCTAAAGCGGCGGAAAACGGCCTTCAGATCATCATACCCTATGGCTGGAACTTCAAGGATTTCACGCGGCAGGCCGCCGATCTGATGCGGCAGGGGCGGATCGGCACCATCCGTCACGTCGTCTGCCAGATGGCCAGCCCGACCGAAGATCTGTTCGGTGGCGAGGGGCTGATCGAAACCCGTGACCACATGTTCCAGCCGCAGAAGGACACCTGGGCCGATCCGGCCAGGGCGGGGGGCTACGGCTGGGGGCAACTGTCGCATGCGCTGGGCCTGATGTATGCGCTGGTCGATCTGGCCCCGGTCGAGGTCATGGCGATGACCGGTCTCTCTCCGGCAGGGGTGGACTGGTATGATGCCGCCGTGGTGCGCCTGTCGAACGGGGCTACCGCCGCACTGTCGGGGTCTTCCACCGTGCCCAAGCACTGCGGCTATCAGCTCGACATCCGCATCTTCGGCTCGGACGGGATGCTGCTGATCGACGTCGAGCGCGAACGCATGGAGCTGCGCCGCAAGGACAGTCAGGACGTGGTGCTGGATGTGCCGAAGGGCGCCGGGGCCTATCAGTGCATCGAGCCGACCCAACGCCTGGCGCAGATCTGTCTCGGCACGGCGCAGCGCAACGAAGCCCCCGGTATCGTCGGCCAGCGTGCCGTGGAAACGCTGGATGCCATGTATCGCGCCGCCCGGTCCGGCAAGGTGGAGCAGGTCTGATGCCCCGCTGGCCGAACCGGACCGAGGACATCGTGAAAGGGGGCTTTTCAACCCCCCTTGACGCGCCGATGGTGCCGGCGTTCCCCTTCACCTTCCGGGGTTGCCAGATCCTGACGCTGGTCTATCGCACCGACATCGAGGCGATCCGCGCCCTGATGCCGGAACCGCTGGTCCCCACCGGGGCCGAGGTGATGATCCACATCTACCGGATGACCGACACCCAGTGGCTTGGCCCCTATCACGAGGTCAACGTCATGGTTGGCGCCGAACTGTCCGGCAGGGCTGTCGGCAGCTATTCGCCCTATCTCTTCCTGTCCTCAGACATCGGCGTGGCCCATGGGCGCGAGGTTCATGGCCAGCCGAAGAAGCTGGCCCGGCCCTGGCTCGATTTCCGGGGTGATCTGATTGTCGGCGGGATGGAGCGGAACGGGATCGACGTCCTGACCGGGACCATGCCCTACAAGCAGACTGCCGCCGATATCGGCCAGTTGCAAGCGATCTTCCCCTTTGCCACCAACCTGAACCTCAAGGCGGTGGACCATATCGACGGCACCCCGGCGATACGGCAGCTGACCAGCCGCAGCCTGGCCGATGTGACCATCCACGAATGCTGGCGCGGCCCCTGCACGGTCGAGCTTCGCCCCAATGCCCAGGCGCCGATCCATCGCCTGCCCGTCCGCGAGATGCTGGATGGCTTCTTCTGGGCCGCTGATTTCACCCTGGTCCCCGGCCAGATCATCCACGACTACCTGAAGGAGGCATGACATGGCATCCTATGCATGGGTTCTGGGCGTCCGCCCCGGCTGCGAAGAGGAGTACAAGCAGCGCCATGACGAGTTGTGGCCGGAAATGGACGCGACCTTGCGCAAGTCCGGGATCCGCAACTATCACATCTTCCGTCACGGCCTGACGCTGTTCGGCTATTTCGAGACCGACGACCTGCAGGCCACCATCGACTATCTGAAAAACGACCCGGTGAACGCGAAATGGTCGGAAAGCATGGCCCCGATCATGCAGATCGACATCAACCCGCGCACCGGATTCCCCTTCCTTCTTCCCAAGCAATGGAGCCTTGACCCGTGACCCTTTCAGGCAAGACCGCCCTTGTGACCGGCGGCAACCGCGGCATCGGGCTGGCCGTCGTGAAGGCGCTGGCCGAGGCTGGCGCAACCGTGCATTTCACGGCCCGCAGTGCCGCCAACATCGCCGCCGCCCGGCGAGAGCTTGGCGATCTTCCCGCCACCGGCCACCACGCCGACATGACCGACAGCGTTGCGATGACCACGGTGCTGGAACAGGGCTTCGACATCCTGGTGAACAACGCGGGCATCATCGGCCCGATCGGGCGCATCCTTGATGTCTCGCCCGAGGACTGGGCCCGCAACATCCAGACCAATCTGATCGCGGCCTTTCATGCAACGCAACTGGCCCTGCGCCACATGGTCGGCCAGGGTGGCGGCACCATCGTCAACCTGTCCTCCGGCGCAGCCCACCGGCCGATGGAAGGGTGGAGCGCCTACTGCGCGGGCAAGGCCGGGCTCGCCATGCTGACGCGGTCCGTGCATCTGGAATATGCCGGGCATGGCATCCGCGTCTTCGGATTCGCTCCTGGCGTGGTCGATACCGACATGCAGGGATCGATCCGTGCCTCGGGGATCAACCCGGTTTCGCAGATCCCGCGCGAGAATCTGGCCCCGGCTGACGAGCCGGCCCGCGCCATCGCCTGGCTGTGCACCCCGGCCGCCGACGCGCTGGCGGGGCAGGAACTGGACGTGCGCAACCCCGATCTGCGCAGGATGGTCGGCCTGAGGGCGCTGGAATGAAGCGCGTCGTCGTGACCGATGCCACCTTTCCCACCGTGGAAAAGGAAGAGGCAGCCGCCCGCGCCGCCGGCGCGATCCTTGAACGCCATGCCTGCAGGACAGCCGAAGAAGTCGCGGCAGCGGTCAGGGGCGCCGACGTGGTCGTGGTGCAGTTCGCACCACTGACCCGTGACGCCATCGCGGGACTGGCACCTGGTGCCACCGTCATCCGCTATGGCGTGGGCTACAACAACCTGGATGTGGCGGCGCTGAACGACCATGGCGTGAAGGCCGCCTATGTTCCCGACTACTGCACCGCCGAGGTCGCGGACCACACCGCCGCCTCGATCCTGGCACTGCTGCGCAAGCTGCCGGCGCTTGATGCCTCGGTTCGGCGCGGGGAATGGGCGGCGGTGGCCATCTCGAAACCGCTGAAAAGCTTCGGCGAGACGGTCGTTGGCTTCCTCGGCTTCGGCCGCATCGCACAGGAGGTGGCCAGCCGCCTTGCCCCCTTCGGTTTTCGGTTTCTGGCGCATGACCCCTATTTCAAGGGCGACTTCCCCGGTCTGACGTTGTGCGATCTGCCCACGCTTCTTGCGGGTTGCGATGCGCTTACCCTGCACGCGCCAGCCACCCCCGAAACCACCAGGATCATCAATGCCGCGACCCTGGCGCAGATGCGGGCAACCGCGATCCTGGTCAATACTGCCAGGGGCGATCTGATCGACGAGGCAGCACTTGCCGCAGCCCTGGCGGCCGGCACCCTTGCCGGAGCCGCGCTTGATGTGTTCCAGACCGAACCCCTGCCGGACGACAGTCCGCTGCGGCAGGCCCCGAACCTGCTGCTTGGTCCGCATGCCGCCTGGTATTCCGATGTGGCGGTGGAACGGCTACAAAGCCTTGTCGCAGATGAAATCACCCGCGCGCTGACCGGGCAGGGGGTGCGCAAGCCCGTGCCCGGCTCGACCGCAAACTGAAGGACGAACCATGAAACTTCTCCGCTACGGGCCGAAGGGGCAGGAAAAGCCCGGCCTCCTCGATGCCTCGGGCACGATCCGCGATCTTTCGGCCCATGTGGCCGACCTTTCCGGCGCTGTCCTGACCGATCTCGACCGGCTTAAGGCCATCGACCCGGCAACCCTGCCCAGGGTCGAGGGCTCGCCCCGCCTTGGCCCCTGCGTCGGTGGCACGGGCAAGTTCATCTGCATCGGTCTGAATTATGCCGATCACGCGGCCGAAAGCGGCCTTCAGGTTCCCCCGGAACCCGTGATCTTCATGAAGGCCACCTCGGCCATCTGCGGTCCGGACGACCCGATCCTCATCCCGCGGGGCAGCCAGAAGACCGACTGGGAGGTCGAGCTTGGCGTCGTCATCGGCAAGCCCGCCAAATACATTAGCGAAGACCGGGCCCTGTCGCATGTGGCCGGCTACTGCGTCATCAACGATGTCAGCGAACGCGCCTTCCAGACCGAACGCGCCGGCCAGTGGACCAAGGGCAAGTCCTGCGACAATTTCGGCCAGACCGGCCCCTGGCTGGTGACGCCCGATGAGGTGCCTGATCCGCAGAACCTTGGCATGTGGCTGAAGGTGAACGGTGAGACGATGCAGAACGGGTCCACCCGCACCATGGTCTATGGCGTCGCCCACATCATCGCCTATCTCAGCCAGTTCTTCACCCTGCATCCTGGCGACATAATCTCGACCGGCACGCCACCCGGCGTCGGGATGGGCATGAAGCCGCCGCGCTATCTGAAGGCCGGGGATGTGGTTGAGCTGGGGATCGAGGGTCTCGGCACCCAGAAGCAGACCTGCGTGCAGGATTGACATGACCATCCGCAGCGTTCAGGCCATTCCGGTTGCCTACCCCGAACCGAACGACCATTCCCGCCTGCGCTCTGTCTGCCTGGTGAAGATCACCACAGAGGACGGGGCCGTGGGCTGGGGCGAATGCTGCACCTATTTCCCCGAAGCTTCCCGCGCCGCCAGGGCCCTGGTCGAGGGGATGGCCGAACTGGTGGTGGGAAAGGACGAACTTCACAGCCATGCCATCTGGCTGGCCCTGAAGGAACACAGCTGGTGGTATGGCAACGGTGCCGGGATCGCATCGCTGGCGATTTCCGGCATCGACATCGCGCTGTGGGATCTGAAGGGAAAGGTGCTGGGCCGGTCGCTGCTTGATTTGCTGGGCGGCCCGGTCCGCACCCGTCTTCCTGCAATCGCCTCGATCCACGGGACCAAGGCCTCGATCCCCGAAATGGCCGATGACATAAGGGGCTACCTGTCGGGCGGAATGCAGGGCGTGAAGATCGGCTTCGGCAAGAAGGGCGATGCGCATCTTGGCTTCGATCACGCCCGCGATGTCGAATTCGTCCGAACCGTCCGCGCCGCGATCGGCGACAAGCGGCTGATGATCGATCTTGGCATCAAGAACTTCTGGGACGTGCCCACCGCCATCCAGCGGGCCCGCGCGTTCGAGGCCTACGACGTGCATTGGCTGGAAGAACCGCTTGGCGACCACGATCCCGAAGGTTACCGGGCGCTGCGCGCCGCTACCTCTCTCAGGCTCGCCTATGGCGAGAAGGAGTGGAACCACAAGGGAGTGGAGCGGATCGTGGAAACCGGCACCGTCGATGTGGTCGGCCTTGACCCCGGCCGGATCGAGGGCATCACCGGCTTCCTGAAAGCCGCCGAGATCTGCCACGCCCACCGCCGGCAGGCGAACGCCCACAACTTTTCCACCGCCATCGTTTCTGCCGCCAGCCAGGCGCTCAGCTTTGCCTGCCCCGCCTGCAAGGAGCTTGAACTGCAACCCGTCTATGGCCCCGCGCAGAAAGATCTGGTGGACAGGCCGGTCTGGCATACCGACGGCTGGATCAACCTGCCCGAGGGGCCCGGTCTGGGGATCGAGATCAACGAAGACCTTGTGCAATCGGCAAGGCTTGACCGATGAGCCACCTTGACTGGGGCCTTTCCGGAAAGACCGTCATCGTCACCGGTGCAACCGGCGCCATTGGCCGCGCGGTCGCCGAAGGTTTTGCCGAGGCGGGGTGCAGGGTGGCCGTGGTCGATCGCGACCAGATAGCCTGCGACTCCACCGCAAACGCCCTTGGCGGCGGGCACCGCGGCTATGGCACGGACCTGCGGCAGATCGGGCAGCTGCCGGCGCTGGTCGGGCGGATCGAAACCGATCTTGGCCTTGCTTCGGTCCTGGTCAACATCGCCGGGATCATCCTGCGCACGAATGACCTTTTCTCGGTCACCGAAGAAGACTGGGATGCCCAGCACGACATCAACCTGAAGGCACTGTTTTTCCTGACCCAGGCCTTCGCGAAGCGCCTGGCCGACACCGGAACGCCCGGGTCGGTCATCAACTATTCCTCGCAGGGGGCGCTGTCCGGCGGTCTTTCCGGGTCGGTTGTCTACAACGCGACCAAGGGTGCGATCACCACCATGACCCGTGGCATGGCCCGCAGCTGGGCACCTCTGGGTATCCGTGTCAACTCTGTCGCGCCGGGCCTGGTGGACACGCCGATGCTGAAGGTTCCCGGCCAGACCGAGGCCGACCGCGAGGCGATGATCCGGTCGATCCCCATGCAGCGGCTGGGCCTGCCCGAAGACCATGTCGGCGTGACTGTCTTTCTTGCCTCGGACATGGCGCGTTACATGACCGGGGCGATGATCAACGTCTCGGGCGGTCTGCTGATGTACTGACCAGGCAGCGCAGGCCGGGGCACGGATTGCCAGCCGTGATCTCAGGCCGTGGTGATCCTTGCCGCAGCTCGCTGGCCAGCCCAGCGCCCGCTGGCCCAGCAGGCGGTCAGCAGATAGCCGCCGGTCGGGGCTTCCCAATCCAGCATCTCCCCGCAGGCAAAGACCCCCGGCAGGGCGCGCAACTCCAGATCCGGCGTCAGCGCATCCCATCGCACGCCCCCCGCGACCGATATTGCCTCGTCCAGCGGGCGCGGGCCGGCCAGCGGCACCGGCAGCCGCTTCAGCCGGGCCAGCGGCGCGTCACGCGACCATTCCATCACCAGCGCCGCCTGCACCTTGCCAAGCCCCAGCTTGCGCAGGCGGTTCGCCGTGCTTTCAGCCGGTTTCATCCGGGCCAGGCGGGCTGCAACCTGGTCTTCCGTCAGGTCCGGCAGCAGGTCCAACGCAAGCGTCGCCCCCTCGCGCAGGTCGCGGCTGACGGCATAGATTCCGCCCCCCTCGATTCCGCGGGAGGAGATGACGAACTCTCCACGTTCGCGGCGGTCGCCGACCAGCAGCGCCACGCCTTTGACCGGCTGGCCGAAGAACGCGGCCATGCGTTGCGACCAGTCGATCCGGAAGCCCATGTTCGCGGGCTTCCAGTCGGAAATTGCCACGCCCTTTTCCCGCAGCCAGGGAACCCAGGCCCCGTCCGACCCCAGCCTCTGCCAGCTGGCCCCGCCCAGAGCCAGGACGGTTGCATCGGGTGTCAGCACGCGGTCGCCCTCGGGCGTGGCGAAGCGCAGCCCCGCAGCGGCAAACCCCGACCAGCGCCAGCGGGTGCGGATCTCGACCCGCAGCGAGACCAGCCTTTGCAGCCAGGCCCGCAACAGGGGAGAGGCCTTCATCGCCACGGGAAAGACGCGGCCGGACGATCCCGTGAAAATCTCCTGTCCCAGGTCGCGGCACCATTGCTGCACCTCGTCAGGGCCGAACCCGGCCAGAATCGGGCGCAGCTGCGGCGCATCGTAGCGGGATACGAAGGCTTCGCGCGGTTCGTCCCGGGTGACGTTCAGCCCCGATTTTCCGGCCATCAGGAACTTGCGCGCGACCGAGGGCCTGGCTTCGCAGACGATGGTCCGCACCCCGGCTTTCGCCAGCTCTTCCGCCGCCATCAGACCTGCGGGACCGGCGCCGACGACAAGGGCTTCAGCCAAGGGCGCCATCCTGCCGGTTCAGGGCCGGATGCGGCAGTGCTGCGGGGCGCGGCAATGCGGCCTACCTCCGGTTATGGGCGATCCGCCCGATGGTGTTCAGAAGGATCTGCGCCGCCAGGATGGCCGTGGTGCCGGTATGGTCGTAATCCGGGGCGACCTCGACCAGGTCGATGCCGATGATGTTGCCCTGTTTCGTCAGGCCGTCGATCAGCTCCAGCACCTCGTAATACAGGAACCCGCCGTGCGAGGGCGTGCCGGTGCCGGGGGCGATCGAGGGGTCGAAGCCGTCGATGTCGAGGGTCAGGTAATAGTCTACCCCCTTCGGAATGCGGGCCAGCGTGCCTTCGATGCCCAGCCTGCGCACCTGACGGACGGACAGGATGTCGTCGCCCATCGCGCGGGCCGCATCGTAGCCATCCTTCGCGGTGGAACTGACGTTGCGGATGCCAAGTGCGGTGATGCCTTTCACATGCGCCTGCTCGGCTGCGCGGCGCATCGGGTTGCCGTGGCCGTGGCGGACGCCGTGGCGCACATCGACAAAGTCCAGATGGGCGTCGATCTGGACGATGTGGATTGGGCGACCTTCGAAGGCGCGGATGCAGGGGATGTTGACCGAATGGTCGCCGCCCAGCACCACCGGCACTGCCCCGGCGGCCAGGATGGCGCGCACCCCCTTTTCGATGTTGGCGTGACTGGTCTCGGTATCCGTGTGGACGATATCGGCGTCGCCGATGTCGAGGATGCGAACACCTTCCAGATAGGTCACGTCATCCTCGTGGTCGTAGGCCCCCGAATGGCCGAAGGAAAACAGGGTCGAGGCTTCGCGGATCGCACGCGGCCCAAAGCGGGCGCCGGCGCGGAACTGGGTGCCGAAGTCGAACGGGGCGCCCAGCACTGCAAAGTCTGCTTCGATCCTTGACCAGTCAGGCTGGTAGGGATTCTTGCCGAAGGTCGAGATACCGACGAAGGGCAGGTTCAGGCGGCCGGTCTCGTAGGCGTTCGTCATGGGGTTCCCCCGTTGGTCATGCGTTTCAGGACGGCAACATGCACCGGATCGGCGGCCAGGGCCTGTTCGGCCAGCGACATTGCCGTGTCGATCAGCGCCTCGACGGCGCAGATGCCGTCGATCAGCCCCCAGGCCAGCGCCTCGTCGGTGCCGATCCTTTGCCCGGCCAGCAGCATCAGCTTGGCCCGGGATGGCCCGATCAGGGCGGCAAGCCGGGCCGGATCGGACGGCTGGGGCAGGTAGCCCAGCCGCATGACCGGGTAGAAGAACTGCGCCGACGGCACCGCGATGCGCAGGTCGCAGGCCAGTGCCATGCCCATCGCCCCACCTGCCAGCGTGCCGTTCAGTGCCGCAACCGTCAGACCGGAATAGCCGGCGATGGCAGAGGACAGGGCCTCCCATTCCGGGCTGGCGCCCAGGCCGGCCCGCATCCCGTCAAGGTCTGCCCCGGCGGAAAAGACCTTGCCCGCGCCGGTCAGGATCAGGGCATTGGTCCGGGCCGCCTCTACCGCCCGGCGCAGGTCGGCCAGCATGGCCCCGGTCAGAGCGTTTGCCTTCTCGGGCCGGTTCAGCCGGATCACCGTGCAATTGCGGATCTGCCCTGTCTCGATCATTGCCGTTCTGTCTGTCATTCCCGACCCGGCCTGCATGGCAGACTCCCTTGACGCGTCAGGAGGTGATAGAAAGGATGCCGCATGGAATTCAACCGGAAAGACCCTGCAATGACCCGGATGCTCGCCTCCTCGACCGCATTGGTGCTTTCTCTCTCCGCCACCGGAGCCCTGGCTGATGTCACGCCTGAACAGGTCTGGGAAAGCTGGCAGGCGCTTTATGCCGCAGGCGGACAGCAGATCACCGTCGGCAGCGCCACGCGCAATGGCGACACGCTGGAGGTGTCGGGCCTTGTCGTGACGCACAAGGACGAGCTTGGCGGCACCTATGCCGTCAGCATCGACAGGCTGGATTTCAGCGACAAGGGCGACGGCACGGTTGCGATCACCATGTCCGAAACACTTCCGATGCAACTTGCCTTTCCGGAAACGGACGATGGACCGTCGTCGATCAAGCTGACCATCTCGCAGCCGGGCGCCGTGATCACCGCCGGGGGCACCGTCGAGGCGACGAGATACGATTTCGATGCCCCGACCGTTTCCATCACCCTGGACGAGGTAAAGGACGAGGACGGCAAGGCGCTGGACACCGCGGCGACCATGGTCATGACCGAAGCCCGGGGCAGCTATCTGATGAGCCGTTCGGACGAGACGGTGGCGCTTGACAGCAATTTCACCATCAAGTCGATGGCCCTGGACCTTGCGGGAAGCAGCCCCGAGACATCGGGAAAAGGCACCTTCAAGATCTCGATTGCCGATCTGAAGGGCGCGACCAGGGGCAATTTCCTGGGCCCCGAGATCATGGCAAACATGGCCAAGGCCCTGAACAGCGGCTTCAGCACCGACTCGACCTTCTCGTTCGGACCCATGTCCATCGACCTTGACGTGACCGACAGCAATGGCCCGGTCAAGATGGCCGGCACCGCGACCGGGGGCGGCTTCGTCCTGGGGGTGGACAAGACGCGGGTGAATTACGGCACTTCGCTGACCGGGGCGAACTTCAGCCTGTCCGGGCCGGACATCCCGTTCCCGGAACTGACTTTCGGCTTCGGCGAGACCGCGTTCAACGTGCTGATGCCCGCGTCGAAATCCGATACTCCGCAGGACTTTGCCTTCCTGGCCAAGCTGGTGGACCTGACCGTCTCGGAAGATGTCTGGGGCCTGTTCGACCCGGCGGCGACGCTGTCGCGCGAACCGGCGACCTTCATTTTGGACACCAGGGGCACCGGGCGCTGGCTGGCTGACATCATGGACCCGGCCTTCCAATCCACCGGGACAGAGCCTCCGGGCCAGCTGAACTCGCTGGACCTGACGCAGTTTCTGGTCAAGGCGGCCGGGGCGCAGGTGGCGGCTACGGGTGGGCTGACCTTCGACAACAATGATCTCCAGACCTTCCAGGGCATGCCTGCACCCAGCGGCCAGATCAACGTTTCGATCACGGGCGTGCAGAAGTTGATCGACAACCTGATCGCAATGGGCCTTCTGCCCGACGACCAGGCCATGGGCGCACGCATGATGCTGGGCATGTTCACCCGTCCCGGCTCGGCACCGGACGAGGTGACAAGCCTTCTGGAATTCAAGGACGGCGGCTTCTTCGCCAACGGCCAGCGGCTGCAATAGGCGGGCGGGCCCAGGGGGGCGGTCTTGCACAGCGCCCCCCTTCGGACTACCTAGCCCGACATCATCCGGGACCGATCCATGACCCCCAGTCTTTCCGACCTGACGCAGGCCCTGCTTGACGCTGCACGCAAGGCCGGGGCCGACAGCGCCGATGCGCTGGCGGTGTCCGGCACGGCGCTGTCGATCGAAATCCGCAAGGGCGCGCTGGAACAGGCAGAGCGGTCGGAGGGCGTGGAAATCGGCCTGCGCGTGCTGATGGGCAGGCGGCAGGCTTGCGTTTCGGCTTCGGATACCTCTCCGGCCACGATTCTGGCCCTGGCCGAACGCGCCGTGGCGATGGCCCGCGAGGCCCCGGAGGATCAGACTGTCGGCCTTGCCGACCCCTCGCAACTGGCGCAGGACTGGAACCTTGCCGCGCTGGATCTGGCCGACCCCGCCCCGGAACCCGGCCCCGCGGCCCTGGAAGAGCAGGCCCGCGCTGTCGAGGCCGCGGCCCTTGGCGCAAATGGCATCACCCAGGTCGAAGCCGCCGCCGCCTTTAGCCGCCGCGCGCTGCATCTGGCGGCGACGAATGGCTTTTCGGGGGGCTACGGGCGCACTTCGGTCTCGCTTTCCGCGGTGGCGTTTACCGGCGCGGGCACCGACATGCAGCGCGACTATGCCGGGGAGTCGCGTGTCTATCTGTCCGACATGCCGGATGCCGACAGCATCGGCCGGCTTGCCGCCGAACGCGCCTTGCAGCGCGTGGGGTCGGTGAAGCCGAAGACCGGCACCTATCCGGTGCTTTACGACGAACGGGTTGCGGCATCGCTGGTCAGCCACCTTCTGTCGGCGATCAACGGCACGGCGATCGCGCGCGGATCCAGCTGGGCGCGCGACCTTCTTGGCCAACGGATCCTGCCCGCCGGGATTTCCCTGATCGAAGACCCGCACCGCCCGCGCATTTCCGCCTCGCGCCCGTTCGATGGCGAGGGGCTGGCGACCCGCCGCCGCGCGATCGTGGACGATGGTGTGCTGACCGGCTGGGTGCTGGACCTTTCGACGGGGCGCAAGCTGGGCATGCCGTCCACGGCCAACGCCTCGCGCGGGGTCTCGGCGCCACCATCGCCTTCGACCACCAACATCGACCTGACGCAGGGTCAGGTCAGCCGTGACGACCTTCTGGCACAGATGGGCACCGGGCTTTGGGTCACCTCGATGATCGGATCGACGATCAACCCGACGACGGGCGACTATTCGCGCGGCGCGGCGGGGTTCTGGGTGGAAAACGGCCGGATCAGCCATCCGGTCCACGAGTGCACCATCGCGGGCAACCTGCGCGACATGCTGCGCCGCATCATCCCGGCGAACGATGCGCGGCCCCATCTTTCGACGCGCGTGCCCTCGATTCTCATCGACGGGATGACCATTGCCGGCGCGTGACCTGGCCCTGTTGACCGAAGCCGCGCGCGAGGCCGGGCGCATCGCGCTGCGCTACTGGCGCCGCGATCCGAAGGTCTGGGACAAGGGCGGCGAGCATGGCCCCGTCTCGGAGGCCGATCTGGCGGTGAACGACATGCTGAAGCTGGTCCTTCAGTCGGCGCGTCCCGATTACGGCTGGCTGTCCGAAGAGACGCCCGATGACCCTGCCCGGCTGGAGTGCGAAAGTGTCTTCATCATCGACCCGATCGACGGCACACGCGCCTTCATTGCCGGGGAGGAAACCTTCTCCCATTCCCTTGCGGTGGCCCGTCAGGGCCGGGTGACGGCGGCGGTCGTATTCCTGCCGGCGCTTGACAGGATCTATACCGCGTCCGAATCGGCGCCAGCCCTGCGGGATGGCCAGCCGATGGCGGCCAGCCGTCGTGACCGGCTGGAGGGGGCCGACATCCTGACCACCAAGGCCAACATGGCGCCCGAGAAATGGCCCGGAGGCGTGCCCGAGATCTTCCGCCACTTCCGCGCTTCGCTGGCCTGGCGCCTGTGCCTGGCGGCAGAGGGACGCTTCGACGGGATGCTGACCCTGCGCCCTGCCTGGGAATGGGACATCGCGGCGGGCAGCCTGATCGCGGAACGGGCCGGTGCCGTGGTGACAGATGCCAGGGGCGCTGCGCTGCGCTTCAATACGGCCAGCGCCCGCGCCGACGGCGTGCTGGCCCTGCCCCCTGCGTTGCACGCCGAAGCGCTGCGCAGGCTTGGTGCCGGACCCGCCGCTGGTCGATGAGTTCGTCAGGCCTTGCAGGGGTTGCGACGACCAGAGAACGAACCCGCCAGAGAAAGCCGTTTCGCTGACCCTATCGCAGGGCGCGCCCCTTGATGATCGCCTCTGCCCCGAATCTGGCCCGGATCGCATCGGTGGCGCGCTCGGCTGCGGCGCGGCGGCGCGCCTCGGGGTCGAGCAGGTCACCCGACAGGTCGGCGACGGCCTCGGGAGCAAGGTCCGAAATCCCCACGCCGATCAGCCGGAACGGTCCCCGGGTGCCGGCATGGTCGAAAAGATCGCGCGCTGCGCGATAGATGCGATCTGCCAGCTGGGTCGGGTCCGGCAGCGCATGGCGCCGGGTGACAAGCTGGAAGTCGCCGCGCTTCAGCTTCAGCGTCACGGTGCGCCCCGCCAGCC
This sequence comes from Tabrizicola sp. YIM 78059, assembly GCF_004959785.1. Taxonomy (NCBI): domain Bacteria; kingdom Pseudomonadati; phylum Pseudomonadota; class Alphaproteobacteria; order Rhodobacterales; family Paracoccaceae; genus Tabrizicola; species Tabrizicola sp. YIM 78059. The sequence continues at coordinate 288,829 of NZ_SJZH01000002.1, forward strand.
GTTTCGCTTTGGCGCGGTCGGCCACCTGTTCGGCCAGCCGCCACAGATGGCCGTCCAGCAAATCCGGGTCCGAAGTATCCTCGACGAAGGTTGTTTCCTTGGAAATCGACTTCGGCCGTTCATCGCGGTTCACCCGGCGGGTGTCGATACCCTGCGCCAGATGCCAGAGCCGGTCGCCCATCGCCCCGAAGCGCGCGGTCAGATCAGACCTTTCCCAGCGCAGAAGGTCTGCGATGGTGCGGATGCCGGCCTGTTCCAGCGCCGCCTGTGTCGCCGTGCCCACGCCCCAGATGATGCGCACGGGCTTTGGGCGCAGGAAGGACCCGGTTTCCGCCTTGCCGATCACCGAGAAGCCCCGCGGCTTGTCAAGGTCGGAGGCGACCTTTGCCAGGAACTTGTTGTGCGACAGGCCGATCGAGCCGGTAAGGCCCAGCTCTTCCTCCATCCGTTTCGTCAGCCGGGCCAGCAGCACCGCTGGCGGCGCGCCGTGCAGGCGTTCGGTGCCCGATAGGTCGAGGAAGGCCTCGTCCAGCGACAGGGGCTCGATGGCGGGGGTCAGTTCCTCCATCATCGCGCGGATGGCGCGGGAGGCTTCGGCATAGGCGGCGAAGCGGGGCTTCACCACCACCGCCTCGGGGCAAAGCTTCAGCGCCTGGAACATCGGCATGGCGGAGCGCACGCCCCGGATCCGCGCGATGTAGCAGCAGGTCGAGACGACGCCCCGGCTGCCGCCGCCCACGATCACCGGCTGGTCGCGCAAGGCCGGGTTGTCGCGCTTTTCGACGGCAGCATAGAAGGCGTCGCAATCCATGTGGGCGATGGAAAGCCGGGTCAGTTCGTCATGTGCCACCATTCGCGGGGAACGGCAGGCAGGGCAGCGCGCAGGCGTTGCGTCAGTCAGGGTCAGGCAGTCGCGGCACAGGCTGGGCATGGCGGCAAGGCTAGCACTGTGTCAGCTGCCACGCATCTGGTCGATGAAACTGCGCGCCGAGGCAACGCAGCCGCGCATCCGATTGCCGTGCTTGCCGCGAAACGCCCGCTGGCACCGGCAGCCTTCAGAATACGGCATGCGCCCCACGGTCATCGGCGACCTCGCCCCGCAGCATTGCGGCATAGTGGTCCTCCAGACGATCGACGCCGAATTCCGGCGTTGCTTCGGCGTCATAGCGCGCGCCATCCCAGACCAGCATCGATTCGGTCGCATAGTAGCGGCCGATCCGGGCCAGCTGGGCCTTGGCCCGCAGCTTCGGCGCAACGAGGCCCGCGAAGGACAGACCCCGGATGATCCAGTCCATCATCGCGACAGGCACATGCCGGATGCGGACGGGACGGTCGAGAAGCCGTTCCAGGATCGCGGCCTGGTCAAGCGGCGTCAGCGCCGGACCGGGGCCGCCGACCGGCAGGATGCGGTTCCGCTTTGCCGGGTCGGTCAGGCAGAGTGCAAGATAGCGCCCGAGGTCGGAATCCGAGATCGGCTTGCAGGCGGTCAGCCTTCCGTCACCGAAAACCACGAAGGCCCGGCCGGCCTTCACGCGCGGCACCTGTCCTGAAAGCGACTTGAAATAGGCCGTGGGCCGGATGATCGACCAGTCGATCGGCGCCGCCTGCAATTCCGCCTCGAAGGCCAGCTTCGCATGCTGGAATTCCAGCAAGGGCTTTTGGACGCAGATCGCCGACAACAGCACGAACTGCCGCACGCCTTCGGCCAGTGCAGCCCGCAGGGCAGCGGAATGCGCCGCGTGGTCCACCGCCCAGGCATCGCGCGGCTCGCCGGTCCGGCTGGCCAGACACGAGACCACCGCTGCCGGCCTGACAATGCGCATGGCGTCCCGCACCGCCTGCAAATCGGTTGCGGATCCTTCGATCAGCCGGCAGCCTGCCAGAGCGGCCGCATCTGCCCCCTGACGGACCAGTGTCGTCACCTCGAACCCGGCGTTGAGCAATGCCCGCGCGGTGGCCCGTCCGATGGTTCCCGTTCCGCCCAGCAGAAAAACGTCGCGCTGCCCATCGGCCTTGCCCATTTCGTCCCCCGTTCAGGCTGCGGTTGACTGTAGACCCGGTGTCCGGTTCCGGCAAAGCATCCTAGTGGACACGCACGCTTGTCCGGGCAGATCGTCCCTCGGCGTCAATCACGCTGAGCGTGACGAACCCGGTGCCGGGCAGGGCCAGCATCGCCTCGCGCGAGTCCGCCGCGATAAGGACCGGCACGCCATCGGCAAGCCAGGTGAAGGGGCCGGTGCCCCCGGTAACCCTGACCTTCAGCCCGGCAGGCAGAAGCTCTACCTCCGTGCCATCGGGCGGGAAGGCGACGGCGGGCGCGTCGGCAGCCGGCACGAAGGCGGCCATGCGTGACCGGAACCGCTTGAGCGGTTGCGGCAGCTCTGCGTTCGACACCAGCAGCGTGGCAGCGGGCGCGGCGGGTTGCGGGTCCAGCCGACGCTTGAGCCGGTTGAAGGACTGGAACAGCACAGGGGCCGCAACATCCGCCCCGAAGGCACCGGGTACCGGTGTGCCGTCCGCCCGGCCCATCCAGACGCCGACCACATGACGCCCGTCATAGCCGATCGCCCAGGCGTCGCGGTGGCCATAGGAGGTGCCGGTCTTGTAGGCCAGCCGGTTTGACGGCGCCCCCGGCGGCGGGGCCAGGCCTGCAAGGATGTCGCCCACCTGCCAGGCTGCAACCGCCGAGACCACACGCTGCCCTTCAATGGTTTCGGCCCCCAGCCGCCAGATCAGGGGGCGCGCCACGCCGCCCCGGGCCAGCGCCGCATACAATTGCACCATGTCGGTCAGCGTCACGCCGACACCCCCCAGTGCGATTGCCAGCCCCGGCTGGTCGCCCGGAAAGGCCGGCCTCATCCCGGCCTTTTCCATCGCCGAGATCAGCCGCGCCGGGCCAAGCGCCTCTGTCAGCTGCACGACGGGAATGTTCAGCGACAGCTGCAAGGCCTCGCGCAGGCGGATTGTGCCGCGATAGAGCCTGTCGAAGTTCTGCGGCGCATAAGTTCCGAAGGCCATCGGCCGGTCCTCGATCATCGTCTCGGGGTGCCCGAGGCCCTCGTCGAAAGTCAGGGCATAGACCAGTGGCTTCAGCGTCGATCCGGGGCTGCGCAGGGCCCGGGTCATGTCCACGAACCCCTGCCGCAGGTCAGCCTGGTAGCCGGCCGAGCCGACGCTGGCGAGGATTTCGCCCGAGGCATGGTCGGCCACCAGGATCGCAACCTGCAACTGTTCTCCCCGGCCCTCGACCGCCTGCACCGCCAGCTCTTGCAGCGCCTTCTGGAGGGTAGCGTCGATGGTCAGGCGGTGTGTGGTCAGCACCGGCTGTTCGGCCCGTGCGCGATCGGCCAGATGCGGTGCGAGGGCGGGAAAGGCCTTGCGCAGGCCGGGGACGGGTTCGCGAAGCGCGGCTTCGGCTTCGGCCGCGTCGATCACGCCGGCACCGACCATCCGCGCAAGCACCCGGTCACGCGCGGCCTCGGCCCGGTCAGCGGCCCGGTCGGGGCGGCGGGTTTCGGGGCTTTGCGGGATGGCGACAAGAAGCGCGGCCTCGGCCGGGGTCAGACGGGCTGGTTCCTTGCCGAAATAGCTGATCGAGGCAGCGCGGACGCCCTCGAGATTCCCGCCGAAGGGCGCAAGGTGCAGGTAGAGCTGCAGGATCTGGTCCTTGTTCAGCCGCCGCTCCAGCGCCAGCGCGACGCGCATCTGCCTGAACTTGCCCGCCACCTGACCGGTGGTGCCTTCTTCCAGCAGGCGCGCGACCTGCATCGTCAGGGTCGAACCACCGGACACCACGCGCCCGTTCCAGACCGCCTGCGCCAGCGCCCGGGCCATCGAGCGCACATCCACCCCCGGATGGTCGCGAAAGCGTTTGTCCTCGTAGGCCACCAGCATCCTGAGATAGAGCGGATCGACCTTGTCCGGGGGCAGGGCCAGCCGCCAGCGGCCGTCCGCCACGGTGTAGGCGCGCAGAAGCGTGCCGTTACGGTCCAGCACCTCGACCGAGGTTTCCACCGCGACAGGCGGCAGGATGGTTGCGGCGATGAAGGCATCGAACCGGTCCCGGCCAAGCGCCCCGAGCCACAGGCCAAGGGCAAGGGCAAACAGCCAGCGCGCGCGGATCATCGGCAACCCCCGGCGCAGGGCCCGGCGCCCGCGCTCCCCTCCCCCCTTGTGGGGGAGGAAGAGGGAGGTGGGGCCGGGTGTCTGATCAGGGCCTTGGCCCCCCACCCCCATCCCCGCCCCACCAGGGGGAGGGGAGGTGCAGATGGCCGCTGGTCGGTCACGGCGTGACCGTCAGCGTCCCGGTTTCGCTGCGTGCGCGGAAGTCGGGGCGATACATGTCTTCGACCATGGCCGCCGGGTGGTGGAAGGTGCCATGGCTGATCGCACGGACGACATAGGCCAGGCGGAAGCTCTGATCGGATTGCCAGTCCACTGCCGAAAGGAAGCGGTCCTGCCGGAATTCGGAATGTTGCACCGAGTCAAGCGTATCCAGCCAGGACAGTTCCGATGTGGCGCCCGCGCTCATCAGGTTCGGGTTGTCGATCTCGAACCCGGCGGGCAGCGGGTCGTTCACCATCAGCCGCGCCTCGCCATAGCCGAAGGGCTGGACCTCCAGCACCACGACCAGCCGGGTGCCGGCGGCGACACCCTCGTGGAGGGAAACCTGCTGGCCGTCCATGGTATGGTAGGTTCGGGTGATGGCATAGCCGTTGCCGCCCGCAGGTTCGGGCTCGGACGGCACGCCGTAGGTGGTTATGGTCAGCGTCGTGTCGGCGCCGGTGTTCGTCACCACCGCCGGGGTCGCCGCCCCCGCCTCCAGCACGCGCACGAGCGGGCCATCGGCCGGCAGGCCGTCGATGGTGATGCCCTCGGCCCCCGGCCGGTCGATCAGCGCGTTGGTGGCCAGAAGCGCCCAGGTCGCCTCCTGCGTCGAAAGGTTGGTGCCCCTCGCGGCCAGCCGGTCGGTCAGCGCCTCGCGGTCCACCGCGTTCGACCCGGCCTCGACCGCCAGCGTCAGAAGCGCCGCCGTGTCGCGGTAGCGGGTGCCATAGTCCACCCGCCAGACCTGGCCCTGCTCCGGCCCCTGCGCGTCGAGCTTGGCCAGAGCCTTGCGGAACATCGCATCCGCCCGCGGCTGGTCGCCGTAGGAGGCCAGCGCCGCCGCCAGCTGCGCCTGTGCGAGCGGCGTCGCGAAATCGTCGCCCTTCACATCGGCGTAATAGCGCAGGTCGCCCACCGCCGCCGCGCCCTCGCGGGCCAGCACCATCAGCGCATAGGCCAGCGCCTCGCCGCCGCCGTTGGCTTCCGCGCTGAAGTCGGGCGCATAGTTCACCTGGTTGCGCAGGTTCGCCAGCGCGTTGCGGAACGCGAGGTCCGGCACCCGGTAGCCCTGCGCCCGCGCCCGGCTGAGGAAGTCGGTCACATAAGCGTCCAGCCAGAAATCGCCCTGCTCGGGCCCCCAGAGGCCGAAGCCCCCGGTCGAGGACTGGTTGGCCAGGATCTCCACCACCGCCTCGTCGATCCGGGTCTGGATGTTCTCGGCCCCCTTCAGGTCCATCACCCGCGCCACCTGGTCGAAGTACAGCAGCGGCAGCGCCTTCGAGGTGATCTGCTCGGTGCAGCCATAGGGATAGCGGTCGAGTGCCGCCAGCATCCCCGGCGCGTTCAGCCGCGCGATCGGGCCGACCGCCATCACCGCCTTGCCCGACCCCGGAACGAGGCCGGCGAACACGTCACCGTCGAAGGTGAAGCTCTGCCCCGAGGCCAGGTCCAGCCGGCTGATCCGCGCCACTTCCGGGTCGTTCACCTGCACCGGGATCGTCAGCGTCTTCTTCAGCACCTTGCCGTCCGGCGTGGTCAGGCTGATGTCGATGCTCTGCACGCCCACATCCCCCGCCGTCACCGGCACCTCGAACACGGCCTTGGCCTTCTCGCCCAGGTCAAAGCCCGAAGGCACCGCGCCCAGCGTCAGCCCGTTCGCGCTCACGTCGAGGCTCATCCGCCCCGAGGGCCCGGTGGCATGGACCACCTCAAGCAAAAGCCGCGACGTGTCGCCCGGCGACAGGAAGCGCGGCAGGCTGGCCGTCACCACCACGGGATCGCGCACCAGCACATCGGCGCTCGCCTGCCCGACGCCGGTCTTCGACCAGGCCACGGCCATCACCTTCACCGTGCCGTTGAAGCTCGGCAGGTCGAACGTCGCCCGCGCATAGCCGTCCGCGCCCACCTCGACCGGGCCGGTGAAATAGGCCACCAGTTCCTCTGTGGGCGGCGGCGCCTGCAACCGCGCCTGCGCGCCCGCGTCGCCCCCCGAGCGGACCTCGCCGGTCGCGCCGTTCAGCCCGTCGATCAGACGCCCGTAGATGTCGCGGATGCCCACACCCAGCCGACGCTGGCCGAAGTAGTGGTCCTGCGGATCGGGGGCCTTGAACCCGGTCAGGTTCAGGATCCCCACATCCACCGCCGCGATGGTGACCCAGGCCGTCTCGCCCGCCGTCACACCTTCGACCTTCACCGCCACGTCCAGCGGCCCGCGCGGCGCGGCTTCGGCCGCGACCTCGACCCTGGCCGCCAGCGCCCGCGCGCCGGGGTCGATCTTGGCATGGGTCAGCCCCAGCGCCCGCGCCGGGTTACGCCCCGCCGCCACATCCATCGGCCGCAGGACCGAGGCGGTGACATAGACCCCCGTGCCCCAGTCATCCGTCACCGGCAGCTGGATCAGGTTCTCGCCCTCCTTCACCTCGACGGCCTGCATGGCGACCAGCCGGTTCGACAGCACCGTGACCAGCGCCGTCCCCGCCGCGCGCGGCACGACGCGCAAGGTCGCCGTCTCGCCGGGGCGATAGGCGGGCTTGTCCAGCGACAATTCCAGCGTGTCGGGCGTGGCCGAGGCATCGGCGGGCGCATACCAGCCGGCATGGAACTGCATCGAGGTCGCCGCGCGGTTGCCGTCGGTGCGCTGCACCAGGATTTCGTAGGTGCCCCATTGCACCGGCGCCGCGATCTCGACCGGGGCCGCGCCCAAGGTGACCTCGCCCTCGGCCACCGGTGTGCGGGTCACCACCGGCTCCCAGCTCCAGTTTCCGTAGCTCTGATACCATTGATAGTCGTATTCGACGCGCGTCACCGTCCACTTGACGGGGGCCGCGACCAGAGTCTCGGCGGCATCGACAGCGATCAGCTGGAACCGGGCCTCGCCGCCTTCGGGCGCCACACCGTCGAACAGCGGCTTCACCCCCAGCAACGGATCGGCGGGCGCGAGCATCCTGGTCATCGACCGTTCCACCGGACGACCCGAGCCTTCGGCGACGCGGATCGTCAGCCGCGCCTCGAGTGGGCGGAAGGGATCGGCCACCTGCGGCAGGAAGACCTGCAGGGTCGCGGTGCCTTCGGCATCGGTCTCGCCGCCTTCCAGCGGCTGCATCTGTGCGCTGAAGGGTTCGTTGTGCCGGCCGAAGACATAGCCGGGGAATTTCTCCAGCCCTTCGGCTGCCCGAAGCAGGATCTCGCCCTCGATCCGCAGGCCCGCACCCGGCGCGCCAAACAGGTAGCGCGCGGTGACGGTCAGATCGACGGGCGCGGTGTCGGCGACAGACAGGGGTCTGTCGTCCATGGTCAGGTCGAAATCGATGCGCTCGGGCAGGAAGTCCTCGACGAGGAAAGTCTTCGAGGCCAGCGGCGGGGCATCGAGGTCGGCGAACATTTCCAGCCGCCAGATACCGCGCGGGGCGTTGCCGGCGATCGGCTGGCTGAAGACGTAGCCGCCGCCCTGATCCGTGACCGCCGACCGGGCATATTCCACGCCATCGGGTCGCTTGATGACGGCAGTCAGCGGCAGACCTTCGACCGCCTTCTGTTCCGGGTCGCGGGCGAGCGCGGTGAAATAGACCGTCTCGCCCGGGCGATAGGCGCCGCGTTCGGTGGTAACGAACACATCGACCGGCGGCGCAGCCTCGCGCCCCTCTACCCCGCGGTCTGACAGGTCGAACTCCGGCTCGGTCAGCGACAGGAAGCTGATATCCCGGTCCGCGTCTTTCACCACCACCATCGCCGGGGCCGAAGCGCCCGTTCCCCGCGTCAGGCCCGCATCGAAGGCCGCATGACCCATGGCGTCTGTCGTGGCCGTGCCCAGCACCGTGTTGGCGCGGTTCAGCAGCTCGACCGTAACCCCCTGCCTGGCCTCGGCGGTGCCGAGGCTGCGGACGATGACATGCAGCCCGTCGACCCCCGACAAGGTGGTGATGCCCAGGTCCGAGACCACGAACCACTGCCAGCCCGGCGGAATCACGTAGGGATCAGCCCCTGGCACTTCCGCCTTCAGTGCGTATATGCCGGCAGGCCGGCCCTTTAGGGGCTCGCTCATCGGAAGGCGCGTGGTTATGTCGCGGTTCACCTCCTGCCCCACCGTGGCCGATCCGGTCCAGATCCTTTCGCCGACCATGTCGGTGAAGTCGAATTCTGCATAGGTCTGGATCGGCTGGCCGAAGTAGTAACCCTGAATTGCCCGCAGCAGGTTGCGGTCGGTTACGCGATACAGCGCAAGATCCAGCCTGTCGGTGTTCACCGTCTCGACCGGAAGGGTAACGTCTGCCGTATTCGGCAGCACATAGCCCCGGCCGGGGAAGCGGACGCCGGGGTTGCGGTCGCGGACATACTGGGTGATCTCGACCGATCTGGCCAGAACCTGCCCGTCCGCCGCCGGCAACCCTTCGCGGAAGGTGACGGTATAGCGCTTGCCATGTTCCAGCCCTGCCACGCAAAGCTGCCGCCCGCCGCCGTTTTCCACCACCAGCCCCGGTTCGGTCAGCTGGACGAAGGTGGCGTAATCCACGCCCGAGGCCACCAGATCCTCGCTGAAGGTCGCGCAGAGGCGCGGGCGGGCCAGATCGGACTGCACCTGGGTTTCCTCGATGCGGAAGCCGTATTTGCCGATCGCCGCGTCCAGAAGCGCCGCCGTATCGGTCCGGTTCTGCAAGGACTGCGCCAGCCGCAGCGCCAGCACCGCGTCGCGGCCGCGGCCGTTGCGTTCCAGCACTTCGGCCATCACGACCAGGATCGAATGACGCAACGCCGGGCTGTCGGCCCGCAGATAGGCGTTGATCGAGGAACTCAGCGCCTGGCCGTAGAAGAACCACTGCTGGTTGGGATCCTTCTTGCCGGCCTCAAGCTGGCGGCGGGCAAGATCGGACCACGTCGCGGCATCGTCCGTCCGGTTCAGCGCCGCACCGGTATAGGCCGCCGAACCCGCCCAGTCGCCGCGCGATTCGTATTCGGCTGCCATCCGCAGATGTTCCTCGGCCGTCGAGGGGCCGGTGACGTGCTGCCGTCCCAGACCCTCGGCCTGGGCGTAGGCGGACGAGATGTCCCAGTCGGGAATGAAGGTCAGTTCGGCCCGACGGTCCGTCGCCGCCGCGCGGATGGCCGCATCGGACGCGACCACGCGCGCCGAATAGGCGCCCTGGAAGAATGTGCCCTCGCCGGGGCTGGCCTTGACGAAGCATGAACCGTTGCGGGTGTTGTAGACATAGGCCTCGCAGCGCGCATTGGTCAGGCAGGCGCGTTCGCAGGCCTCGATGGTGGTGTCGAAGATGCTGGCGATGTCGCCGCCTGGCAGATCCTCGTCCTGGGTGACGATCACCCGGCGCTCGGGGATCAGATCCTGCGCCGAGGCCCAGCCGGACATTCCGGCAATGCATGCCGCGAAAACGACTTTCGGAAACCAGCGCATCGAAAATGCCTCCCTTGCGGATGGGGAAAATGTCGCACGGGCCCGTCCGGCCTGACAAGTCGCGCGAACCTCATGGCGTTAAGTCTTGGTTCACTTCAATCAGCGAGGCTAGTGGCGGAAACCGGATGTGCGGACTTTGCTGCAGCCCGCATCCGAAGGCGTGATGTCGGAAGCAAAGCGATGGATCTTTCGGAACGTCTGGCCAGGGAACGGCGCGCGCGGCTGGCTGCGGAACGGTTGCTTGAACAGAAAAGCCGTGAACTTTTCGCCGCAAACGAAAAGCTGGCGATTCATGCCCGTGCCCTGTCCGACCAGATCGTGGAGCAGCGCCAGGCTGTGCAATCCGCGCTGACCGAGGCCGAGGCGCTGAAGTCGCAGAACCATCGCGTTCTCAAGGACCTGGATCGCGCGCATACGGCCGCAGTCATGGCAGAACGCCGGCTTTGGGATTCGATCAATGCGATCCGGGATGGTTTCGCGGTTTTCGACAGCGCACTGCGCATGGTCACGGCAAACCGCGCCTGGCTTGCCCCCTTCGGCGGCCAGCCGGTAGCCCCGGGAATCGCCTATGCCGAAATGCTGCGCCTGATCGCCGGATCGGGCCGGATCGACCTGGGCGCGGAAGAGCCCGAAAGCTTTGTTTCCAGAATGCTTGCGCGGATCGGGGGCGACCCGATCGAACCCGTCACGCTGAAATTCCGCAACGGCACCTGGGTCAAGCTGCAGGACCATCGCGCCCGTGACGGCGACCTTGTCTGCCTGGCAATCGACATCACCGAACAGATGCGGATCTGGGCCGCGATCGAGGCGATACCGGATGGCTTCGTCCTGTTCGACCGCGAGGACCGCCTTGTGTTCTGCAACCGCCGCTACCGTGACATCCATCCCCCCAGCGCGGATATCATCGCCCCCGGTGTCACCTTCGAACAGATCCTGCGCCACGGGCTGAAGCTGAAGAAATACCCCGAGGCCGAGGGAAGAGAGGAGGAATGGCTGCATCAGCGACTGAAGCGGCACTTCGCCCCTTCCTCGATCAGTGAGCAGCAGATGCCCGATGGCCGCTGGCTGCGGGTTCTGGAGCAGGCCACGCCCGACGGCGGCCATGTGGGCCTGCGGGTTGACATCACCGAGGCCAAGCAGCAGCAGCAGGCGCTGGAAGATGCACGCAACGCCGCCGAGGCCGCCAACCGCGCCAAGTCGGCCTTTCTTGCAAACATGAGCCACGAGATCCGCACCCCGATGAACGGTGTCGTCGGCATGGCGGAACTGCTGTGCGACACCACCCTGAACGAGGAACAGCGCCTTTTCGCCGAAACCATCCGGTCGTCGGGCGAGGCGTTGCTGGTCATCATCAACGACATCCTCGACTATTCCAAGATCGAGGCGGAACGCCTGACCTTGCGCCCCGAACCCTTTGACCTGGAGCGCACGATCCACGAGGTGACGATGCTGCTGCAACCCCGCGCGCGGGAAAAGGGCATCGACATGATGATCGACTTCGACATGTTCCTGCCCACGCGCTTCGTCGGCGATCCTGGGCGGCTGCGCCAGGTGCTGACCAACCTGATCGGCAATGCAGTCAAGTTTACCGAAACCGGCCATGTCCTGACCCGCGTCGTCGGCGTGGACAGCCAGGACGGGATGCAGACCCTGCACATCACGGTAGAGGATACCGGCATCGGCATCGCGCCCGAACACCTCGACCACATCTTCGGCGAGTTCAATCAGGTCGAGGACGAGCGCAACCGCAAGTTCGAGGGGACCGGGCTTGGCCTGGCCATCACGCGCCGCCTGATCGAACACATGGGCGGCGACGTCTGGGTGGACAGTGACCTTGGCAAGGGCTCGTCCTTCGGGTTTCGCGTGACGCTTCCGGTGGCCGAAGACGCCGGCCCGGTGCAGGCGCCGATTGCCGTCAGGCGGGTGCTGGCCGTGGACGATCAGCTGATCAACCGCACGATCCTGGAACGCCAGCTTGCCCCCTGCGGGATCGAGGTGACGCTGTGCCGTTCCGGGGGCGAGGCGCTGGAGCGGCTGTTATCGGACCCGCCCTACGACGTGTTGCTGACCGACCATGCCATGCCCGAGATGGACGGCGTCGCGCTGCTGGCTGCGGCGCGCGCCGCGGGGCATGGGTTGCCGGCGATCCTGCTCAGCTCAAATACCTGCGGGCTGGGCGGGGCGGCCGACAGCTTTGCCGCGATCCTGCAGAAGCCCGTTCTGCGCTCTGATCTCTACCGCCACCTTCAGGCCCTTTCCGCACCGGTTTCCGTGGCCGATCCCGTCATTGCGGTGCCGCCATCCGACAAGCGACGGCTGCGTGTGCTTGCGGCCGAGGATAACAGGACCAACCAGCTGGTCCTTCAGAAGATGGTCCGCGCGATGGACCTTGACCTGGTCTTTGCCGACAACGGGCGCCTTGCGGTAGACCTGTACCAGAGTTTCCGGCCCGACATCATATTCATGGACATCTCCATGCCCGAGATGGATGGAAAAGAGGCCGCCCGTGTGATCCGTTCCCTTGAACCGCCAGGGGCGCACGTTCCGATCGTCGCCCTTACGGCCCATGCGATGGAGGGCGATGCCGAGAACATCCTTGTGGTCGGGATCGACGAGTGTCTGACAAAACCGCTGCGGAAGACCGCGATCGAGGCCGCGCTTGCCAGGCATTGCCCGCCGGATGTGCGCCCCCCGCTGACCGCTGCCTGACCGGTCAGTCGCCAACAGGAACAATCCGCCGCCCGCCCGAGGCAATCCCCTCGCGGATTCGGCTGTCCACGTCTTTTCCTGCCAGCGAGGCCAGAAAGCCATTGAATTCGGTCGTCGTCCTGGTCGCCAGGCGGCCTGCCGCGATGACCTTGTCCACATGATCGGGTTTCAGCTTCAGCCGGGTCGGAACGGCGTTCATCTCGTCGCGCAGGGCTGGGGGAAGGGTTGCAAAACTGACCTCGCCGACGAACAGTTTCACATCGCGGCAGTCCCATCCGGCGACCGAACCGCGCAGCCGGCGAACCTCGGACAGGGGGCAGCGCGCAGCGCCATTTGATTAGCTCGCTTTCCCACTGCCGCAACTCGCCGCGCATGGAATCATAGCCCGAACGGCTGGCGGCAGCCAAGGCGATGATGGCGATCGACTTCGCCAGCGCCACGCCGCCGGGACCGGGAACCTTCTTTGTCCAGTCGTCATCCTGGTCCACCCCGGTGTTGGCCACCAGGAACAGCATCCGCTTCAGCCTGACCGCCTCGGCCGCCGTCAGCGGCGCATGGGGCACCTGCGCCCGGGCGCGTTCCACCGCAAGGCCGGTGGCGCGGTAGTTGTCGGTGATCCCGCCGTCCGGAAGCTTGACCAATTTCACCTCGTCGGGGTCGGCATGGCTTTCCAGCGCCCGCGCACGGGCACGCATCGCCGCCGTGGCCGCGGGGTTGTGGCGGGCCGCGGTCAGCCAGTCGGGCTCGCGGTAATCGCAGCGCCCGTGATGCGCCTCCAGCACGATGGGGGTGAAGACCAGCGGATAGGCCGCAGCTGCCGCCACGGTTTCGCTGAGGCGGACCTTCGAGAGGTCGGAACAAAGCGCATCGAAGGTTTCCGGGCTGAACAGGAATGGCACGTTGTTCGCCATGTCGGCGGCGTTGATCCAGGTCTTGACGCGAGACCATTCGTGCAGGTCGCCAAAGGTCGCGCCATGGAACAGCCGTTCATCCAGCCAGCGCCCGAAGGTGTCGCGCCGGTTCACGCCCCCTGCCATGCCCTTGGCGATGGTCAGCGGGTTCAGACGGGAGGTTACCATGTACTCCTCGCCGTCCTGCACCAGGACACGGTCGCGGAACCTGGTCAGCCCGGCTGGCCCGTTCAGCCCGAACTGCGCCGCCATGATCGACCCGCCCGACACGCCCGAGACCAGATGCACATGGTCGAGCAGGCCGTCAGGCGTGCCGGTTTCCACCCCGGCGGCGCGCAGTTCCTCAAGCATGCCATAGGCAAAGGCGGTGGCCCGGAACCCGCCGCCAGAGAAGGCGAGACCGATGTAAAGCGCGCCGTCGCCGACAGTCGCGGGTTCGACAAGCGCGGGATTCTCGCCTTGCAGAGGCTGGTTCCACGGCGCGCAGCCCAGAAGGATCAGCAGAAGAAGAAACGCGCGCCGCATGTCGGGCCCGTTTCGGGGTCAGCCAGATTGCTGAAGCCTTGGCCAGAGGATTTCAAGGGTGAAACCGGATCCCCCTGGCATCGAAAGCTGCGCGCCGTGCCGGGCCGCAATGGCGCGGACCAGGGCAAGGCCCAGGCCGTGGCCCGGCAGGGCACGGTCACGTTCGGCACGGACGAACCGCGCGAAGGCCTCGCCCCTCATCGCGCCCGGCAGGCCTGGCCCGGTGTCGGCAACGCGCATCAGGTGCCGGTCGCCTGCGGTGCACCACTTGATCGCGTTGTCCAGAAGGTTGGCCAGCATCTGCGCGATCAGGTTGCGGTCGCTCAGCACCCCAAGGCCCGGATCGATGGTTGCCCCGGCCAGCAGACCCTTGTCCTCGGCCAGGGGCTGGTAAAGCTCCCACATCTCGGTTGTGACTACGGAAAGGTCCACCGGCACCAGTCCGCCACCCGTGCCCTGGCCGGCCTCGGCCCGGCTGATGTCCAGAAGCGGATCGAACATGCAGATCGCCTGGCGCATTTCGGTCTTCAGCTCGGCGGTCAGGTTGTCCTGACCCTCGATCCAGCCCAGTTTCTGCAGCATTCGGTTCAGGGGGGTGCGTAGTTCATGCGCGATGATGTCGGACAGGCGGTACGTTGCCCGGTTCAGATTCCGGATGCGGTCCAGCATGGCTTGGACATGGGTTTCGAGCAGGCCGAATTCGTCATCGGAACGCGGCCCCGGCAGGCGGGCGTCCAGCTGGCCTTCGGCCACATGGTCGGCCAGCGCGTTGATCCGGTTGATCCTGGCCATGACCGAGCGCGCCGCGAAACCGCCAACCAGCGCGCCAGCAACAAGAAGGGCGCCCAGAAGGCCGAGCATTGCCCGCCGCATAGCCGCCAGCCCGCGGGCCAGCCCGCGCGGGTGCCTGCAAGAACGGTGCCGCCCCGGTCCGTCAGCAGAAGCATCTCGTCCGCCGTTGCCGCCGCAGCGCGGTAGTCGATGGCCTGGCGCAGCGCGATGATCCGGCGCTGGTCATACGGCGCGGCAAAGCCGTCAAGATCGGCCCATTGAATACCACGCTGCGCCTCCATCAGCCGGGCTTCGACCAGGCGGTACTGCAGCGCCATCGCGCCCAGAGACAGCGCCGCCACTGCCAGCACCATAGCTGCGGCCAGCCGCAGCGTCGCGCGCGCCGCGCATCGCGTCGCTTCCCGCCTCTTCCAGCTTGCGGCGCAGCCGCCCGACATGAACATCCACGACATTTGTGTCGGGGTCGAAATGCAGGTTCCAGACATCTTCCAGCAGCTGCATTCGCGTGACCACCTGACCCGCGTGGCGGGCAAGGAAGGTGATCAGTTCGAATTCCTTCGGACTGACCGCGACATGCAGGCGCCTGACATGCACCGTTCGCGCCTTCAGCCGGATTTACAGATCGCCGAAGGCCAGCAGTTCGTTGTCCTGCACCTGCATCGTGGCGCGCCTCAGCAGCGCACGAAGGCGGGCGCGCAACTCGTCGGGTTCAAAGGGCTTCGCCAGATAGTCGTCGGCGCCCTTCTCCAGCCCCTCCACCCGGTTCGCGGCACGGCCCAGCGCAGACAGGATCAGCGCCGGCGAGCCACCCGCCCTGATCTGCGCCATCGCCTCTACCCCGTCGCCACCGGGCAGCATCCTGTCCAGCACGATGACCTTGTAAGGGTAGATGCGGCGGCGGCGATCCCGGCCTCCAGCGTGGCGCAATGGTCGGCGGCGCAGCCTAGGTGTTCCACTGCGGCGCACGGCGGCGGCGGTTTCGGCGTCATCCTCGACGATCAGGATGCGGTCGGACATCGGCATGGGATCATTCAGAACACGGCCACTGCCGGATCAAGCACATTCGCCCCGCCAACCGGGCGCATCCCGTCGTGGCTGCCCCAGGGGTCCAGACGGCTATGTCGCGTCGCCCCACCCGGCGCCTGCACCAGGATCAGGACCTGAGCGGTGATCTCGTCATCGGCAAGGTCCACCGCAGCGCCGTTGACTGTCAGGATGCGGTCGCCTCTGCCAAGGCCTGCATGCAGCGCGGGAGAGTTGTCGCTGACGGTGGTCACCATCCCCGACCCGTCCAGCACCACACCCAGCGCGGCAAGGCGGCAGGATGTCACCGCCTCGGGCATCGTGGCTGACGCCTGGCGCAGCTTCAGTCCCTGCGCCTGATCCCGGGCTGCCAGCGACAGGGGCAGATCCGGCGTCTTGCCGCCGCGCAGGATGGTCAGCCTGGCATGACCCGCGACGCTGGCCCGTTCCACCGCAAAGGCAAGGTCGCCGGGACGCAGCAATTCGGCCCCGTCCACCGCAATCAGGATGTCGCCGCCGACCAGTCCGGCCTGTGCCGCCAGCCCCCCGGCTCTACCCCGTCGATCAGCAAGCCAAGGCTGGACAGACCCAGCGCCTCGGCTACCTGGCGGTCAGCGTGAACTCGATGCCGAGCGGCGCACGCAGCGCAAAGACCTTGATCCCGAGGGCGGGCAGGTCGGCGAAAGCGGCAGGCCCGGCTTGCCGTTCAGCTCCGGCGGGGCAGAGATCACCGCCACATCGCGCACCGGATCGCGGGCGATGACCGCAGCCACCGCCTCGACCTCGTGGCGCGTGACCAGCCGCACGGCTTCGGCCTCGCCCACCACATGGGCGTTGGTCACCACCACCGATCCGTGGCCGCAAAGAAAGGCCGAGCCGAGGAACCGGTCCTCGCTATCGGCGCTGCGCACGGTGAAGACCCGGTCCATTGCCGCGTCCGGGGGCAAGGCCGCCGCCGGGCGCACCAGCACCAGCAGCAGCACCATAAGCACCGCCAGCCCGACACTTTCGCCACCATGATGCAACCCTTGTCCAGCGTCGGTGCCGTCTTGCTGGCAGCGCCCCCTGCCAAGGGCACATGACAAAGGCCGTCATGCGGAAATCCCGCATTTGCAGGTGGAAACCCGCGGCTCATCCTTGCGCCATCTAAAGCCGGACGAGTCCCCCCGCGATGCGCCCCACGCTGCTTGCCCTGTCCATCTTCTGCCCGGCTGTGCCCGCCGGGGCCTATGCCCCTTCGCCCGTGAAGCTGGCCGAACTTTCCGCACGAACCTGTGCGGCAGGGGTCGCGGCGGCGTAACCGATGCTGATCCTGTCGGCGGCAAGGCTGCGCAAGGCGCTGGCCCCGGTGCGATCGGATCGCGCCGCCATCGGGGGCGCAGCGGGCGAGGGCGAACCCATGGGCTGGGAAGAAATGCTGGCCACCGCAAGGGCGCTGGCGGCGGGGGACGAGGCGCTGCTGGGTCTGATCGACGACATCCTGGCCGAGAAGTTCAAGGGCGTGGCTTCGGGTCCGGTCTACAACATCGGTTCGCTGAAGAACGGCGGCGGCGACACCTATCCGCCGATCGAAACCCGGGGCGGCGGTCGGTGCCGGCAATCTGGATGTAGAGGTGGAATTTCTGACCCGCACGCCAGGGGAACGGACGCTTGAGCCCCTGCCCTTCACTCCGCTTCCGACCCTCTTGCCCGAGGATAAGGTACATGTGCTGGCGCGGAACAACACCGACGGGCCGGTGGACGTGAACGTCCTTTACATCGGCGCCGACTGGTCGATCAGCCATTGGTTCGCGGGTCGGCTTCAGCCGGGTGACGAACTGAAGGAAG
Source organism: Tabrizicola sp. YIM 78059 (assembly GCF_004959785.1). Taxonomy (NCBI): domain Bacteria; kingdom Pseudomonadati; phylum Pseudomonadota; class Alphaproteobacteria; order Rhodobacterales; family Paracoccaceae; genus Tabrizicola; species Tabrizicola sp. YIM 78059. The sequence goes on from NZ_SJZH01000002.1 coordinate 306,349, forward strand.
GCCTGTTCAAGATCTCGGACCAGGTGCTGGGGCAGGAACGGATGCTGGTCGTGCTGACGCCTGCAAAACCGCACAGCCCGGTCGAGGATCTGTCCTGGCTGGCGCAGTCGGCGCTGGACAGCTCGCGCAGCCTGGGCAGATCGGCCTTTGGCGATGTGCTGGCCGAAGCCGGGTTCGGCATGACGACACGCGGTGCGATGCCTCTGTCGGACGCCGGTGACGATGCTTTCCCATGCCTGCGATACCGCAACTGGAGCTGCGCACTGTCGCGCGCGACTAGAGTGCAGGTGCCGCACAACGCAGAACGGCCCGGGAAATTCCGGCAAAGACGGCAAACCCCATCGCAAGCGCAGGATCTTGGTGCCATAAACACCGCATGCTTCATGTCACCGACACCCTCACCCTTGCCGAATGGGAGCTTTCCGAAAGCTTCATGCGTGCATCCGGTCCGGGCGGGCAGAATGTCAACAAGGTTTCGACCGCCGTCGAATTGCGGTTCGAGGCCGACCGTTCGCCGCATCTGGCGCCGGGGGTCAAGGCGCGGCTGAAACGACTGGCCGGCCGGCGCTGGACGAACGAAGGCGCCATCGTGATCCAGGTCGATGACACCCGCAGCCAGGCCCGCAACCGCGAGATCGCGCGCGAAAGGCTGGTCGAACTGATCCGTGCTGCGCTGGTTGCGCCGAAGCGGCGGATCGCCACGAAGCCGACCTTGGGCAGCCAGCGCCGCCGCATCGCCGCCAAGACTGCGCGCGGCGAGGTGAAGGCGCTGCGCAACCGGGTGAAGGACGAAGAATGACCCCAGTCGAGACTGCCGCGCATCATTGGGAAGGGCAGGTGCTGCGCCTGATCCGCGACCGCGAGAATCATGTCTTCGAGATGGTGACCCCACAGGGCCGCGCGGCGCTGCGCCTGCATCGTCCGGGCTATCAGTCGCCCGTCGCGATCCGGTCGGAACTGTGGTGGTGCGCCGAACTGGCCCGGGCGGGTCTGCCAATTCCCGCCCCCCTGCCCTCACACGACGGCAGGCTTCTGGTGGCCCTGCCCGGTGGTCTTCATGCCTCGGCGATCCGCTGGCTGGAAGGCGAGGCTCTTGGCGAGGCGGCAAGGCCCTTCACCCAGCCCCTGCCGAAGGTGCTTGATCTCTACCACGCGCTGGGCGCGCTGCTTGCCCGCGTGCATCGTGCGACGGACGCGCTGACCTTGCCCGAGGGCTTTACCCGCCCACGGTGGGACCGCGCGGGTCTGGTCGGTGACCAGCCGCTGTGGGGCCGCTTCTGGGAGCATCCCTCAGCCGGCCCCGACCAGCGCGCCACGCTGATCCGCGCGCGCGATGCGCTGCGCGAACGGCTGGCTGGCGAGACGGGCCTGATCCATGCCGATGTCCTGCGCGAGAATGTCCTTGTGAACGACCGTTCGGTTTTCCTGATCGACTTCGATGATTCCGGCTACGGCTTCCGGCTTTACGACCTTGGCACCGCCCTGGTGCAGACCGTTCTGCACCCCGAACACCCGCAACTGCGCGACGCGCTGATGCAGGGCTATGGCACGACCGACACCTCGATGGTCGAGGCCTTCATGCTGGCCAGGACGCTTGCTTCGGTTGGCTGGACGATGCCGCGCCTGGCACCGGACGATCCCATCCATCGCAGTCACCTGCAACGTGCCGTCATCTGCGCCGAACGGGTGCTGAACCGCGCGTGACGGGGGCCAAAGGGCCGCTTATCCAGCCCCGCCCCTGGGCGGCGGCTACCGGCGTGCCGTAGGCGGCAGGATCCTTGTCCTGGGTCTTGCAGGGGGTGACCGGCGGGGTTGGTGCGCGGCCGATCCTGAAGTTGTGCGCGATCGGCTAGACCACGACCTCCTGCACCTCTTGCCGACCGACGCCGAAGACGCGCTTGTAGCGCTCGATCTCCTCGGCCGGGCCGGTCGCCTTGGCGGGATTGTCCGACAGTTTCACCGTGGGCCGCCCGTTTGCGCTTTGCGCCTTGCAGACCAGGCTGAAGGGGGCCAGTGCATCCCCGGCGACCAGGCCGCGGAAATCGTTGGTCAGCATGGTGCCCCAGCCGAACGAAACCTTTACCCGGCCGTGGAAGCGGGCGTAGAGGTCTTCGATCTTTTCCACGTCCAGTCCGTCCGAGAAGATGACCAGCTTCTTCGTCGGGTCTTCGCCGCGTTCCTGCCACCAGCGGATCGCGGTTTCCGCACCCACCACGGGATCGCCCGAATCGATGCGGATGCCGGTCCAGCCCGCCAGCCAGTCGGGCGCATTCCGCAGAAAGCCCTCGGTGCCATAGGTGTCGGGCAGGATGATCCGCAGATTGCCCTCGTGCTCTTCATGCCAGTCGGCCAGCACCTTGTAGGGGGCCTGGCGCAGTTCCTCGTCGCTGTTGGCCAGGGCGCAATAGACCATGGGCAGTTCATGGGCATTTGTGCCGATCGCCTCGACATCGCGGTTCTTGGCGATCAGGCAGTTCGAGGTGCCGATGAACTTCTGGCCCAGCCCTTCCAGCATCGCCTGCACGCACCAGTCCTGCCAGAGGAACCCGTGCCGCCGCCGGGTGCCGAAATCGGCGATCTTCAGGTCGTCAATGCGGCGCAGGCGTTCGATCTTTTCCCACAGCCGCGTCATCGCGCGGGCGTAGAGCACCTGAAGCTCGAACCGGCCCATGCTGTTCAGCACCGCCCTGCTGCGCAGTTCCATCAGCACGGCCAGCGCCGGGATTTCCCACAGCATCACCTCGGGCCAGCGGCCTTCGAAGGTCAGCTCGAACTGACCGTCGCGCTTTTCCAGGTGATATGCGGGCAGGCGCAGACCCTCGAACCATTCCATGAAATCGGGGCGGAACATCTGCCGCTTGCCGTAGAAGGTGTTCCCGCGCAGCCATGTGCTTTCCCCGCGGCTGAGCGACAGCGACCGCACATGGTCCAGCTGTTCGCGCAGTTCGCCCTCGTCAACCAGGTCGGCCAGACGAATCCTTGTGGACCGGTTGATCAGGCTGAAGACAACGGTCGTATCGGGCTTGTTGCGGAAGATCGACTGGCACATCAGCAGCTTGTAGAAGTCCGTGTCGATCAGGGATCGCACGATCGGGTCGATTTTCCACTTGTGGTTCCAGACGCGCGTGGCGATATCGACCATGGCGACCCCCTGTCCTTTGCCGCGTCATCGCGGCCCACGCCCGTTTTCCCCTGTGGCACGGGGCAAGGCAAGCCCCGCATGTTGCCCGCGCCCGTCAGGGTGGCAGGACGCAGTCGTAGGGCCGTCCGTCCGGCATCACGCAAAGGCGCACGGCAAAGTCGGCCGGCAGGGTGCCGGTTCCGGGCAAATGCTTTTCCCGGTCCAGCGCATCAAGGTAGTTGGCGCAGATCGCATTGGCATAAAGTCCGCGCCGCTCATCCCGTTCGAACCACTGCGCGAAGGTCGCACCGATTGCCCGGACCTCGTCGCCACTGGCCGTCATCTCGGCCTCGTAGCGGGAGGCCAGATCTTCATGCGTTGGCCAGTTTCGCAAGGCCTCCCAGGCTTCGGGCTGCCCTGCTTCGCGCAGGCCCCAGGCCACATGGATGCCCATCGCCGCCGCGTCCGCCTCCATAGCCAGGCGAGACCGGATGTATTCGGATGACGAAGTTTCGATCGTGGGGCAGTCGCCCCGGCTGAGCTGTTCGACATGCCGGATCTCGTGGATCAGGATTGCCAGCTGCAGGCCGGGCTCCAGCCCGCCGCGCAGCACGATCCGGTTGGTCGCGGGCTCGAAATAGGCCTGCTCACTGAACAGGCTGTCATCAAGGCAAAGCGTCGGGGCCTGTTCGGCAAGGGTTCTGGCCAGCGATGGGTGCGGTGCGAGCGCACCCTTCAGCGCCCGGACAAGCCCGGGCAGGCTGCCCTGATCGCCCTCATACGGCGCAGAAAGGCAGATCGCATCGGCCATTCCGGCCCTGGCACCCAGCATGATCCCGCATATCGCCAAACCTGCCAGCCGCCCGGGTGCAGGCGTCATGTCAGCAGAACCCCGGCTGCCAGCATCTCGGCTCGGGCTGAGGCAAGCGAACCGTTCAGGTCGATGGCGCGGCACAGGTCGCTTTGCACGGTGACACGAAAGCCAAGCCGAGATGCATCCAGCGCCGAATAGGCCACGCAGAAATCCGTGGCCAACCCGACCAGCGTGACCCCTGTCACTCCGCGTGACCTGAGATAGCCCTCCAGCCCGGTCGGCGTGGTCCGGTCATTCTCGAAGAAGGCGGAATAGCTGTCGATCTGGGGGCGGAAACCCTTGCGGATCACCAGCTGCGCCGCATCGGTGTTCAGACCGGAATGAAAGGCTGCACCCGCGGTGCCCTGCACGCAATGCGCGGGCCACAGGACCTGCCTGCCGTAGGGCATGTCGATCATCGAAAAGGGCGCGGCGCCCGGGTGGTTGTCGGCGAAGGACAGGTGATTGGCAGGATGCCAGTCCTGCGTCAGGACAACTGTCGCGAACCCTGCCATCAGCGCATTGATTCCCGGCACGATCTCGTCGCCGCCCGCAACGGCCAGGGCACCGCCGGGGCAGAAATCATTCTGCACGTCGATGACGATCAGGGCTTCGGTTGCGGGCTTCATGGCGTTCTCCGCGATCACTTGTCAGCCCTGACTAGGTTCGGGGGCGGCATGCGTCAAGCGAAGCGCTTGAAAATCCCGAAGCGCAGGCGCAAAGGGGGTCCATGCTGACCGTCGCTGCGCTTTATCGGTTCACCCGCTTTTCTGATCCTGCCGCCCTGCGGCCCGGCCTGCTGGAGGTCTGCGTATCGCATGGCGTCAAGGGCTCGCTTCTGCTTGCGCCCGAGGGGATCAACGGCACCATCGCCGGCACGCGCGAGGGGATCGACGCGGCCCTTGCCGCGATCCGGGCCCTGCCGGGCTGCGCCGATCTGGAATGGAAGGAAAGCCTTGCCGAAACAATGCCCTTCGGCCGGATGAAGGTGAAGCTGAAGCGCGAGATCGTGACCATGGGGCAGCCTGATGTGGACCCCCTTGCCCGGGTCGGGCATTACGTCGCGCCGGCCGACTGGAATGCGCTGATCGCTGACCCCGATACTGTGGTGATCGACACGCGCAACGCCTATGAGGTTGCCATCGGCACCTTCCGCGGCGCGGTGGACCCCGGCACGCGCAGCTTTGGCGAATTTCCCTTGTGGTGGCAGGAAAATCGCGACCGCTTTGCAGGAAAGCGCATCGCGATGTTCTGCACCGGCGGCATCCGCTGCGAGAAATCGACCAACTACCTGTTGGGTCAGGGGCTGAATCAGGTCTATCACCTTAAGGGCGGGATCCTGAAATACCTGGAAGAGGTGCCAGAGGAAGAAAGCCTCTGGCAGGGCCAGTGCTTCGTTTTCGATGATCGCGTCTCGGTGGGTCACGGGCTGGTGCCCGGCGGCCTGAAGGTCTGCGGGGCCTGCCGCCGGCCGGTGGCAGAGGCGGACCGGGCCTCGGCGGATTACGAGGAAGGCGTCAGCTGCCCGGCCTGCGTGAACGAATATTCGCAAGCCGACCGCGCGCGGTTCCGGGAACGGCACCGCCAGATGCAGCTGGCGGCCAAGCGCGGCAGGAAGCACTTGGGAGGCTAGGTTTGCAGACCCGATCACGCTGGTGAAAGGGGCTTGCGAGACGGCAGCGGATCCCGCTTTTCCCGCATCCCGCGCTGATGCCGCATGGCAAGCCGGCCACAGATTTCGCGCAGATGTGGGAAAGGACTCTGCCGGTGGGGGCCTCAGGCCGGACCGGAGCCTTCGATTCGGCACCAGACCGACCGGCCGATCCCCGGCCGCCCTGGCATCGCGCATTTCATCAGGCCGGCTTCCGGCGCTTCCTTCAGTCCGCCATCTTCAATGATCGATCCCGCCACCCGCATCACCGGACAGCTTCCAGCCGGGCATCCTGCAAGCTGCAGTCGCGGATGACGTCGGCACCACAGCGCCGGGGCGCAAGGTCGCGGGTCAGGCAGATCCGCGCCTCCTGGATGAGCCCGTTCTTGCAGGTGATCGTGATCTGGTCGCGGCGAAGCCCCGGGTTCGCTTCAAGGAAGGCCGTCTCGATCACGCTGGCCGGCAGGGTCAGGGGGCGAAGGACGCGGGCGAAGAGGTCGGGGATCGCGATGCTGTCATGCGCCGCGCGGGCGGTGCGGTAATAGTCGTTCGCCGAAAGCCCCGAACAGCGCCCGTGCTTCCTCCACTGGTAGAAGGCCGCCCCGGCCCCGCCCATGATGTCGGCCATGGCGGCGGTCTCGCCCCGGGTGGGGTCGCGTTCCACCGTCCGGCAGAACGAGGGCCACCCCTCTTCGTATTGTGGCCACAGCCCGTGCAGCACGAACGTCAGCCCGCGCCCGGGGTCGCACTGCGGATCGTTTCGCGCGTCGCCCTCCAGCGCACACCAGGCGGCGGACCATGACAGGGAAAGAACGTAATAGTCGAAGTCACCCGCGCGCTCGCCCTCGGCCCGGGCGGCGGCAGACCAGCACAAAGCCGCGAGGGCCAGCAGCACTGCACGCATTTCCGCTTCCCCTTTGCGCGATCCGGGCCTATATGGGCAATCGAATTCCCCGAAATCGTGGAACTCGCGGGCCAGGCCCGCAGCCGTTTTCCCGGCACGGGACAGGTTTGTAAAGGAGAGATCCGATGTCGAAACCGCTCATGGCCAAGGCAACCGCCGTCTGGCTGGTGGACAACACGACGCTCAGCTTCGCCCAGATCGCGGATTTCTGCGGCCTGCACGAGCTTGAAGTTCAGGGTATCGCCGACGGCGACGTGGCGGCCGGGGTCAAGGGTTTCGACCCGATCGCCAACAACCAGCTGGACCCGATCGAGATCAAGCGCGCCGAGGCCGACCCGCTGTATCGCATGAAGCTGAAGTTCAACCCCGCCGCCCAGGGCGAGGAAAAACGCCGCGGCCCGCGCTATACCCCGCTGTCGAAACGCCAGGACCGACCCGCCGCGATCCTGTGGCTGGTGAAGTTCCACCCCGAGCTTTCCGATGGCGCCATCAGCAAGCTTGTCGGTACCACCAAGCCCACCATCCAGTCGATCCGCGAACGCACGCACTGGAACATTGCAAACATCCAGCCCATCGACCCGGTGGCGCTGGGCCTGTGCAAGCAGTCGGAACTGGATGCTGCGGTGCAGGCTGCCGCGCGGAAGAAAGCGGCGGAAGGCGTGGTGATGTCGGATGACGAACGGCGCAAGCTGGTGTCTACCGAACAGTCGCTGGGCATGGCGCCGGAACCCAGGGTGCCGACGGGCCTTGAAGTGTTCGGCGACGAAGAGAAGGATACGTCCTCGCCCGCCGACTTCTCGGACGCCGACAGCTTCTTCAACCTGCCTGCTGGTGGGCACGACGACGAGGACGATGACGATCATCGCCGCTGAGGCCGGCCCAGGCAGGAAGGTGTGATGGCCATCACCCTGACCTCTCTGACCGATCTGTCCGCGCCGGGCTTCGATGACATCATCGACGTCCGGTCGCCTGCCGAATATGCAGAGGATCATCTGCCCGGCGCGATCTCGCTTCCCGTGCTGGACGACGAGGAGCGCGCGCGCGTCGGCACGATCTACAAGCAGGTTTCACCCTTCACCGCGCGCAAGGTCGGCGCGGCGCTGGTGGCGAAGAACGCTGCCCGGCACCTGGAGGGGCCGCTGGCCGACCGGCCGGGAGGCTGGCGTCCACTGGTCTATTGCTGGCGGGGCGGGCAGCGATCCGGATCGTTCGCCACCATCCTGTCGCAGATCGGCTGGCGGGTGGAAACGCTTGCCGGTGGCTACAAGGCCTGGCGGGCGCTGGTGGTGCGCGAGGTCTATGACACCCCGGTTCGTGCGCCGGTGGTGGTGCTGGATGGCAATACCGGATCTGCCAAGACCGAGGTTCTGAACCTTCTGCCCGGCTTCGGGGTGCAGGCCATAGATCTGGAAGGGCTGGCGCGGCATCGGGGCTCTCTCTTCGGTGCGCTGGGGCCGCAGCCTTCGCAGAAGGCCTTCGAGGCGGCCCTTGCCCAGGTGCTGGCCGGGCTGGATCCGGCGCGGCCCGTGGTGGTTGAGGCGGAAAGCTCGAAGATAGGAAATTGCCGGCTGCCGCCGATGCTGTGGAAGGCGATGGTCGCGGCCCCCCGCGTCGCAATTGCCGCGCCCCGGTCGGCCCGCGCGGCCTATCTGGCCCGGGCCTATGCCGACCTGACCGCCGACCGGGTCAGGCTGGGTCAGGTCGTGGGCCTGCTGCAACCGCTGCACCCGCGCGAGGTGATCGCGGACTGGCAGGCCATGGCCGCCGCAGGTGCGTTCGAGGTGCTGGCGGACAGCCTGATGGAACGGCACTACGACCCGCGTTATGGCCGGCACCGGGCGCGCATGCCGGCGCCGGCAGCGGAAGTCACGGCCGACAGGCTGGCACCGGGCGATCTGCCCGGGCTTGCGGCAAGGATCGCCGAAGCGGTGCTGGGACTGGCGAAGGTCTAGCCGCGCTCGATGGCCAGCGCGATGCCCTGGCCGCCGCCGATGCACATGGTGATCAGCGCGGTCCGACCGCCTGTCCGTTCCAGCTCGTGCATGGCCTTGACCACCAGGATCGCCCCTGTCGCCCCCACCGGGTGGCCAAGGGCGATGGCGCCGCCATTCGGGTTCACCCGGGCAGGGTCCAGGTCCAGCGCGCGGCTGACGGCCAACGCCTGCGCTGCAAAGGCCTCGTTCGATTCCACCAGGTCGAAGGACTGCGGCCTGACCCCCAGCTTGCGGCACAGGGCCTGCACCGCCGGGATCGGGCCAATCCCCATCACCTTCGGGTCCACCCCGGCCAGGGCATAGCCCATGATCCGCGCCCGCGCGCGGCCGCTGTGGTCGCCCCGGCAAAGAACCAGCGCGGCTGCCCCGTCGTTGATGCCGGACGCATTGCCCGCCGTCACCGTGCCCTCCTTCTGGAACACCGGCTTCAGCGCGGCCAGCGCCTGGGGGCTGGTGGCCTTGGGGTGCTCGTCCGTATCGAAGATCATCGTGCCCTTGCGGCCCGCGATCTGGACGGGAACGATCTGGTCGCGGAACCGGCCCTCGGCAATCGCCCGGGCGGCGCGGGCCTGGCTTTCCAGGGCGAAGGCGTCCTGATCGGCGCGGCTGATCCCGTGGCTCATGGCCACGTTCTCGGCCGTCACCCCCATGTGGCCGGTGCCGAACGGGCAGGTCAGCGCCCCGGTCATCATGTCCAGTGCACGGACATCACCCATCTTCTGGCCAAAGCGCGCGGCCGGAAGGATATGGGGTGAGCGGCTCATGCACTCCGCGCCGCCCGCAAGCGCCATGTCGGCATCGCCAAGCATCAGCGTCTGCGTGGCCGAGACCACCGCCTGTGCACCCGACCCGCACAGCCGGTTCACGTTCATTGCCGGGGCCGTCTCGGGCACGCCCGCACCCATCGCCATCACGCGGGAAAGATACATGTCGCGCGGCTCGGTGTTGATCACATGGCCCATCACCACCTGCCCGATCTGCCCGCCCTCGACCCCGGCGCGGGCCAGCGCGGCCCTGGCCGCATGGGTGGCAATGTCGATGGGCGGCAGCGCTGCAAGCGACCCGCCAAAGCCGCCGATGGCGGTGCGGGCCGCGGAAAGGATGTGAATGTCGGTCATGGGGGCCTCCGTCCGTGGGCCCAGAATGCACGAAATCCGCGCGGGCGCAGAGTCGACGTTGCGTCACGGCTGTCATTGACAGCGGCCGACAGCCGCGGGAGACGTTGCCGGCAAGCAGGAGCCGATCGTGAAAGAGCTGATCCGGGCCAACGCCGGCCTTCTTGTCGCAGGGGTGGCGACATTCGTGATGATGGGGGCGGGCCAGTCGCTTTACGGCCCCGCCCTGCCTGCGTTTTCGCGCATCTTCGCTGTCAGTCTTGCCGAGGCGGGGGTTCTGGTCTCGGCGCATTGGGTGGGCTGCTTTCTGGGCGTGGGGCTGATGTACCTGAGGGGCGCCCATGTCACGCCCCGGCATGCGCTGGCGGTGATGGCGCTTGGCGCGGGCATCATGGCCTTGCTGATCGGCTGGTGGGTCACGATCGCCGGGGCGGTGGTCTTCGGGGCGGGCTATGGAATGTCCACTGCCGTGTTCAACCCGCGCGTCCTGCGCGCCTTCGGAACCCTTGGCCCCTCGATGCTGAGCATGCTGAACGCCACCTTCGGGGTTGGTGCCATCGCGGCACCGCTGATCTTCGTGGCGCTTGGCAGCGACCCGCGCTGGTCTTTCGGGCTGACGGCCGCCTTCGCGGCTGTGGTTTGGGTCTTTGCCGGTCCGGCGGGGCGCACGGCAGCCGCGCCGCCGGGCGAAACCCGGCCCTTCCGCCCGCATTGGGTGATCATGAGTTTCGGCGCCATGGCCATCGGGCTGGAAGCCTGCCTGATCGGCCTTGGACCGAGCGCCCTTATCCGCGCGGGAGAGACCGAGGCGAGGGCGGCCGAGCTTCTCAGCGCCTTCTTCGTGGTGTTCCTGCTGTCGCGGGTGGCCCTGGTGTTCTTTGCCCACCGGATCGCGCCCTTCCTGCTTTACACGCTGTCCATCGTCGCAACAGCGGTGCTGGCGCTGGGGGCGATCCTTGTCTCGCCCGCCCTGTTCTTCGTCGCGATCGGCGCCCCTGCGGGCATGTTCTTCCCCGGCTTCTATGTCACCGCCAGTCGCAAGATGGGCGACGACCTGCGCGTGCCGCCCACCATCATCGCCTCGGGCCTGATCGGCGGAATCGCCTGCCCGCTGATCCTGGCGCCGATCATGGCGGGCATGGGCGAACGCGGCTTCTTCTGGATCCTGGCCGGGGTCACCCTTGCGTTGGGCCTTGCCGCAGCACTGTCGATGCGCAGCATGCGCGCCTAGCGCGCCGCCTGCCATGCCGCTACCCAGTCAAGCGGCCAGAGCAGCATGAGGATATTCAGCGCCAGCCCGTCGCGGATGATCCAGATCGTCGCCCCCTCGAACAGCACGATCAGCGCGACCGTGGCCCAGACCGGCAGGCGGGCGGCCAGCCAGAAGCCAAGCAGCATGGCGAACACGTCCGAAACCGTGTTGATGACGCTGTCGCCATAGTAGTCCAGCGAAATGGTCACCGTTCGATAGCGTTCGATGACCGCGTCGGAATTCTCGATGATCTCCCAAAGACATTCGATCGCGGTGGCGATCGACAGCCGCCAGCCAAAGGACAGCCGCCGCGCCACCAGCCACAGCCCGGCGTAGAACAGGAAGCCATGAATGATGTGGCTGGGGGTATACCAGTCCGTCAGGTGCTGGGAATTCTCGGCGCTGGCGACATCGCCATGCCACAGGCTGACATGGCCGCAGGGGCAGATCGGTTCACGCCCGATCCACAACAGCCATGCAGCGGTCAGCAGGATGGTTCCTGCCACGAAAAGGGCGGGTGTCTGGCGTCCGGTCATGGCGCGACGGAAGCACATGCGGGCCGCAGCGTCCATACGCATGCGGCCTGGCCGCACCGGTTGCCATCCGCTTTGGCTGTTGCGGCCCGGCAAGGACTTGCCTTCCACCCTTCAGCCCTATCCTGCAAAGGATGCCATGCCCGCGTGCCACGCCGGCAAAAGCTTCGCCACGGAAGACTGGAATGACCGGCAAGAACCTCTACCGCTATGGACCCAGCAGGGGCGAACTCTGGTTCTGGCTATGGGTTTCGGTCGGGGGTCTTGCCCTGATGGCTGTGGCACTGCTTGTGCGCGGCATGCCGTCCGGCCCTGCGCTGGTCGAGGTCGTGGGCCTTGCTGGCCTTGTCTTCGGCTATCTGGGGCTGCGTTCGGTCAAGCGGCTGATCCGGCGGGAACACCCCTGACCCCTGATCGGGTCCGGGCATGGGCTTTGGCTGGCGAAAGACCGATCTCAGCCCCGTGAAATGGCCAGCCTCTGCCGCCCGGACGGCGCAAGCAGCGATGCCTCGCGCCCCTCGATCACAACGGCGGAAAGCGGCCCGCCATAGGCGGCGCCGGAATCAAGGTTCAGCCGGTTTCCGTAATGCGTCGGCTGGTCCAGCGCCGTGTGACCATGCACGATCAGCGGCCCGAAGCTTTCGGTTGCCGTCAGGAAGGGATCGCGGATCCAGACAAGATCGGTTTCGGTTTGTTCCGACAGGGCAATGCCGGGGCGGATTCCGGCATGAACAAAAGCCGCCTCTCCCGCAAGATGCAGGGTCGGTCTTGCGGTCAGGAAGTCGACATGCGCCTGCGGCACGGCCTCGACCGCCTCGGCATGGACCTTTTCCACCGGCCGGTCGCCGGCACTGGCCACGCCATAGGACCGCAGGGTATCGGCCCCGCCCAGCCGTGGGTGCAACCAGGACAGTTCCGCCCGCAGGCCTGGTTCGGGTTCCCAGGGATCGCGAAGGAAGCGGGCAAACATCCGGTCGTGATTGCCCTTCAGGATGATCCAGTCGTGGCCCTGGGCAAGCCCGGCAATCAGAAAGTCGATCACGCCTCGGCTGTCCGGCCCGCGATCCACGAGGTCGCCAAGATGGATCACCGGGCCGGGGCCATGGCGGGCCATGTCAGCGGCAATCAGGTCATGCGCGGCCCGCAGCAGATCCAGGTGCCCATGGATGTCTCCTATGGCGTAAAGGTGCTGCATGGCGCGGGATCCCGTGTGATGTGGCAGGGGGACGGAACTCGGCGGTCCTTGAACCAGCGGCGAAACCGGATGTCCAGCCGGAAACGGACAGTCGGGCGCACCGGCCCGAACCGGTGCGTGCAAGGCAGACGAATAAAGTGGATGACCAGCACCCGACCGGAGCGCGCAACAGGCAGGTCATTTGCCGGCGCCCCATTCGTCAGGCACGCGGACCTGCCACTGCATGACGCATGGCCTGGCGGATGCGGTCTGCCTCTGGAGGCCGCAACCTCTCTGCGCCGGTGACATCCGGCGCGGAGAGGGCAACGAACCGGAAAGCGCCGTCAGCCGTGCTTGACCATCACATGCCGGACGACCGTGTAATCCTCCAGCGCATAGGCCGACATGTCCTTGCCGTAGCCCGACTGTTTCAGCCCGCCATGCGGCATTTCATTGGTCAGCATGAAATGCGTGTTGATCCAGGTGCAGCCATAGCGCAGCCGCGCCGCCGTGGCCATCGCGCGACCCACGTCCTTGGTCCAGACCGATGAGGCCAGGCCATAGTCGCTGTCGTTGGCCCAGGTCACGGCTTCCTCGACATCACTGAACGGGGTGACGGAGACCACCGGCCCGAACACTTCGCGCCGGACGATCTCGTCGTCCTGCTTGGCGCCGGCAACGACGGTGGGCTTGTAGTAGAAGCCTTGGTCCATCGCCTCGCCGCCCGTGGTGATGTGGATGTGGTTCAACTCGCGCGCGCGGTTGACGAAGCTGGCCACCCGGTCGCGCTGGCGTTGGCTGATCAGGGGGCCGATCTCGTTTCTGGTGTCGTCCTCGTCCCCCAGCACGATCGAGGATGCTGCCGCGGTCAGATCGGCTACCAGGTTTTCATAGATCTTCTTGCCCGCATAGACCCGGCAGGCGGCGGTGCAGTCCTGCCCGGCGTTGTAGAAGCTGAAGGCGCGCAGCCCCTCGACCACCGCACCGATGTCGGCATCGTCGAAGACCACGACCGGGGCCTTGCCGCCCAGTTCCAGATGCGTGCGCTTCACCGTCTTGGCGGCGGCATCCAGCATCTTCTTGCCGGTGGCCACGTCGCCGGTAAGGCTGATCATGTCCACCTGCGGATGGTTGATCAGATGGTTCCCCACCGTGTGGCCCCGCCCGGCGATCACGTTGACCACGCCTTCCGGCAGCACATCGGCCAGGATGTGCGCCAGCTTCAGTGCGGTCAGCGGCGTCTGTTCGCTGGGCTTGAACACCACCGTGTTGCCGCCCCCGATGGCCGGGCCCAGTTTCCAGGCCATCATCATCAGCGGATAGTTCCACGGCGCGATCGAGGCGATGACGCCGATCGGGTCACGACGGATCATGCTGGTGTGGCCCGACAGATATTCCCCCGCCACCGTGCCGGTCATGCAGCGCACCGCCCCGGCGAAATAGCGGAAGCAATCGACGATCGCCGGGATTTCATCGTTCCGGGCGGCATTGATCGGCTTGCCGCAGTTCAGGGCCTCGAGGCTGGCGAAGGCATCCGCTTCGGCCTCGATCCGGTCGGCGATGGCCAGCAGCACGGCCGACCGTTCAGCCGGCGTGGTACGCGACCAGCTGTCGAAGGCCGCACGGGCGGCGGCGACAGCGCGATCGACCTGGGCGGTCGATGCCTCGGGCACCTCAAGGATAAGCCCGCCGGTGCGGGGGTTCAGGATCGGCTCGGGGGTTTCCTGGCCGGTCTCGAAGTTGGGCCCGATGAGCAACTGGGTGTGGATGGATTGGTGCAGAGTCATGGGGTTTCCTCCCTTATTTGCCCATGCCGGCGGTCTCGGACCCGCCGCGGGTGAGGTAGTAGGCGATGAGGATCGGCACGAAGGTGGCGGCAAAGACCACGATCGCGACGACATTGGTCACAGGGCGCTGCCGCGGGCGGACCAGCTCGTTCAGCATCCAGATCGGCAGGGTGGATTGCTGGCCCGCGGTAAAGGTGGTGACGATCACCTCGTCGAACGACAGCGCGAAGGCCAGCATCCCCCCGGCCAGAAGGGCCGAGCCCAGGTTGGGCAGCAGCACGTAGCGGAAGGTCTGGAAGGCATTGGCGCCCAGGTCGGCGCTGGCCTCCATGATCCCGCCCGACAGGCGCCGCATCCGGGCGACGGCATTGTTGTAGACGATGACGATGCAGAAGGTCGCGTGGCCCAGCACAATGGTCCAGGTGGAAAACGGGATGTCCATGATCCCGAAGGCCGACCGCAGGCTCATCCCCGTGATGACGCCCGGCAGGGCGATGGGCAGGATGATGAGCAAGGACAACTGATCGCGCCCGAAGAACCGCGCCCGGCTCATCGCGGCAGCGGCCAGCGTGCCCAGAACCATGGCCATCAGCGTGGCGATGGCCGCCACCTTCAGCGACAGGTAGAGCGGCGGCCAGATGTCGGGCCGTTCCCAGGCGACACCGAACCATTTCAGCGTCAGGCCGGGGGGCGGGAACTGGTAGGTGCGTTCCTCGGTGGTGAAGGCGTAAAGAAAGATGAACAGGATCGGCAGGTGCAGGAACAGAAGCCCGCCGATCGCCGTGATCTTGAGCAGCAGAGAGGGCCGGTCAGAGCGCATCGAAGGCCCCCGCACGTTTTGCAAGCGTCAGGTAGATCAGCATGATGACGATGGGGACGACCGCGAAGGCTGCGGCCAGCGGAATGTTCCCGGCGGTGCCCTGCAGCTGATAGACCGCAAGGCCGATGAAGCGTGAGGAATTCCCCACGATCTGCGGGATGATGTAGTCTCCCAGGGTCAGCGAGAAGGTGAAGATCGACCCCGCGATCACCCCCGGCATGGCCAGGGGCAGGATCACCGTGCGGAAGGTCTGCCCCCTTGTGGCGCCCAGGTCGGCCGAGGCCTCCAGCATCGAGTTGGGCACCCGCTCCAGCGCGGCCTGCATCGGCAGGATCATGTAGGGCAACCAGATATAGACGAAGACCAGGAAGGTACCGAAGGGCGAGGTGGACAGGGACGAACCTTCCAGCCCGGGGATCGACAGGATCCCGTCGATCAGAAAGCCCGTGCCGGTGCCCGAGGCGGCCCAGGTCAGCACCCCTTCCTTGGCCAGGATCAGCTTCCAGGCATAGACCTTGACCAGATAGCTCGACCAAAGGGGCAGCATGACGCCCAGGTAGAAGGCGGCCTTCCATGGGCCGCGCGCGTATCGCGCCGCAAAATAGGCGATGGGGAAGGCCAGGACCGCGCAGGTCAGCGTAACCGCTGCCGCCATGACCACGGTTCGCAGGATGATGTCCAGATTCTGCGCGCGGAACAGTTCGGCATAGGTCTTGAGCGTGAATTCCTCCTTCACCACGCCGGAAAATTCGTCGATCGAGTAGAAGCTTTGCAGCAGCAGCGCCGCAAGCGAGCCCAGATAGACCACCCCCAGCCACAGCAGTGGCGGGGTCACGAGGATAAGCAGCAGCAGGTTCGGCCGCCGCCAGAAGACGCCGGTCAGCCGGTCGGCCGCGCCCCTTGCGGGCAGGATTGCCGGCGCGCTCATCGCCGACCCTCCCCCGAGCATGCTGCCCGGATACCTGGTTCCGATCCTGTGCGCCCCTGCCCGGCGCCGCAGCCTCTGGCGGGAATAGTTGCGAACGGAAGAAGCCGCATCCTGCCATACTTCTTCCGTTCCGAAATATCCCGGGGGTGAGCGCCGCAAGGCGCGAGGGGGCAGCGCCCCCTGCGATGGATGCTCCTGGCGCCGCGCATCACGCTTCTCCCATCAGATGCAGGGCCTGCGGCGCGAAGGCGATGGCGCGGATCTCGCCCTCGGCCGGCACCGGCTCGCCTGCGGGGACCAGCGCGGCGATCTCGGTTTCGCCTGCCCGGATCACCACCCGTGTGCCGGATCCCAGGTAGCGCAGCGCCGTCACCGGGCCCGACACCGGCCCGGTTGCGGCCAGCTTCGTCGCTTCGGGGCGCAGGCTTGCCCATTGCGGCGGTCCGCCAAGCGCGCGGGTCAGTTCGGGCGGCAGCACGTTGGACGAGCCGACGAAATCCGCCACGAACCGCGTGGCAGGGCGGTCATATATGTCTTGCGGGGTGCCGATCTGGGCGATCTTCCCCTCGTTGAAGACGGCCAGATGGTCGGCCATCGACAGGGCCTCGTGCTGGTCGTGGGTGACGAAGACGAAGGTCAGCCCCAGCTTGTGTTGCAGGGCCTTCAGCTCGTCCTGCATCGCCTCGCGCAGCTTCAGGTCAAGGGCGCCCAGTGGCTCGTCCAGCAGCAGCACGCGCGGCTCGTTTACCAGGGCGCGGGCCAGCGCCACACGCTGACGCTGCCCGCCCGACAGCTGCGCGGGCTTGCGGTCGCCGTAGCCGGACAGTTTCACCAGCGCCAGCATCTCCTCGGCCTTCGCATGGCGCTGGGCGCGGCCCATGCCCTTGACCATTAGCCCGTAGGCCACGTTGTCGCGCACGTTCATGTGCGGAAACAGCGCATAGTCCTGGAACACCGTGTTGACGTTGCGCAGATGCGGCGGAACCGAGGAGACATCTTCGCCGAAGATGCGGATCGTGCCCGAGGTCGGCTTTTCGAATCCCGAGATCAGCCGCAGGCAGGTGGTCTTGCCCGAGCCTGACGGCCCGAGCATGGCGAAGAAACTGCCTTCGGCGATGGTCAGGTCCACACCATCGACGGCGCGGACACTGCCGAAGTGGCGGGAGACATTCTGGAATTCGACGGCTGCGGTCATGGAAACGGGTCACGCAATCTGAACCCGGCTCCCCCCATCCCACCCTACCCCCCGACGAGGGGGGTAGGAGGCGCAGGGGTCGGCCGGCAGGGCTAGGGCTTCAGGCCCGGCTAATATCCCCCCTTGCTTGCGCTAGGGGGGCAAGGGGGCGCATCAGCGCCCGCCGATCACGCCGATGTAATCGGACACCCAGCGGTAATAGGGCACACAAGCCCCTTCGCCCTGAGAGCAGTTCGACACCGGGGTGGTCCAGAACCGGATCTTGTCGAAATCGTTCATCCCGTTCGCCGCACAGCTTTCGGCGGTGGACATGCCGCGCCCATCGGTGCAGGCGGCCGGCACGCTGGGGTTGGCGCCGAACCAGACCGCGAGGTCCGATTGCAGGTTCGAGGACAGCGTATGTTCCATCCACAGATAGGCGCAGTTCGGGTTGGCGGCATTCACATGCATCATCGTGGTGTCGGCCCAGCCGGTGGCGCCTTCCTGCGGGATCGTCGAGGCCACCGGCTGACCATCCGCCTTCAGCAGGTTAACCTGGAATGGCCAGGAGCCCGAGGCCACGACGCCCTCGTTCTTGAAGTCGTCGATCTGGATGAAGGCATCATGCCAGTAACGGCTGACCAGGTTGCGCTGCTGGCGCAGAAGGTCCAGCGCGGCCTTGTACTGTTCCTCGTTCAGCTCGTAGGGCGAGGTGATGCCCAGTTCGGGCTTGTGGAACATCAGATACTGCGCGGCGTCGGCAATGTGGATCGGGCCGTCATAGGCCTGGACCCGACCCTTGTTCGACTTGCCGTCAGGCAGCATCATCTCTTCGAACACCACATTCCACGAGGTTGGCGGCTCCTTGAATACCTCGGTGTTGTACATCAGCACGTTCGGCCCCCACATGTACGGCACGCCGTAGTGCACGCCGTTCACCGTGTGCCAAGGTGCGCTCTTCAAGCGGTCGTCCACCGTGTTCCAGGACGGGATCAGGTCGATGTTGATCGGCTGCACCCTGTCGCCTGCCACCAGCCGCAGGCTGGCATCGCCCGATGCGGTGACCAAGTCGAACCCGCCTTCGTTCATCAGCGCCACCATTTCGTCGCTGGTGTTGGCGGTCTTGACGTTGACCTTGCAGCCGGTGGCTTCCTCGAACTTGGTGACCCAGTCGAATTCCTTCATCGTCTCGCCGCGTTCGATGTAGCCGGGCCATGCGACGATGTTCACCTGCCCCTCGGGGGCGCCGATCTCGGTGATCTGGGCAAGGGCAGGGCCAAGGCCGGTCAACGCGCAAAGAGCCGTCGTGGCCATGAGTTTAATGGATTGCATATCAGACTCCCTGTGGATGAACCGCGTCCGCGTGGCGGCAGAGGCGATGTGCCGGTGTGCCGGTCATGTCAGTAGGCTAGGCAACTGCGCAGAAATCGCAAATGCAAAACGCTTATGAGTGATATCGGTTATTCCGATGGGTTGCAGGACAGACCGTCCATCAGGCCGGGGCAGAGGCTGCGCAGTCGCCCTGCCAGGCGGTTCAGGCGCTGCGGATCATGCGGAAAAAGCCTGTCCGGCGGGGCGGCCAGCAGCCAGCCCGGCAGCGGCGCACCGTCGATCTGTGCGGGGTCCAGGCCGGGAATAGCCAGCCTTCCGGTCTGGCACAGCCAGCGGTGGCAGTCGGAAGACCGCAGGACGGCCGCCGCCACCCCGGGGTGAAGGGTCAGCGGCAGTTCGGGGGGGTCTTCGCGATCAAGGTCGGTCAGCGGTCGGATCAGGCAGGCAACCTGACGGGTGGCCTCCACCGTTGCCCCCGCGGCAGCGCGCAGACGGAACATCAGGACAAGTGCTTCGGCCGACAACCCCGGATTCACGATGCGGCCGGCCAGGCTGTCGGGTGGGGCGTGCCCGCACAGGAAGCTGGCGGCGAAATCGGCGGCGATATCGCCGCCGGCAAGGACGCGGCGATCGTAGGGGCGCAGCACGACAGGGCGGCCGAAGGCGGCCTCGGTATCGGAAATGGCATCTCGCAGGGCTTCGCGCAGGGGGGGAAGGGGGCGGTTCTCGACCTTCAGCCACTCCTGCAGCCGCGACCGGAAATGCTCGACGGGGTGACGGATGTAGAGAATGGGGCTGATGTCGTCCGACAGTTCGGACAGCAGCCCGCAAAGGCGCCGTTTCGCCGGACCCCCGGTGTGCTGGATCAGGAATTCGCTCGACAGGACCAGGACGGCGGGCCGGTCCACCCGGACCCGGGCGCAGGCGCGGTTCCAGGCCTGCCAGGCACGTTCCACGACCGCCTCGGCGCCACCTCTGGCGGCAAGATAGGCGGCGGGCAGGCGCGCAGGATCCTCGACCAGAGCAAGCAGCAGATGGTGGGCGAACTCGGTTCCGCCGAAAGCCGGATAGAACACCCCGGCCTGCGCCAGCCCGGCGCGCGCCCCATGCAGGGCCTGCTGCAAGGCTGTCGTGCCTGTCTTGCCCTGCCCCATGTGCAGCAGGATTCTCACGGCGAGGCCCCGCTGCGCGCGGGGATGCCGACCTGGGCGGATCGCACGAAGTTGTGCGCCGGCACCGAAAGGGGCGCCCCCTTGCGCCAGGCAAGGCCCACCTGAACCGTGGGCAGGTCGCCCGAGACATCGCGGATCTCGATCCGGTCGCCTTCCAGCGACCAGGGGCGGTAGACAAGGCTGGGCAGGATGGCCAGGCCCGCGCCGGTGGCCACCAGCGACCGCACCGCCTCGACGCTGCGAGTGCGGAAGGTGATCTGCGGTTTCACCGGCAGGGCGGCCGTAAGACGGCGGGTCGATTCCTCGATCTCGTCCACCATCAGCTGGATCAGGGGCTGACCGGCCAGTTCCTCCAGCGTGATCGATTCCTGCTGCGCAAGCGGGTGACCAAGCGGCAGCCAGAGCCGGTAGGGCGACACAAGCAGCGTTTCGACGTTCAGGGCCAGCCGGTCCTTGACCGACGAGGTCAGAAGGACCGCCACATCAAGTTCGCCCCCGATCAGAAGGTGCTGCAGATAGTCGCCGTTGTCCTCGATCACGTTGAGTTCGATCTGGGGGAAGGCACGGCGGTAGCGCGACAGGATGTCGGACAGCACATAGCCCGCGACCAGGCTGGTGACGCCCAGCGACAGCCGGCCGGTCGCGGCCTCGGCCTCGGTCTGGAAGGCGGCGCGCGCACTGGCAACGTCGGCAAGGATCTTGCGGGCATGGCGAAGGAAGGCCGACCCCTTGTGCGTTATCATCAACCCGCGCGCCTGCCGGTCGAACAGGATAACGCCAAGGTCGTCTTCCAGGCTGCGGATCGCCTCGGTCACAGACGACTGGCTGATCGACAGGGCCCGCGCCGCGCCGGAAACCGAACCGGCCTCGGCGGCGGCGACGAAGAATTGCAACTGGCGAAGGGTGAAGGCCATGCGGGTCTCTGCTGGCAGGCGCCGGGGGTTCGCCTTGCGCAGCCGAAAGGGTTGCCTGCGCAAACCGGGATGCTGCCAGTCTGCCCATTCCGCTGCGCAGGGCAAGCGTGCAAACGGGCAGGTTGTCGTCCCGCCGGCGGCGTGGTTGCCTGCACACTTCAGCGAAGGAGGCAGGCATGTGGTGGGCAGTGGCGGCAGTGGCTTTGGGCGGGGTGGCGATTGCGGTGCAGGCCCCGATCAACGCGGCGCTGGGGCGCGGGCTGGGCGGAGCGGTACCGGCGGCGGCGGTATCCTTCGGCGTGGGGTTCCTGGTGCTGCTGGTAGCGTCGCTGGTTCAGGGGCAGGGCGGGGCCTATGCAAGGCTGACCGCCGTGCCGGTCTGGACCCTTGCGGGCGGCGTCCTTGGCGCCTGGTATGTGTTCGCGGCCGTCTGGGGTGTGGCGTCACTGGGGGTCGTCACCCTGGTTGCGGCGCTGGTCTTCGGGCAGATGGCGGCGGCGCTGGTGATCGACGCGACCGGCGCGCTGGGCATGGCGGTTCGCGAGATCACGCCCACGCGGATTGCGGCGGCGGCGATGGTTCTGGGCGGGCTGGTGCTGTCGCGGCTCTAGCGGGCAGCCTCTGCATTCGACATCGTCTCCTCGTCGGAGGCCCGGCGAGGAGTGACCAGGTCAGCGACGAGCGGCCTGGTCCTGCACCACGTCAGGAACGATCGACCGGCTTTGACCGCATCATGGCGACGGTTTCGCGTTCCGCCCTGCGGCATGAGACCGGCGGCAGGTTGCGGGCGATCAGGTCCATGTCCTCCAGCACGCGTGTGCCGATTTCCCTGAGTGCGAAGCTCAGGGCACCGGCACGGTGCGGGGAAAACAGCATGTTGGGCGTGTGGCGGATCGGGTCGTCCTTGGGCAGCGGCTCGACCGGAAAGACGTCGGTTGCCACGCGGATCCGGCCTG
This sequence comes from Tabrizicola sp. YIM 78059, assembly GCF_004959785.1. Lineage (NCBI taxonomy): Bacteria > Pseudomonadati > Pseudomonadota > Alphaproteobacteria > Rhodobacterales > Paracoccaceae > Tabrizicola > Tabrizicola sp. YIM 78059. The sequence goes on from NZ_SJZH01000002.1 coordinate 328,029, forward strand.
CGGCGGCAGCGGCGCAGAGCGCGGGAAAATCGGCCGCGGCCGCGCGGGACATCAGCAGCAGCATGGCCCCAGGCTGCATCAGCGACAGGGCGCGGGCGTCGATCATGCCACTGTTTTCCGTGGTGATCGACGCCATGACGAAGACGAAGCGGTTCCCGGACATGAGCGTATCGAAATCGACGGGCTCGACGCCAAGGCGCCTGAGGTGGCCGGCGGGCAGCCATGGGTCATGCGCCTGCACCCGGCAGCCGAAGGGGGCGAGCAGCCGGTGCAGCGCGCGGCCCAGATCGCCGAAACCGATGATGCCGACGGTCGAGCCCGCAAGCAGTTCCGATTCGCGGTTGCCCTCGAACAGCCATTTCTCCTCTGACCTCAGGAAGGCGGCGTGTTGGCCGTGGATGTTGCGGGCAAGCGACAGCGCCATTCCCAGCGCCATTTCGGCCACGGGGGCGGCGAAGACTGCGCCGGGGGCCAGCACATGAATGCCGCGGCGGAAGCATTCCTCGTAATCGATGTTCGGCAGGAAATTGGTTTCGACGTTGAAGATGGCGCGCAAGGCCGGAGCCAGGGCCAGCCGCTCTGCGCCCATGGGCTGCTGCGAGATCAGGATCTCGGTCCGGGGCAGGTGGGCTGCATAGAATGCGTCACGATCCTCGCCCTGCCATTCGGTCACCTGATTCCGGCTGCGGAACGCCTTCAGGTCTTCCGGGGTGAAGATGTCGTCGGTGGTGCGGGGTTCCGGGTCGTAAAGCACACGCATCGGCAGGATCCTTCGGGCTGTTCCTGCGCAAACATAGGGGGACGCCGGGCCGGGCGACAGTGGTCAGGCAAGCGGTTGCGCAGTTCGGATGTGCACTGTGCCACGGATATGATGCCAGCAGGCATTTAGCACGTCCGGCAGAATGCCGGCGCGGGCGGGCGCATGGTCCGGCCCCTTGCCTGCTGCACGGCAAGTCCAAGCCCCGGGGCATGATCGAGCAGATCGTCGGCCAGGGCCCTTTCCCCGTCGAAGCCGATTACCGCCTTCCGCGCAGCGGCAGGTCGCCTAAGGGCCGGTCAGGCACCGGTCCAGACTGCCCGCTCCAGCAGGACCCAGCCTTTCGGCGGCGGCGGAGCGGGGCTGTCATCCTGCCAGAACTCCAGCCGGAGGTGGTCGGGCCGGTCGGGCATGTCGGCTGTCGCAAGAAGGGACCACTGCATGCGGAACCCGTCCAGCAGCAGGCCTTCGGCATAGAAGGCGATCTCTTCGGCTTCCAGCGCCTCGGACGGGTAGGCGTCCCAGTCCCCCGCGCCGCCCCAGAAGACCAGCCCCTCCAGGTCGGGCAGCTTGCGGGCATGGCGGGCGAGGGGCGCGAGGAAACCCTCGACCGGCGTTTCAGGCTTGGGCATGGCCGGGTCTCCTGTCGTCAGGCCGAACGGGCGATGCGCGGCCGGCCCGAGGCCGTGGCGGTGACCTTCGCCTCGATGAACATGGTGCGCCCTTCGATCTCGACCTCCTTCACGGCGCGGTCCACAGTGACGCGCAGGTCCACCGCGCCCGCCTGACGCGCCCGATCGGAGGCTTCTGTGACCACAGCCGCCTCGACTGCCGCGAGGGCCGCTTCGACCGAGGCAAAGCTTTCCAGGCCCGCGGCCAGATGCGCCACATAGCGCCCCTCGGCAGGCGATGAGACCAGACCCGTCGCGCGCTGGCTGACCTGGCCTGCCACGGCACCGATGGCATTGGCCACCCCGGCATGTTCCGGCAGGATCATGTCGCACCCCAGCCGCTCGCCCACCGCGCCGTAGTAGGACGGGGCCGAGGCGCCGAGGCCGATCACCGGCACCCCCAGCCGCAGGTCGGTCTGCACCACGCCCCGATGCCGGTCGAGACCCCGGCGCGCAAGGATGTGGCGGGCCAGCATCTCTGGCGATTCGCTGTCGAAGGCCGGATCCTCGCCGAAGGCGGCCTCCAGAAGGCAATCGACCGTCTGCCGGGTCAACTGGTCCACCACAGCCTGGGCCAAGCCCTCGGGCCCGGTTGCGAAACGTTCACCTGCACCGGTCCGCCGCCGGGCCATCAGCCGCAGCGCCTTTTCGGCAGCCTGCCGGTCCCAGCTGTCTAGCCGCCCCAGGACATGCGCGGCGTCCGACGGCGTAACCCCCGACAGCATCACCAGCCCGCGCGCCACCAGCCGTTCCAGCGCCGCGACCTCCAGCCGCGAGGTCAGCGCCTGCGCCATCGGCATCGGCTGCGTGATCCGGTCCAGCACGGCCAGGTCGCGGGCCCCCAACCCCCCGCGCTGGCCGGACATCGGCACGACGAAGCGGCCATCCATCTCGCCCACCGCATCCGATGACAGCCAGCGGTCCAGTGCTGCATGGACCATCGGCCCGTGTTCGACGGCCAGCAGCGAGACCGGCATCAACCGCCGGGGGCCAAGGCGCAGGCCGCCCGTCAGCCCTTCGGTGACCAGATGCACCTCGCTGTCGCCGCCAAGGCCGGTGGTGCGCATCGCCACCGCCTCGACCATGGTGCGGAAGCCGCCGACGCGGGCGCCTTGCGGGTCGATCTCGGGCAGACCGTCACGCAGCAGGGCCACATCGGTCGTCGTGCCGCCGATGTCGCTGACCAGGGCATCCTGCGCCCCGGTCAGCCAGCGCGCGCCGACGATGCTGGCGGCGGGGCCGGAAAGAATGGTCTCGATCGGGCGTTCGCGCACCATGGCGGCGGAAATCAGCGCCCCGTCGCCCCGCACCACCATCAGCGGCGCGTCGATTCCCACCTGCACCAGGTGCCGTTCGCAGGCGGCAACCAGGCGGTCGATCATGCCGATCAGCCGGGCATTGAGGACGGCGGTCAGCGCGCGCTTCGGCCCGTTCAGATTGGCCGAAAGCTCGTGCGAACAGGTCACGGGTCGGCCGGTGACCCGGCGGATCAGGTCGCGCGCCGCAATCTCGTGCGCGGGGTTGCGGGTGGCGAACTGGGCGGCGACGGCAAAGCCCGAGACCTCGTTGCCGATTTCGCGCACCATCAGTTCCAGCAGATCAAGGTCCAGCGGCGCGACCTCGGTTCCGGCATGGGTATGGCCGCCGGGCAGGCGCACCACGGGATCGCCCTTCAGCGCCTCGGTCAGGCCGCCCCGGCCCAGGTCGGAATCGTCAAAGCCGATGAAGACCAGTGCCACGCGTGCGCCCTGCCCTTCGACCAACGCATTGGTGGCCAGCGTGGTGGACAGCGACACCAGCGCCACATCCCCCGCCGTCACCCCGGCTGCGGCAATCGCGGCATCCACGGCCTGGCCGATGCCCACGGCAAGATCATGGCGAGAGGTCAGCGCCTTGGCCTTGCCGAGGATGCGGTTCGTTCCGTCGTCCAGGATCACCGCGTCGGTATAGGTGCCCCCGGTATCGACACCCAGAAAGATGGCCATGGTCGCCCCTTGCAGCCGCCGTTTCCCGCCAGCTAGGGCAGATGGGCCGCACTGTCAGCCCCGGAAACGACATCACTGCCGCTGACGGCGGCGATGGGCGGGTGGCAGGCCCAGCATGGTGCGATACTTGGCCACCGTGCGCCGCGCGATGGGGGCGCCGCCCTCGGCCAGGGCAAGGGCCAGGGCCTCGTCCGACAGGGGCGCTGCCGGATCCTCGGCCGCGACCAGCCGCGCCAGCCGGTCGCGCAGGGCGCCCGACGCCGGGCCGCCTTCGCGCACCGACCGGGTGAACAGCGCCCGCAGCCACCATGTGCCGCGCGGCGTATCCACGGCCGTCCCCGCGACGACCCGGCTGACGGTGCTTTCATGAAGCCGCAGCGTTTCGGCCACCTCGGCCATGGTCATCGGCACCAGCGCGCCGATCCCCTGCTCCAGTGCCGCGACCTGCCGGGCCAGGATCTCCTGCCCTACGGCCAGAAGGGTTCTGTTGCGCCCCTCGACCATGCGCAGGATCGCCCTCGCCTCGGCCCGGCCCTTGCCGCGGCCCTCGGCGACCGAGACGGTCGGCAATGCCGATCGGTTCAGCGAGACGGTCCAGCCGTCCGGCCCCTTCTCGGCGATCAGGTCGGGTTCGCGCACCGGGGCGGCGCAGGGTTCGAAGCGTGCGCCGGGTTTCGGATCGTAGCCGCGTAGCGTGCCGATCCGGGCGCGGATCGACGCCGCATCCACTCCCGCCTCGCGCGCGAGACGGTCGATGTCGCCCCGCGCCACCAGGTCCAGCCGGTCCAGAACCGCGGCCATGGGCGCGTCAAGCTCGCCCGCGTCCTCGGCCTGAAGGCGCAGGCATTCAGCCAGATTCCGGGCAAACAGGCCGGTCGGCTCGGCCTGCTGCTGCAACCGGCGCAGCACAGCCTCGGCCTCGGCCAGGCGCAAGCCCGCCTGTGTCGCAAGGGCGGCCAATGGACGGCCAAGCCAGCCGGACGGCTCCAGCGTCTCGATCAGGGCCTCGGCCAGGCGCGCCTCGGCCCCGCTGAGGCGCAGGGCTGCGATCAGCCCCAGGGCATGGCCGACCAGGCTTGGCGCCGCCGTGGCCGTCTCGGGCATCTCGCCCCTTGGGCCAAGCGCGGACTTCCAGCGCGGGGTCCAGTCCGAGGGCGGCGGGCGGGTGACGACCAGCGCCGGGTTTTCGGACGCCTGCTCCTCCAGATAGCGGGCAAGGCCGGCTGCATCGGCGCGCAGCACGCGGATCGAGGCGGCAAGCGTCGTCGTCAGCGCCATGCGCTGGGTCTGCTGCACCGAGATCCGGCTGCGCTGCTTCATCCCGCCTCCTTGCGCGATGGTTCACATGCGGCCGGCCAGGGCGCAACGGTCATTGCAGGCGGGGCCTCTGACACCGATTGCCTGACAGGTGCCTGACGCCATCGCAGGGCCCTGCGCCTGGCTTCATCCCTGCAACAGGATCGCATCCTTGCCCGAAAGGCTGATCTCGATGCCGGTTCCAGGCACCGGGGGCGGCTGGTCGGCGCGGTTGAACGTGTCCAGCACGACCGTTTCCCCCGCCACGTTGGCACGCAGCCGGATGATCGAGCCCATGAAGTGCACATCCTCGATCCGGCCAGAGATGACCGTTTCGTAACCGGGTTCGCGGCCCAGCCGCAGCGCCTCGGGGCGCAGTGCGATGGATTGCGCGGACCCCGTGCCCGCATTCAGGGCGGCGGGCAGGGTCATGATCGATCCCCCCAGGCGGACCTTGCCTGCGGCGGGGTCTTCGACCGTGACCTCGAAGGTGTTCAGCGTGCCGACGAAGTTCGCCACGAATCGCGTGGTCGGGCGGTTGTAGATCTCGAAGGGCGTGCCGACCTGGTCGGCGATTCCGGCGTTCATCACCACGATGCGGTCGGAAATCGACATCGCCTCTTCCTGGTCGTGGGTGACGAAGATCGTGGTGATGCCCAGATCCTGCTGGATCTCGCGGATCTGGTTGCGCAACGAGACGCGCACCTTGGCATCCAGTGCGGAGAGGGGTTCGTCCAGCAGAAGGACGCGCGGTTTCGGCGCCAGGGCGCGGGCCAGGGCCACGCGCTGCTGCTGGCCGCCCGACAGCTGGAAGGGGAAGCGCCCGCCAAGCTCTGGCAGGCCGATCAGTGCCAGCATCTCGGCCACCCGCGCCTCGCGTTCGGCCTTGGCGACGCCCTTGACCTTCAGTCCGAAGGCCACGTTTTCGGCCACGGTCAGGTTCGGAAACAGGGCGTAGGCCTGGAACATCATGCCGATGTTGCGGGCATTGGCGCGAAGGCCGGTCACTTCCTGTCCGTCAATGATGATTGACCCCGAGGTCGGCGCCTCGAACCCGGCGATCATGCGCAGGACCGTGGTCTTGCCGCAGCCCGAGGGGCCGAGCAGCGAGATGAACTCGCCCTTTTCGACCGACAGGTTGAAATCCTTCACCACGCGGTTCGTGCCGAAGCTTTTTTCCAGATGGGTCAGGGTCAGGAAGGACATCAGGCCTTGGCTCTTTCGTGTTTGGCAAGACGGGCGACCAGCTGCATCAGCCCCATGCAGCCCCAGGTCAGGGCAAAGGCGATCACGGCCAGCGCCGGGGGTTCATAGGCGCGGTTGGCCCCGATCAGCTGCATGTAGGGCCCGAAGGCCGGGCGGTTCAGCAGCGCAGCCATGGTGAATTCGCCCATGACGATGGCCAGCGTCAGGAAGGCGCCGGACAGGACCGCGATCATCACGTTCGGCAGGATGATCCGGCCAAGGATGGTGATCCAGCCAGCACCAAGCGATTGTGCGGCTTCGGTCAGCGTCGCAACGTCGATCGTGCGCAGGCCCGTATCGACCGAGCGATACATGTAGGGCAGCGCCAGCGTGGTATAGCCCATGGTCAGAAGGATATCGGTCCCCAGCGCCGAGCCGGTCAGCGGCAGGAAGCTGGAGGTGTTGTAAAGCCGGATATAGCCGAAGACGATCACGATGGCCGGGATGACCAGCGGCAGGAGGGTGACAAATTCGACAAAGGGCCGCGCCTGCGGCAGTTTCAGCCTCACCCAGTAGGCGGTGGGCACCACCAGGAACACGCCGACCAGGATCGTTGCCCCTGACAGGATCAGCGAATAGCTGAAGGTGTCCCAGAAGCGCGGGTCGCCGAAGACCACGCGGTAGGCGTCGAAGGAATATTCCCCGCGCCGCATCCGCAGGCTGAACTCGGTCATGCCGACCAGCGGCAGAAGGAAGTACAGGCACCCCAGAAGGAAGACGCCCCAGGCGATGATGCGGGTCATTTCAGCCACCTTTCGGACCGGACGCGCAGCCAGATGTACAGCGTGTTGGCGATCACGGTGATGACGATCATGCCGAAGGCCAGCGCAAAGCCGAGGTTCGGGTTGCCCAGCACGTCGCCCCTGATCTGCGCGAACAGCTTGATCGGCACGATGTTCAGTTGCGGGCCTGTCAGCGCAAAGGCGGTGGCGACCGCACCGAAGGCGTTGGCGAACAGAAGGGCAAAGGTGCCCAGAAGCGATGGGAACAGGATCGGCAGCGCAACCATGCGCCAGTATTGCGCCCGCGTCGCGCCCAGAACCTCGGCGGCCTCGCGCCATTCGCGCTTGAGCCCGTCCAGCGCCGGGGTGATGATCAGGATCATCAGCGGGATCTGGAAGAAGAGGTAGGTGACCACCAGCCCCCAGAAGGACAGAAGGTTGAACCCCATGGCGCGCAGGTTGATGCCGAACTCGGTGCGCAGCCAGACGGTGATCAGCCCGGCGGGGCCCAGCGTGGCGATGAAGGCAAAGGCCAGCGGCACGCCGGCGAAGTTCGAGGCGACGCCCGAGAAGGTGAGAAGCGGCGAACGCAAGCCGCGGGGAAGCCCGCCGAAGACCACCGCCGCCGACATCGCAAAGCCCACCGCACAGCCCAGCGCCGCGGTGATCAGGCTGAGCCTGATCGAGGTCCAGTAGGCGTTGCGGATCGACGGCGTGTTCAGGTCGATCAGGTTCTGTAGCGTGAAGGTGCCGGACGCATCCTGGAAGGCCCCGGTCACGATGCGCAGGGTGGGCAGGATCAGGAAGAGAACGGCAAAAACCGCAAAGGGCAGAATGCCCAGCCATTCTAGCGGCAGCCTGCGTGCGGCGCGCCGGATCGGTCCCTCAGCCATTGGTCCCCCTGCTGCGTGGCAGCTCTGCCGGCCGCCTGAGTGGCCCGCCCCGGAGTCGTGCCGGGGCGGGCCGGGTCATGTCAGATCACTCGACGTTCGCGCCAACCACGGCATCCCACCCGCCGGTCACCACCGCCTTGTTGGCATCCACTTCCTCCAGCGTCGGGAAGTAGGCGTCCTTGTAGGCGTCCGCCGGGGGCATCGCGTCCAGGACTTCCTGCGGAACCTTGCCGGCCGCGACCAGTTCGTTGAAGCGCGCGGTCTGGCAGCCGCCCTTGATGTAACCAAGCTGGCCTTCGTCCGAGAAGATGTGTTCCATCCACAGCTTCGCGGCATTGGGCTGCGGGGCATAGGCGCTGATCGCCTGGACATAGACGCCGGCCAGCGCGGCCGACTTCGGGATCACCACCTCAACCGGGGGGTTGCCGGCCAGGGTGTTGCCCCAGGAAAGGCCGTTGTAGTCCCAGGCGATGACGATCGGCGTGGTGCCCTGGGCCAGGGTGCCGGCCTTGCCGATGACGGGAACGAAGTTGCCCGCGTCATTCAGCTGCTTGAAAAATTCCAGACCGGCCTTGCCGGCCTCTTCACCCGGCGCGGCACCGGTGGACATGCCGGCCGCCAGAACCGCCAGGATCGCCTGGTTCGAGGCACGCGGGTCACCGGCCAGCGCCACCATCCCGGCATATTCCGGCTTCAGAAGGTCGGCCCAGTCCTGCGGCACGTTCTCGACCAGATCCTTGTTCACGGCAAAGCCCATCACGCCGTAATAGGCGCCATACCAGTAGCCGTCGGCATCCTTGATGCCGTCGGGGATCGAATCCCACACAGCCACCTTGTAGGGTTGGATCAGCCCTTCGGCCTTGGCCGAAGGACCAAAGGCCAGGCCGACGTCGATCACGTCGGGGGCCTGCGGGCCCTTGTTGTCCTTGTTGGCCTTGATCGCCTCGATCTCGTCGGCCGACCCCGCGTCGGGGTTCAGTTCGTTCACCTTGATGTCGGGATACTTGGCCTTGAAGTCGGCGATGATGCCGCCGTAGCCGCACCAGTCATGCGGCAGGGCGATGGTGGTCAGCATGCCCTCCTTCTTGGCGGCCTCTTCGATTTCGGCCAGCGATTGCGCCGTCGCGGCGCCGGCCGATACCATCACGGCAAGGCTGGTTGTCAGGCACAGAAACTTCTTGGTGGTCATTCGGATTTCTCCCAGGTTGGATGACATGCGGCCCGACGCTCGGCGGGCCACGGCGGCCCCTTCACTGGCGGCGGTTTGTAACAGACAGGTAAACGTCTTGTGAAAGTTCTGACAAGGGCAATCGGTGCGAACCCCACTGTTCAAGCCCTGCATGAAGCTCGCGTTCAGACCGGGACGAAGCCGTTGCGAACCGGGTCGTACTGTTCCAGCCCGCCCTCGCCCGTGTCGGTCCACAGGCCGTGCAGCGTCAGCCGGTCGTCCTCGACCGCCGCGCGCACGAAGGGGAAGGTCAGCAGGTTTTCCAGACTGGTCAGCACGGCCTGCTTTTCCAGCGCGCGCAGGATCTCGTCATCGGGCAGGCCGGCGACCTTCTGGAAGCCGGGGCGCAGGATATCCATCCAGCGGCCGACGAAGCTGGATTTCTCCTCCAGTTCGGGCGCGTGGCCCCGGCACATGTCATGACAGCCCTTGACCCCGCCGCAGTTGGAATGGCCCAGCACGACGATATGGGCGACGCCAAGGCCGGTGACGGCATATTCCACCGCCGCCGAGGTGCCGTGATATTCCCCATCCGGGTTGTAGGGCGGCACCAGGTTGGCGATGTTGCGATGGATGAAGAACTCTCCCTCGTCCGCGCCGAAGATCGAGGTGACATGCACCCGGCTGTCGCAACAGGAAATCACCATGGCCCGGGGGTGCTGCCCGTCTGATGCCAGCCGGCGATACCAGGCCCGGTTTTCCTGATAGGTGGTGGCACGCCAGCCATGGAAGCGCTGCACCAGATAGGCGGGCAGGGGGCGGAAATGGGTCATGGGCGTCGTCCTTCTTCGCCTCTCCCTATTCGGCATTTGTGGAAAATTCGAGAGGCAAAAAGCGCCTTCGCGTCATCGGGAGAAACCAATTGTTCAACCTGGCCCCGCAAGCTGACCTTCGGGTGGTGTGCTGGACGAACGGGCATGAACACGGGTGTGATTGCGATGCTCTCGCCGCGCGAGGTCGTGCGTCAGGATATCGCGGCGATCGCGGCGATCTACCGCAACCTTGGCGCGCCGACGGCGGAACAGATGGTGGCCCGGGCGCTGGGGGGGCTGGCGCTGACCATGGCAGGCATCGCCGAGAAGATCCGCGCGCAGGATCTGCATGACGTGGCGCGACAGTTGGGACGGTTGAAGCTGCAGGCCGATGATCTTGGCCTGGTCAGCCTTGGCCTGGTCGCCGGGGATGCCTGCATCTGCCTGGAACGCGGCGACGGAACCGCCTTTGCAGCCGTCTGGGCAAGGCTGCTGCGGATCGCCGACAGATCGCTTCCTGCCGGGCCCGGCATCGCCGGCCAGTCGGGCTAGGAAGCTTGATGTCGCACGCCCCTGTCAAACGAGCGTTGCCACACCTGGGCATCCGGTCATCCGGTCCGGATGGGCCAGGGCCGGGAATCCCGAAACGCCGGGCTTCGGGAAGGTTCTGCCCGAACCCCGAAAAAACCTGCGGTCTGGGCGCGGTCACGCTTGATTTTCCGGGCCTGCTTCATCCACTTGGGGCAATGTCCCCTTGATCTGGCTTGCAGATGCCCAGTGCCATGACCTTTTCCCTTGCCGATCCCGCGGCGCCCTGCCGGACCTTGCATGTGCTGCGGCCCGAAGAACTGCCCTCATTCCTGGACGGTGCCGGACGCCCTTGGGCGCCCTGGCTGACCTCGACCGCGTTCGAGGCAGGACTGGGCGATCTTCGGCTTCTGCCGGGCGAGGACGGGTCCGTCTGCGCCGCCGTGGCAGGGTTTGGCACCGCACAGGCGCGCCGACGTCAGAGGTTCGGCCTGGCGAAGGCGGTATCTGGCCTGCCCTCCGGCAACTGGCGGATCGAAGGCCGGCTCTCGCCGGACGAAAGGACCGAGGCCGCGCTGGCCTGGCTGCTTTCGTCCTACCGGTTCGACCGCTACCGCCCCGGTCGCAAGCCTGCGCCGCAGGCCCTGCTGGTCTGCCCGGAGGGCGTTGATGCCCCCCGCCTGATCGCCATGGCCGAGGGCGAGGCGCTGACCCGCGATCTGATCAACACCCCGGCGCAGGACATGGGCCCGGTCGAGCTCGAGGCCGTCGCCCGCGCGCTGGCCGCCCGTTTCGGCGCCGCTGTCGCCACCACGGTGGGCGAGGACCTGCTGGCCGCGAATTTCCCTATGATCCATGCCGTGGGCCGCGCCAGCCCGCGCGAACCCAGGCTGATCGACCTGCGCTGGGGCGAAGCCGGGCCTGCGCTGACGCTGGTGGGCAAGGGTGTCTGCTTCGACACGGGCGGGCTGAATCTGAAACCGTCCAACGGCATGAACCTGATGAAGAAGGACATGGGCGGCGCGGCCACGGTTCTGGGGCTGGCCCAGATGATCATGGCGCTGGGCCTGCCGCTGCGTCTGCGCGTCCTGATTCCAGCCGTCGAGAATGTGGTGGCAGGTAATGCCCTGAAACCAAAGGACATCCTGACCAGCCGCAAGGGCCTGACGGTCGAAGTGAACGACACCGACGCCGAAGGACGCCTGGTGCTGGCCGATGCGCTGGCCCTCGCCTGCGAGGAGGCGCCGGATGTGCTGGTCAGCATGGCCACGCTGACCGGCGCGGCACGGGTGGCGGTGGGGCCGGACATTGCCCCCTATTACACCGATGACGCATCGCTGGCCGCGGCACTGGAACAGGGCGCCGCACGGGGGTTCGACCCGGTCTGGCGGATGCCGTTCCACGACCCCTATGACGCGGTGATCGAACCCGCTATCGCCGATCTGGACAATGCGCCCGGCTTCGGCTTTGCAGGCTCGATCACGGCGGCCCTGTTCCTGCGCCGCTTCGTCGATGGCCCGCGCTACCTGCATTTCGACATCTACGGCCACACGCCGACCGATCAGCCCGCCCGTCCGAAGGGCGGTGTCGGGCAGGGCGCGCGGGCGATCCTGGGTGCCTTGCCGCAGATCCTGGGTCTGGACGCCACCTGATGGACCGCCGCGTTACGCCCTATTCGGGCCGCGTGGCCCATGTCAGCCTCAAGGGCAGGATCAGCGCCCCCCTGACCGAGGGGAGGTCGGGCCGGATCGTCGTGCCGCTGGCCGACCTGCGCGACAAGCCCGGCGGTGCGCGTGACCGGCAACTGCTGATGGGCGCTGCCGTCACCGTGATCGACCACGAGGAGGGGCATCTGTTCGTGCAGTCACGGCGCGACGGTTATTGCGGCTGGGTCGAAAGCGCGGCAGTCGGCGAAGGGCCGGAACCGACGCATTGGGTGGCTGCCCCGGCCACGCACCTTCATACTGAACCCTTGGTGCAGGCGCCCGAAACGGCCAGCCTGTCTCTGGGCTCGCAGCTGGCCGTTACCGCCTTTTCGGGTGCCTGGGCGCAGACACCACAAGGCTTTGTGCCGCTCTGCCATCTGCGCCCGATCGGGCAATGGGCGCCCGATGCGGTTTCGGTAGCCGAAAGCCTTTTGGGGACGCCCTACCTGTGGGGCGGAAATTCGCGCTTCGGGATCGACTGTTCCGGCCTGGTGCAGGTGGCGCTGCATGCGACCGGGTGCGACTGCCCCGGCGACAGCGACATGCAGATGGAAATGGGCCGGCCACTCGCCCCGCAAGAAGGACTGAGTCGTGGCGATCTCCTCTTCTGGAAGGGCCATGTGGCGTTGGTGGTCAACCCGGACGTGCTGATCCATGCCAATGGCGCCACGATGTCGGTGGCCTGCGAAGGGATCGTCGAGGCGATTCGGCGGATTGCAGAAGCGGGCGGCGGACCGGTTCTGGCCCGCAAGCGGCCGGGGTGACGGCCCCGGGCAGCCGGTCGCCATGACCCTGCCCCCCGGACCGATCAGCCGACCGGACCGATCAGGCGCTTTTCCAGCACCTTCAGCACCTGCTCCAGCTCATGGCCGCGGCGCAACACGCGGCCGTCCTGGGCGACCACGGCATACTGCCCCTGACGGGCGCGCAGGCGCGGGCGCTTCTCGATCCGGTAAAGCGGGGTTTCGGCTGTGCGGCGGAAAATGCTGAACACGGCCAGGTCGCGCAGCGCGGCGATGGCATAGTCGCGCCATTCGCCTGCGGCCACCATGCGGCCATAGACCCGCAGGATCAGGCCCAGCTCCTTCCGGTCGAAACTGACCTGATCGGGGGCCCGGTCGGCCTGCGGAAACGGGATCGGCGCTTCGGCGTTCATCGGAAAAGCTTACGCGGTTCGGCCTCCGAATCAAACGGTGATATCAATCCGGGAAGCCGGGCGCCGCCTGAATCCGGCCGGTCTCGATTCCGCGCCAGTTGGTCTGCCTGCCGCCCAGCCGTTTCAGCGCCGCCGGATGGGCAGGGTCCAAGACCCCCGCGCGGACCAGCAGCGCCGTGATCGCCGCTTCGGCCCCGCGGGTGCCGCCATCGGCGATCTTCAGTGCGATGCCGCGTTTCTGTTCGGGCAGGATCGCCACGAACACCGCCTCGGCCCCGGTCTTGATGGCCACCTTGTGGTCCATGGCGCGCATCAGTTCCGTGCAGGCACGCCCTTCGCCCGCGACAAGTTCCGGATAGGTTGCCATGGCCCTTGCCAGCCGGTGCATGGCGCGGTCGCGCACCCCGCCCGACCCGCTGGCCGCGGCGAAGGCCTGCATCGCACGGGCCAGCCCGGCGACCGACATCGCGAAATTGGGGGCCGAACAGCCATCGACCCCCCAGCCGGCGACCGCCTCTGCCGTAACCTCTTCGGTGGTCTGCCGGATCGCTTGCTGCAGCGGATGGTCGATCTCGACATATTCCGGCCCGGCGCCAAGATGGCGGGTGACGGTCAGAAAGCCGCAATGCTTGCCGGAACAGTTGTTGTGCAACTGGCAGGGGCTTTCATCGGCCTTGATCAGGCGGTTCCGTTCGGTCCGGTCATAGGGTTCATGCACGCCACAGCGCAAGGCAGGCTCGGCCAGGCCCAGCGTCGCAAGCCAGTCGCCCGCCATCTTCACATGCCGCGCCTCGCCCTGATGGCTGGCGCAGGCCAGCGCTAGATGCGCATCGGTCAGCCCGACGGCATCGGCGGCACCGGACTCGACCAGCGGCAGTGCCTGGATCATCTTGCAGGACGACCGCGGAAAGATCACCGTCGCCGGGTCGCCCCAGACATCCTCGATGCCCCCTGGCCCCCAGATCACCGCATGGCCAGCATGTGTGCTTTCCAGCAGGCCCCCGCGCCAGAGTTCAACCATCGGATGCGCGCCGGACATATCCGTTCCCCGTAACATGTGCGCGAATAGCCGCCCATGGGGCTTTCGCGGCGTGGCGGTTTTGATTATGGCTGCAATATCGGGTAGAAGAGCCGCGCGCCAGTCGAAAGGCCGCACCAGACGGTGGCGCGCAGGGGCACGAAGACAGCTTGGAGGCTGCTACACACATGACTTCCCTTCTCGGCCGGGCGCTTGCAGTCGCCGCGTTCTCTTTTTCGGCGCATGCCGCGGTTGCGCAGGAATCGACCAACCGTGTCGCCACGATGACCGACTGGAACGTCTTCACCGAGGACAGCCCGACGAAGGAATGCTGGGGTGTCTCCAAGCCCAAGGAATCGGTCAACACGCGCGATGGTCAGCCGGTCAGCGTGCGGCGGGGTGACATTCTGCTGTTCGTGACCTTCCGTCCGGGCCGCCCGGGCGAGATCAGCTTTACCGGGGGCTACCCCTTTGCCAAAGGCTCGACGGTCGAGGTTGCGATCGACGGCGAGTCCTACAAGATGTTCACTGATGGTGAATGGGCCTGGCCCGGCAGCGCCGAAGATGACGCAAGGTTGCTTGCCGCGATGAAGGCGGGCACGACGGCCGTGCTGACCGCACGCTCGGGCCGCGGCACCCAGACCAAGGACACCTTCAGCCTGCGCGGATTCACCGCCGCGATGACCGACGCCGAACAGCGCTGCAAGTAAGCCGCTATGCACGTCGGAAGGCGCCCCTTCGCGGGGCGCTTTTCTTTTTGTCGAACCTCGCCTATATGCGCCGGACCGCCCAGATCGCCTGTGACAAGGCCCGACCCAAGGATCTGCCACGATGACCGCCCCCATCACGCAAGATGTGCTCACCATTCCGCGCAAGCTGCCCCAGACCGGCAAGACGAACATCGTCGGCCTGACGCGCGAGGCGCTGCGCGCCGCGCTGATCGCCGCCGGCACGCCGGAAAAGCAGGCGAAGATGCGGGTCGGTCAGGTCTGGCAGTGGGTCTATCACTGGGGCGTGCGCGATTTCGCGCTGATGACCAACCTCGCCAAGGATTACCGCGCACTTCTGGCCGAGCATTTCACCATCGAGATTCCCGAGGTGGTGACGCGGAAGATCTCGGCCGACGGCACGCGCAAGTATCTGGTGCGCATTGCCGGCGGGCATGAGGTCGAGGTGGTCTATATCCCGGAAACCGACCGGGGGACGCTGTGCATCTCGTCCCAGGTCGGCTGCACACTGACCTGTTCCTTCTGTCATACCGGCACGCAGAAACTGGTGCGCAACCTGACCGCGGCGGAAATCGTCGGCCAGGTGATGATGGCGCGCGACGATCTGGACGAATGGCCGGTGCCGGGCGCGCCGAAGGAAGAGGTGCGGCTCATCTCGAACATCGTGCTGATGGGGATGGGCGAGCCGCTCTACAATTTCGAGAATGTCCGCGACGCGATGCAGATCGTTATGGACGGCGAAGGGATCGCGCTTGGCCGCCGGCGGATCACGCTGTCCACATCCGGCGTGGTCCCGGAGATCGCCCGCACCGCGACCGAGATCGGCTGCCAGCTGGCGGTCAGCCTGCATGCCACCACTGACGAGGTCCGCGACGTGCTGGTGCCGATCAACAGGCGCTGGAACATCGTGACGCTGCTTGAGGCCTTGAGGGCCTATCCGGGCCTGTCGAACAGCGAACGGATCACCTTCGAATATGTCATGCTGGACGGGGTGAACGATTCGAAGGAAGACGCCCACCGGCTTGTGAAGCTTCTGGAAGGGATCCCGGCCAAGGTGAACCTGATCCCGTTCAACGAATGGCCAGGCGCGCCCTACAGGCGGTCGTCGAACAACCGTATCCACGCCTTCGCCGACATCATCTACAAGGCGGGTTACGCCAGCCCGATCCGCACCCCCCGCGGCGAGGACATCATGGCCGCCTGCGGCCAGCTGAAATCGGCTACGGAACGTGCGCGCAAGTCGAAGGCGCAGATCGAGGCCGAGGCGGGCCTCTGACCGCTCAGTTCTGCGGGGCCGGATCGGGCACCGGCGCCTCGGGCACGACGACCGCCTCGGCCTTGGCCTTGCGCGCCCAGCGCCGGTCCAGCAGGTGGAACAGAAGCGGGTTCGCCAGGATCGACAGCATCGCACCGGCCACCACCAGGTCGCGCGCCTCGGGCGGCACGATGTCCAGCGTCACGCCCATCGTGATCAGGATGAAGGAAAACTCGCCGATCTGGGCCAGGCTTGCCGCGATGGTCAAGCCCTTGTCGTGGTCGTGCCCGAAGGCCCGGACGATGTAATAGGCCGCCAGCGCCTTGATGCCGATGATGATCGCCACTGTTGCCAGCAGGGCCAGCGGCTTGGCCAGAACGATCTCGGGGTTGAACAGCATCCCGACCGAGACGAAGAACAGCACCGCAAAGGCGTCGCGCAGCGGCAGCGTTTCGCGCATTGCCTGTGAAGACAGCGTCGAGGACGACATCACCATCCCGGCGAAGAAGGCGCCCAGCGCGAAGGACACGCCGAAGAAATGCGTCGCGCCATAGGCCACGCCCAGCGCGATGGCCAGGACCGCCAGGCGGAACAGCTCGCGCGATTTCGTGTGCGACACGAAATGCAGCGCCCATGGAATGGCCCGCCGACCGATCACCAGCATCAGCGCCACGAAGGCCGCTGCCTTCACCATGGTGATCAGCACCGTCGCGGCGATGGGGCCGATCCCGATGTTGCTGGTGACTTCGGCCACGATCTCGGCTTCTTCGCCCACGGGGACGGGCGTACCCCCGAGCAGCCCGGCAAGGGGCGGGATCAGCACCAGCGCCAGGACCATCACCAGATCCTCGACGATCAGCCAGCCCACGGCGACCCGGCCCTTCTCGGTCTGCACCAGCTCGCGGTCCTGAAGTGCCCGCAGCAGGACCACGGTCGAGGCGACCGAAAGCGCAAGGCCGAAGATCAGCCCGGCACCAAGGCTCCAGCCAAGGAACCAGCCGACAAGGGTGCCGAACCCCGTGGCCACCGCGATCTGCCCGACGGCCCCCGGCACCGCGATCGCCTTCACCGCCATCAGGTCACGCGGCGAAAAGTGAAGCCCCACCCCGAACATCAGCAGGATCACCCCAAGTTCAGCCAGCTCTGTCGCCAGATCCATGTCGGCGACATAGCCCGGCGTGAACGGCCCGATCAGGACGCCGGCCAGAAGATAGCCGGCGATCAGCGGCAGTTTCAGCCGCTGTGCCAGCAGGCCGAACAGGAAGGCAAGGCCGAAGCCGGCGACAAGGGTGGTGATCAGGGGCGTTTCGTGCGGCAAATCCTTGTGGTCCTTTCCGGCCCGTCCCCTTGGGGGAAGCGGCCATGCGGTGTCACGGGTATTGTCAGGAGACGACCAGATACTAGGCATTCGCCCCGGCATGTCCAACCGGACAGCGGCAAGTTCCAGCGCAAATCCGCCGTTTGCTGAAATCTGCTGCAATGTTACGCCTTCGGGATGCCTGTGCCGATCCCCAACACCCGCGCCCGCCGTCTGTTCCTGGAACGCCATGCCCTGGCCGAGCCGCCGACCGGCCCGGCCAGCGGCCAGGCTCTGCACGACCTGATTGCGCGAATCGGCTTCGTCCAGGTGGACAGCATCAATACGGTTGCCCGGGCGCATGACATGATCCTGTGGTCGCGGCGACAGTCCTATCGCACCCCGGCGCTGAAGCGTCTGCTGGAACAGGACCGCAGCCTGTGGGAACACTGGACGCATGACGCTTCGATCCTGCCGGTCGGGCTGCACGGGATCTGGCAACACCGCTTTGCAAGGGACGAGCAACGCCTGCACCGCAACTGGCGGCGCTGGTTCCGCGAAGGCTATGAGGCGCAATTGGACTGCATCCTCGACCGCATCGCCAGGGACGGGCCGGTGGGTACCGCCGATGTCGGTGAGGGCGAGCCGCGCAGTCGGGGCGGCTGGTGGGACTGGCACCCTTCCAAGACCGCGCTGGAATGGCTGTGGCGGACAGGGAAGATCGCCGTCACCCGGCGGGATGGTTTCGCCAAGATCTATGATCTAGCCGAAAGGGTGATCCCCGAGAGGCATCGGACCCCGGTCCCGGCCGAAATCGTGACCGACTGGGCGTGCCGATCCGCGCTGCGCCAACTGGGTTTCGGCACATCGGGCGAGATCGCGGCCTATTGGAATGCGATCGATCCAGAGCAGGCCAGGGGCTGGTGCCGGGCTGCGCTTGCCCGGGGCGAGATCGTCGAGGCCATGGTCGAGGGCGCCAGCGGCCAGCGCCGAACTGTTCTGGCCTTCCCCGAAATTCTTGACGCAGAGCCACCCGAACCCGGCCGCCGTATTCGTATCCTGTCGCCCTTCGACCCCTGCCTGCGCGACCGCGACCGGGCAGAATTCCTGTTCGGCTTCCGCTATCGGATCGAGGTTTTCATCCCGGAACCGAAGCGGATCTATGGCTATTACGTCTTTCCCGTGCTCGAGGGCGACCGGCTGATCGGGCGGATCGACGCAAAGGCATTCCGTGATGCTGGCGCCCTGAGGGCAAGGGCCTTCTGGCCCGAGGCCGGGGTCAGGCTGACAGGGGGCCGGCGCGAAAGGCTGGCAGCGGAACTCGACCGGCTTGCCCGCTTTGCTAGCTGTTCGCGGGTAGAATTCCTTGACGGCTGGGAACGGGAGCCCCGGGCTCCCCTGCCCGCCTGATGGCCGGATCTGCCCCGGCGTCAGGCCGTGACGGTCAGATGCGGCGACCCGGCCTGCACTTCGCCGATCAGGGCCGCGTCGTGGCCAGCCCTGCGCAGGTCGGCAAGGATCGCCTCGGCCCGGGCAGACGACATGGCAACCAGCAGCCCGCCCGCCGTCTGCGGATCGGTCAGCAGCAGGGTGCGCGGATCGTCGGGCGCGGTCATCCGCCAGCTGACCGCCGCCAGGTTGGCCGGTTGCAGCGACGAGCCGTAGCCTGCCTGCGCCAGATCCAGCGCGCCTGACATCAACGGGACAGCCGAAAGCCGGATGGTGGCACAGGTACCGGAGGTTTCCAGCATCTCCAGCAGGTGGCCAGCCAGTCCGAAGCCGGTGACATCGGTCATCGCATGGGCCTCGGGGGCAAGGATCGCGGCGGCGCTGCCCTGGGCGCGAGACATCTGGTCGATGCAGGCGGCCCAGATCTCGCCCAGCATCCGGCCGTGCAGGCGGGCCAGCGCCATTTCGGCGGCCAGGATCGTGCCAGAGCCCAGCGGCTTGGTCAGGATCAGCGCGTCCCCGGGTCGCGCGCCACCCTTGCCGATGACGCGCCGCGCGGTGCCGGTGACGGTGAAACCGACGGTCAGTTCCGCCCCTTCGGTGGAATGGCCCCCCACCACATCCGCCCCTGCGGCACGGAAGGTGGCAGCGGCTTCGGACATGATCTCGTCCAGCATCCGCTGCTGAAGCGATGGGCCCAGCGGTGGCAACACCACCTGCGCAAGCGCGACCTGAGGGGTTGCACCCATCGCCCAGACATCGCCCAGCGCATGCAGGGCCGTCAGCCGCGCCATCAGCCGGGGGTCAGCGGTGAAGGCACGCAGATGGTCGGTGGTCATCACCTGCACATCCCCGCCCGGCAGGGCCAGCACTGCCGCATCGTCGCCTGGGCCCGACAGCACCTCGGGCCGGGTGGGCGCGGGAAGGCCCGAAAGTGCCGCGCCCAGGATCTCTGACCCCAGCTTGGCACCGCAGCCGCCGCAAAGCGGGCGCTGCGCCAGATGCCGTGCCAGACCTTCCACCGCAGGGGCGGGTGCGGCGGGGCGCGGCATGGCGGGCAGGTCGGCGACCTTTTCGATGAACTGCCTGTCGATCCTGTCCTTCAGCCGCCAGATCCGGCCACCGGCCAGCGAAAGCCCCCACTTGTCGGCCACCGCTTCCTGCGCGCCAAGGGCAACGAGCTTCAGGTAATCCGACTGGGGCCGGAACCGGCGCAGGGTCTTTCCGGCAAGTGCCGCCCGCAGGTTCGCATGCAGGACGGGCGCGGCGCGGACCGCGAATACCCCTGCCTTTGGCCGGGCAGCCCCGCGGATCGTGGCGCAATCCCCGGCGGCGAACACTGAGGGATCGCTGGTCCGCAGCCTGTCGTCGGTCACCAGAAACCCCCGCTCGGTCTCCAGCCCGGTTTCGGCAAGCCAGTCGTGGGGACGCGCGCCCGCGACAGTCAGCGTGAAGTCAGAGCCGATCTCTTCGCCGCCCGCCAGGGTCACCTTTTCCGGCCCGATGGCGGCAACCACGGCGCCTGTGCGCAGGGCAATTCCGTCGGCGGCAAGCCGCGCCAGCACCTTGCGCCGCGCCGATGATCCAAGCCCCGGCAACAGGGCGGTGGCGCGGTCGATCAGCGTGATCTGCGGGCTGGAGCCCAAGGTCCGCAACCGATGCGCCGAGGCCAGCGCCAGTTCCACCCCGCCAAGCCCCGCCCCCAGGATCACCACACGGGGAAAGGTCAGGCCGCGGGCAAGGAAGGCCTCCCAGGCTGCAGCATAGGCAGCCAGGGGTTTTGCGGACACCGCATGATCGGCACCCGGCAGGTCGGGCAGGTCCGAGGTGATGCCGACATCGACCGAGGCAAGGTCGTAGGCCAGCGGTGCCCGCCCCGCCAGCCAGACCTGTCGCGTGCGGGGGTCAAGGCCGATGGCCCGATCAAGGATCAGCCGCGCGCCGGCAAACCGGCAAAGCCGGACCAGGTCAAGCATCAGATCCTCGCGCCGGTAATGGCCGGCAATCATGCCCGGAAGCATGCCGGAATAGGGCGCGACCGGGTCCGGGTTGATGACGGTCAGCCGGGCACCTGCCAAGGGGTCCATGCCCCACATGCGCAGCACCAGCGCGTGGGTGTGGCCGCCGCCGATCAGAACAAGATCCTTGATCTGGGGATAGCTGGGGGTCATTGGCAGTGGCCTCGGTTGGCGCGGGCGGATCACTTCTGGCTTGTGGGCCGTGTGCGGCCTGATCGCAAGGTCTGCGGGCAAGGATGTGCCGACTGCGTGAGAATGCGGCGGATGCCTGCGGCACCCCACCCGGCTACGAAATGCCCGAACCGGTCAGGCTGCGGCGAACTGATCGCGGGAATAGCCTTGCAGATAGAGCAGCGCGGTCAGGTCGCCGTGGTTCACGCGCACCTCGCATTCAGCCTGGACCCTGGGTTTGGCATGCAGCGCGACCCCGATACCCGCCGCCTTCAGCATCGGCAGGTCGTTTGCCCCGTCACCGACGGCCAGAACCTGCTGCGGCGAAATGTCCAGCCGGGCAGAAATCTCATGCAGGGCATGAAGCTTGGCCTCCTTTCCCAGGATCGGCTCGGCGACAGTTCCTGCAAGTCTGCCGTCCTCGATGTTCAGCCGGTTCGCGCGGTTCTCGTCAAAACCCAGACGCTCGGCCACCGCTTGGGTGAAGGCCGTGAACCCGCCCGAGACCAGTGCGGCATAGGCCCCGTTCGCCTTCATCGTGGCCAGAAGCACCCTGCCCCCCGGCATAAGTGTGATCCGGTCGCGCAGAACCCGGGCAATCACCGCTTCCGGCAGGCCTTTCAACAGGCTTACCCTTTCGCGCAGGGCCCCTTCGAAATCGAGTTCACCATTCATCGCCCGCGCGGTGATGTCGGCAACATGCGCGCCCACCCCGGCCTCGTCGGCCAGCTCGTCGATGCATTCCTGGGCGATCATCGTCGAATCCATGTCGGCGATCAGAAGGCGCTTCCTGCGCCCCTCGGCAGGCTGCACCACCATGTCCACCCGCAGCGCCTGAAGATCCTGCCAGACCTGCCAGCGATTTTCCGGCACTTCCGGCAAATCGAACTCTGCCGCCACGCCGGGGTCAAGCCAGCGTGCTTCTCCACCGCCCCAGGCGTTGCGAAGTGATTCCACCGTCACCCGCTCCAGCACCGGGGTTTCGGGGTTGGTCAGCAGGGTGACAACATGCATGGACAGGTTTCCGATAGTGAACAACGGCGTCGCTTTTTCACGAAGATGCGGCGCATTAGCGCGATTTTGTCCCTTGCGCCAGTGTGCCGGGGCCGTTACCCACAGCGGCGGGACACCCTTCCCCAACGAAGGGCATTTAGCTGGAAGGCTACCATGACTGACCTGACCCCGCCGGCCAAGCGCCCGGCCAATCCGCGCTTTTCCTCCGGCCCCTGCGCCAAGATTCCCGGATATTCGCTCGACATGCTGGCCGACGCCCCCCTGGGCCGAAGCCACCGCGCCGCCGTCGGCAAGGCTAAGCTGAAAGAAGCGATCGACCTGACGCGCGAAATCCTCGGCGTCCCCGCCGACTACCGCATCGGCATCGTGCCGGCCTCGGACACCGGCGCGGTCGAGATGGCGATGTGGTCGCTCCTCGGCGCACGCGGGGTCGAGATTCTCGCCTGGGAGTCGTTCGGCGAGGGCTGGGTGACCGATGTGGTCAAGCAGCTGAAACTCGACGCCACGGTCCGCAAGGCGCCCTACGGGCAGATCGTGGACTTCACGCAGGTCGATTTCGACAAGGACGTGGTCTTCACCTGGAACGGCACGACCAGCGGAGTCCGCCTGCCGAACGGCGACGCGATCCCCGCCGACCGCGCGGGCCTTACCATCTGCGACGCGACCAGTGCGGCCTTTGCCATGGACCTGCCCTGGTCGAAGCTCGACGTGACCACCTTCTCCTGGCAGAAGGTCCTGGGCGGCGAGGGCGCGCATGGCGTCCTGATCCTTTCCCCCCGTGCCGTCGAGCGGCTGGAGAGCTACACCCCCGCCTGGCCGCTGCCCAAGATCTTCCGCCTGACCGCCAAGGGCAAGCTGATCGAAGGCATCTTCCAGGGCGAGACGATCAACACGCCGTCCATGCTGGCGAACGAGGATTACCTGGTCGCGTTGAAATGGGCGAAGTCGATCGGCGGCCTGCCGGCGCTGATCGCCAGGGCCAATGCCAATGCGCAGGTCGTCTGGGACTTCTGCGCCGCAAACCCCTGGATCGCCAACCTGGCCGAGGATCCGGCGACGGCCTCGACCACCTCGGTCTGCCTCAAGTTTACCGATCCCCGCATCACCGATGGCGAGGCCTTTGCCAAGGCTGTCGCCAAGCGGATCGAGAAGGCCGGCGCGGGCTTCGACCTCGGTGCCTACCGCGACGCGCCGCCTGGCCTGCGGATCTGGTGCGGCTCCACGGTCGAGACGGCGGATGTCCAGGCGCTGATGCCCTGGATCGCCTACGCCTTCGAGGCCGAGATCGCGGCGCTGGCTCAGGCTGCCTGACATCATCGGTGCGCGTGAACGCGCACCCTACCCCGCATCGTAGGGTGCGCATTCATGCGCACCTTCCGCACACACAGGATTGACCCATGCCCAAAGTCCTCGTTTCCGACGAACTTTCCGAAACCGCCGTCCAGATCTTCCGTGACCGGGGGGTCGAGGTGGACTACATGCCGAAGCTTGGCAAGGACAAGGAAAAGCTGGCCGAGATCATCGGCCAGTATGACGGCCTCGCCATCCGCTCGGCCACCAAGGTCACCGAGAAGCTTCTAGAACGCGCCACCAACCTGAAGGTCGTCGGCCGCGCCGGGATCGGCGTCGATAACGTGGACATCCCCGCCGCCTCGAAGAAGGGCGTGATCGTGATGAACACGCCCTTCGGCAACTCGATCACCACGGCGGAACACGCTATCGCCATGATGTTCGCCATTGCCCGGCAGATCCCCGAGGCCAATGCCTCTACCCATGCCGGAAAATGGGAAAAGTCCAGGTTCATGGGGGTCGAACTGTTCAACAAGACCCTCGGCGTGATCGGGGCGGGCAACATCGGCGGCATCGTCTGCGACCGCGCGGTGGGCCTGCACATGAAGGTCGTGGCCTACGACCCCTTCCTGTCGGAGGAACGTGCCAGGACGCTGGGCGTGACCAAGGTCGAGCTGGACGAGCTTCTGGCCCGGGCCGACTTCATCACGCTGCATGTGCCGCTCACCGACAAGACCCGCAATATCCTCAGCCGCGAGAACCTTGCGAAGACGAAGCGGGGCGTCCGCATCATCAACTGTGCGCGCGGCGGCCTGATCGACGAGGCCGCGCTGAAGGAGATGCTTGACAGTGGCCACGTCGCAGGGGCCGCGCTGGACGTGTTCGAGGTCGAACCCGCGACCGATAACGTGCTTTTCGGCCATCCCAACGTGGTCTGCACCCCGCACCTCGGCGCCTCGACCACCGAGGCGCAGGAAAACGTGGCGCTCCAGGTGGCCGAGCAGATGGCGGACTACCTTCTGACCGGCGCGGTGCAGAACGCGCTGAACATGCCGAACGTCACGGCGGAAGAGGCGGCGATCATGGGCCCCTGGATCAAGCTGGCCGGTCATCTGGGCAGCTTCATCGGCCAGATGACCGAGGAACCGATCCGCGCCATCAACATCCTCTACGACGGCCGCGTCGCCGAGATGAACCTCGCCGCGCTGAACCAGGCGGTGATCGCGGGGGTGCTCAAGGCGCAGAACCCGGACGTCAACCTTGTCTCCGCCCCCGTCGTGGCGAAGGAGAAGGGCATCCAGATCTCGACCACCCGGCAGGAAAAGACCGGCGTGTTCGATGCCTACATCAAGGTGACTATGGTGACGGACAAGCGCGAACGCTCGGTCGCGGGGACCTGCTTCAGTGACGGCAAGCCGCGCTTCATCCAGATCAAGGGCATCAACATCGATGCCGAGATCGGCCGCCACATGCTCTACACCACCAACGAGGACGTGCCGGGCATCATCGGCCTTCTGGGGATGACGATGGGCAAGAACAACGTCAACATCGCCAACTTCACCCTCGGCCGGTCGGGCGTGGGGCAGGATGCCATCGCCATCCTCTACCTCGACCAGCCGATCGACCCGAAGGTGATCGAGACGCTGGAAGGCACCGGCATGTTCCAGCAGGTCAAGGCGCTGCAGTTCGAGGTCGCCTGACCGGGCCATTCCGGCCTGGCATGCCTGCGGGGGCTCGGCAGAGCTTCGGCTTCACGTTGCCGCAAGCCGGGCCCGTGCCCGGCTTGCGGCAACACCGATGAGACGGTCGGCAATGATGGCGATGGCCGCAACGGCAAGGCCGGCCACCAGTCCGCGCCCGACATCGGCCGTCGCAAGCGCGGCATAGACCTCTTGCCCAAGGTCGCGCGTGCCGACCAGCGCGGTGATCACCAGCATCGACAGCGCCAGGAGGATCGTCTGGTTCAGCCCCAGCAGGATCATCGGCACCGCCATCGGCAGGCGGACCTTGCTCAGGATCTGGCCCCGCGTGCAGCCGCAGACCACCCCCGCCTCGATCAGTTCGGCCGGAACCGAACGCAACCCGTGCGCGGTGTATTTTACCGCCGGCACCAGCGCGAACAGGACAACCGCGATCATCGCACTGAAATCGCCGACGCGGAACAGCATGACAACCGGGATCAGATAGACGAACGAAGGCAGAGTCTGCAGCGTATCGACCACCGTGCCGATGATCCTGCCGGCCGTCTGGTTCGACGCGGCCAGGATTCCCAGAGGCACCCCGATGACCATGGCGAGGACAACCGAAAGTCCGCAAAGGTATACCGTGATCATCGCCTGTTCCCACAGGCCCGACGCGGCGATGAAAAGACCCAGCGCCAGCACCAGGGCCGCAAGGCGCAGGCCGCCCAGTCGCCAGCCGGCAAGGGTCAGGACAGCAAGCAGGAAGGGCCAGGGCAAGGCCAGGAAGAAGCGTTTCACCGGCAGAAGCAGCGTTTCCAGGAACCAGACCCGCACCGCCTCGAGCTGATCGAAGTAGTTGACGTTGATATGCGCAATCAGGTCTGACCAGAAGGGTTTCGTGGTGATCTGCCAGGCCTTGGGCCAGTCCTGCAAGGCAGGGATCAGGTAACCCAGCGCCCCGGTCGCCAGTGTTACAGCCAGCACAATGGTCGTGCGGGGATGGCGACGCCACCAGTTGCCCTTGCGCGGCTCGCTGCGCGCCACGCGTTCCGACATCGCCTGGCTCAGCCGGTCCAGCACCACGGCCAGCGCCGTGATGGCAAGCCCCGCCTCGACTCCCCCACCGATGTTCAGCCGCCGCAGGGATTCGAGCACATCCGCGCCAAGACCCCCGGCACCGATCATCGAGGCGATGATGACCATGTTCAGGCTGAGCATGATCACCTGGTTGACCCCGACCATCAGGTCGGGCAGCGCGACCGGCAGCATCACCTTGCGCATCCGCTGCCACGGCGTGCAGCCGGCCATGTTGGCGAAATCCACGATCTCGGAGGGAACCGCGCGCAGGGCCACGACCGTCACCCGGACCATCGGCGGCATGGCATAGATGATCGTGGCCAGCAGGGCCGCCACGGGGCCGAAACCGAAGAGCACCAGGATCGGAACAAGGAAGGCAAAGGTCGGGATCGTCTGCATGAGGTCGAGGATCGGGGTCAGCACCCTTTCCACCCAGCGCCAGCGCCAGGCTGCGATCCCCTGCACCACCCCACCCACGACACCCAAGGGCACGGCAATCGCAATCGAGGCCAGCGTGACCATGGCGCTGTCCCACTGGCCGAAGATCGCCAGATAGGCCATCAGTGCCCCCGCCAGAAGGCCCAGCCAGATGCTGCGGGCATAGTGCCCCAGCGCAACCGCGGCCACCGTCACCGCCACCCAGGACAGCGGTGGGATGATCGTGGTCGCGCGACGGCCCTTGCCCTCGGTGATGCCGTCCACCAGCAGAACCTTCACCACCTCGTAGGGTGCCTCGATCAGGGTGGCGAAGGCGCGCGTCAGGCCCTTGACCGTCACCGGGCCGATGGCGGCGCTGTCGGTGAGCCATTTCATGCCGGCCGACAGCCAGGCGGCAAAGGGAAGATGCATGGCCTGCGGCGGCCACAGCCAACCGGCGGGCACCGTGGCGAAGATCGTCAACCCCAGTGCGATCAGCGCGATCCCCGCCCAGATCCCGCGCCAGAGCGTCATGCCGACCTGCCTATCAGGACCGAGATCACTGCCGCCGGGGTGACATGGCCGATCACCTGGCCATCGCGTTCCACAGCAAAGGGCGCGTCTGCCGAGACGATCCTTTCGGCCACTTCCTCGATTCGCGCTGCGCCAGGCAGGGTTCCGGCGACGCTGTCCGGCAGACCTGCGACCGCAAGCCGCCCCAGGGTCACTACCTTGGAGCGCGTCACATGCGCGGTGAAGGCGGCGACGTAATCGTTTGCAGGGGCAAGCACCAGGTCTTCGGGGGTGGCCACCTGCACGACGGCCCCGTCCTTCATGATGGCGATCCGGTCGGCAAGGCGGATCGCCTCGTCGAAGTCGTGGGTGATGAAGATGATGGTCTTCTTCAACTGCCGCTGGATGCGCAGGAATTCTTCCTGCATCTCGCGCCGGATCAGCGGGTCAAGCGCGCTGAAGGGTTCGTCAAGGAACCACAGGTCAGGCTCGGCGGCAAGGCTGCGGGCAATGCCCACGCGCTGCTGCTGCCCGCCGGACAGTTGGCGCGGATAGTTGCCCTCACGCCCCTGAAGGCCCACCAGCTGAACGACCTCGCGCGCCCTGGCTTCCCGTGCGGCACGGTCCATCCCCTGGATTTCCAGCGGAAAGGCCACGTTTTCCAGCACCGTCAGATGCGGCAGCAGCGCGAAGTGCTGGAAGACCATGCCCATCCGGTGCCGGCGGATTTCGATCATCCGGGCGGGCGATGCCTTCAAGAGATCCTCTCCGTCATAGAGGATCTCGCCGCCCGTGGGTTCGATCAGCCGGGACAGGCATCGCACGAGGGTGCTCTTGCCCGACCCCGACAGGCCCATGATGACGAAGATCTCGCCTTCCGCCACTTCGAGGGTGACATCGCGCACCGCCCCCACATGGTCGGATTGTCGGATCTCTTCCATGGTCGGCACCGCGCCGCCTGCCAGAAGCCGTTCCGGGTGCGGGCCATAGATCTTCCAGACATGCCGGCAGGCAAGCTTGACGGGGCGTTCGGTCATCCGTGTGTCCAAGGGCAGTAGGCTGTCGGCCGGTCACGATTGCGGCGGAATGGCCCCGGGGCCATTCCGCCGGTCGGGATCACTCGATCCAGCTGGTCCAGAGGGCCTCGTTCGCGGTCATCCATTCGTCGACCACATCCTCGACCGACTGGCCCTCAAGATCGACCTTGGCAATCATGCCGCCCATCGTGTCATTGTCGATCCTGAAGGCTTCTACTGCCTTTGCCGCGCCTGGCCATTTCTCGGCCAGGCCCTTGTAGGCAACCTTCCAGATCGGGCCGAAAGGCTTGCCGCAGTCATGTGTGGCCTGCGGGTTCGGACCCCAGGCCGGATCGGTGTAGCAGGCCGGCTCGTAAGGCGGAAATTCCACCCATTCGCCCTTGAACTTCTGTGGGGCCCAATGCGGCGCATAGACCCACAGCAGGATCGGCGCCTGGCGCTGATAGGCGGATTCCAGTTCGGCGAACATGGCGGCATCGGTGCCTGCGTGGATCACCTCGTAGTTCAAGCCCAGCGCCGCGACGCGTTCTTCATCGAAACCGCCCCAGGTGACCGGCCCCCCCAGATAGCGGCCCTTCGGAGCGGTTTCGGGGGTGGCGAACTGCTCTGCGCAGTCATTCAGCGCCTGCCAGTCAGGCAGGCCCGGGCACTTTTCCTTCATGTATTCCGGGTACCACCATTCCTCTTTCGCCAGCATCCCGGTTTCGCCCATCACGACGACATTGCCCGTGGCGGTTGCCGCATCCATCGCTTCCCGCCCGGTGGTTTCCCAGATTTCCATGGCGACATGCAGATCACCCGTCTCCAGGCCGGCGAACTGGGCGAGGTAATCCGCCTGCACCAGCTCGACATTGTAACCCGCTTCTTCCAGCACGGCAGCCATGATGTTGGTGGTGATGAGCTGCCCGGTCCAGTCATGCAGCGTCAGCTTGATCGGATCGGTGCTTTCCACTTCCGCAAATGCCGCACCGGCGCTGACGGCCAGCGCCGCGAACGCCATTGGGTAACCCATCTTCATTGCTGTCTCCCGTCACTGTTGGTTGTTGTTTCGCCTTCCGTTGCCCGGAAGTGCCTTCCGGGTGCCAGATTTGGGCGAACGCCGTGCCCTGTCAAAGCATTTGTTCCCCCGACGGAAGGCGATCGGCGACAGGTGCAACCCGTGATGGAATTCAGCGATCCGGTTTGCCCTTCGCGGGCGGCCGGGTCCGTGAAAGGCCACAGCGATGCAAGGCCGGACACTGCCGAGCCGGCGGCGTGTGTTCCAGAAACTTTCAGGGATGAAATGGTGGCGAGGGAGGGACTCGAACCCTCGACCTTGCGATTATGAGTCGCACGCTCTAACCAGCTGAGCTACCTAGCCACTGGCGGGCGGATTAAGCGCGCGGCTTCCCGAGGTCAAGGGTGAATCCGCGCGCGGGCCCTGCGCCCTGCAGTCGCCGACCCTTTGTAGCCCCGGCGGGATGATGGCCCATGCTGCCGCGGTTTGAATGCCCGGCGTTCTGTCGTAGGCTTGCTGCGTGACGCCGGACCAATCCCCCAGCCCTGCCAGCAACGCCAGCATCATGCTGCCGCCGAAGCGGTGCCCAGGCCCCAGGGTGCAGCGATGAACGCGCTGGCCGAGGATCGCGCGCTTGCTGCGCTGACCGGCATTGCGCTGGGTGATGCCCTGGGAATGCCGTCGCAGACGCTGGACCGCGCGGCGATCCGGGCGATCTATGGCAGGATCGAAGGGTTCAGGGTGCCGATCGAGGGGCACCCCATATCCCACGGGCTGCGGGCCGCGCAGGTGACGGATGACACCGAACAGACGCTTCTTCTTGCGCGGCGGCTGTTGGCCGATGCCCCGGACTTCGATGAATCCGCCTGGGCCTGCGATCTTCTGGCGTGGGAACGCGACATCCTGGCGCGGGGGCTGCGCGACCTTCTGGGGCCGTCCAGCAAGGCGGCGCTTCTGGCCTTGCAGGCGGGGGTTTCGCCGGCCGAGGCGGGACGGAACGGTGCGACGAACGGCGCTGCGATGCGGATCGCGCCGGTGGGCATCGCAACGCCGCCTGATCCGGCGCGGATGGTGGCGCGCGTGACGCGGGTCTCGCGCCTGACGCATGGCCGGGGCGAGGCGCTGGCCGGTGCGGCAGCCGTGGCAATGGTGGTCAGTCAGGGCATCGCCGGGTCGGGTTTCGAGGCGGCGCTGCCACTGGCCCTGTCCACGGCAAGGCGTCCCCCGGTAGGGGGCAATGCAGCGGCCCATCAGGCGATGGCCGACAGGATCGCGCTGGCGCTCGAGGTGGCGACAGAGGGCGAGGCGGCACTGGCACAGCGGATCGGAACCTCGGTGCAGAGCATGGAGTCGGTCGCCTGCGCCTTCGGCGTGGTCCGACTGGCGGGGGGTGATCCCTGGGAGGCGGCGCTGATCGCGGCGAACATCGGCGACGATACCGATACGATCGGGGCGATGGCCTGCGGCATGGCCGCGGCATGCTGCGGCATGGTGTGCCTGCCTGCCGACCGGGTGGCAGAGCTGCAGCGGGCCAATGATCTGGATTTCGGTCCGCTGGTGTGCGGGCTTCTGGCCCTGCGGCAGGGGGCTGTGTGACGCGGGCCCTTTACGACCGCAGCGGCATCCTGCGTCACGGGCATCCCGCCGTTCATGGCAGGCTGCTGAAGGCCCTTGCCATGCGCGCCCCGGACAAGGCGAACCTCCTGGCTGGCACATGCGAACCGGGGGGCCGCCGCTGTGCACAGCGCGAATCGACTGCAGCCGTGCCGGCCGGGCTTGCCCTGTCGGGCGGAACCGGCAGCCTGATCCTGCACCTGCGATGTCGTCTGCTGAAACCGACCATGTCCGGGCACGCTTTCCCGGCTTCCAGGGGTGTGCTCCCGGCGTTCCGGCTGACATGTGGGCCAGCCGCTGCCCGGCCGCCCTGTCGCTGACGGGGACGTTTTGCCTCTTGCCATGGGGGCAGGGTTTGCGCTTTCTCGGCCGGTCATGAGAAGGAACGAAGATGCCGACCCAACGCCTGCGCCTGAACGACGGACACTACATTCCCCGCCTTGGCCTTGGCATCTGGCAGGTTCCCGCCGCCGCGACTGCCGAAACCGTCGCGACCGCGCTGCGCCTGGGCTATCGTCTGGTGGACGGCGCGGCGATCTACGGCAACGAGGAAGGTCTGGGCGAAGGCGTGCGGCAAAGCGGTTTGCCGCGTGACGAGGTTTTCGTCACCACGAAGGTCTGGAACGACGATCAGGGGTATGATTCCACCCTTTGCGCGGTCGAGGCGAGCCTTGCGAGGCTGGGGATGGAGCGGGTGGAGCTTTGCCTGATTCACTGGCCCTGCCCGGCACGCGACCGCTATCTTGACACCTGGCGCGCCCTGATCCGCCTGCGCGACGAAGGGCGGGTGCGGTCGATCGGCGTTTCGAACTTCATGGGCGAGCATCTGGAACGGCTGGTAGGCGAAACCGGCGTTGTTCCGGTGCTGAACCAGATCGAGCTGAACCCCCGCCTGCAACAGGCGGACCTGCGCGCGCTGCACGACCGGATGGGCATCGTCACGCAAAGCTGGACGCCTTTGGGACAGGGCCGCAGTTTTGACGCCCCGCCCGTGCGCGATGCCGCAGCCCGCACCGGCAAGACGCCGGCCCAGGTCATCCTGCGCTGGCACCTGCAGCTTGGAGTATCGGTGATCCCCCGCTCCACCCGTGCGGTGGGGCTGGCCGAAAATCTTGCGCTGGACGATTTCGAACTGGCGCCCGGGGAAATGGCCGCCATGGCGACGCTGGACGAAGGCGTCCGCTGCGGCCCCGACCCCATGACCTTTGCCTGAGGGGGGCTGCGATGCTGGTGCCCGAACTGACCGTTGCCGACACCACCCGAGCCGCAAATGTGCTTGCCGACTTCGGCTTTGTGCAAGATGGCGGCTTGTGGCATCTGCGAAGCCAGGCGCTGCGGCTGGTCGAAGGTCGGGCCACCGGTCACGGCCGCATCGACCATGTCGCCCTGACCGTCCCCGACATGGACGCGACCCTGTCCCGCTTGACCGGCCGGGGCATCGCGCTGGCCGATGTCACCCCGAACGGGCCCGAGATGATTGCTGAATTCTGGGAAGCGGGCCTGCGATTCGTCTATCTCTCGGGCCCGGAAGGTGCGCGGATCGAACTGTGCCAACGCCTCGCCGGGGCGCCTGCCGAAACGGGGCAGGACCATGTCGGCATCCCCTGCGCCGATCTTGCCGCGATGCAGGAATTCCTTGAAGGCCATGGCGCACGTCTGATCGCCGCGGTCGATCTTTCACGCCCCGAAGGCACGATTCCCGTGCGGTTCCTTGCCTTTCATGGCGGGGTGATGGAACTGTTCCAGCCCCCGCTCGCCGACCGCGTGCGTGAGGGTCACTGGTCCCGCCTGCTGGTCCGCGGCCTTCCGGGGCCGATCCATGGTCCCGAGGGGTTGACCCTCGCCCCGCTCTGATGCGCCGGACGCTGACAGAAATCTACGAGGCCCGCGTGGCCGCAGGCACCCTGCGCGCCGACCCCGCGCAACATGCCGTTCTGCCCCTGCTGGAAGAGCTGCGCCTCTGGCTGGAAACCAATGCAAACCGCCGCGTGGGGCTTTTCGCCGGCCTTTTCGCCAAGCCGATCACCCCGCCCAAGGGCCTGTATCTGTGGGGCGGGGTCGGGCGCGGCAAGTCGATGCTGATGGATCTGTTCACCGAGGCGACCGACATCCGCCAGAAGCGGCGCGTGCATTTCCATGCCTTCATGCAGGAAATCCACAAGGGCATGCACGAGGCCCGCAAGCGCGGGGTCGAGGACGCGCTGGCCCCCGTGGCC
Source organism: Tabrizicola sp. YIM 78059 (assembly GCF_004959785.1). Classification (NCBI taxonomy): domain Bacteria; kingdom Pseudomonadati; phylum Pseudomonadota; class Alphaproteobacteria; order Rhodobacterales; family Paracoccaceae; genus Tabrizicola; species Tabrizicola sp. YIM 78059. Next base: position 360,761 of record NZ_SJZH01000002.1, read on the forward strand.
GAGGCGGTGATCCGCGACACGCGGCTTCTGGCCTTTGACGAGATGCAGATCACCGACATCACCGATGCGATGATTGTCGGCCGGCTGTTCGAGAAGCTGTTCGCCGCCGGGGTGGTGATCGTGACCACCTCGAACCGTCCGCCGCAGGATCTGTACAGGAACGGGCTGAACCGCGCTCTCTTCCTGCCCTTCATCGCCATGCTGGAAACCCGTCTGCATGTCGTGGAACTGGAAAGCCCGACGGATTACCGCCGGCACCGGCTGGAAGGCGCACAGGTCTATTTCCACCCTGCCAGCAAGGCGACAGCGCAGATCGCCGCGATCTGGACCGACCTGACCGGCGGGGCGCCGGACGAGCCGCTGGTGCTGACCGTGAATGGCCGAAGCCTGACCCTGCCGCGCTTTGCCAATGGTGTGGGCCGGGCGACGTTCTGGGACCTCTGCGCCAAGCCGCTCGGCCCGGCAGACTATCTTGCCATCGCCCAGGCCGTTCGGGTGCTGATCCTTGAGGACATTCCCCAGCTTTCGGCCGAGAACTACAACGAAGCCAAGCGCTTCGTTACCCTGATCGATGCGCTCTATGAGGCGAAGGTACGCCTGATTGCCTCGGCTGCCGATGTGCCCGAACGGCTCTATCTGGAGGGCACCGGCGCCTTCGAGTTCGAACGCACCGCCAGCCGCCTGCGCGAGATGCAGGCTGCCGACTGGGGCAGGGATCTTTGACCCTGATGGGCGGGAAGCCCAGGAATTTCCGGCGAAAATTCTTGGGCGTGCCAGATCATTCCGCCGCGTGGGGCGCGGTCGAGGGCTTCGCACGGCCCGCCAGCGCATCGGCAAAGCCGTGGTTCACATCGCGGTGTCTGGCCTCGTCGGCACGGACGGCGATGATCACATCGCGCAGCCGCGCCGTTTCCGGCAGGTGCCAGTAGTCGATCGCGATCTGCGGCGCAGGGACATTCTCGACCCGACCGGCATCCACCTCGGCCAGATAGGCGGTGTAGCTGACCACCGCCTCCTCCTCCAGATAGCCCACCACGCGATGCGCGGTCTTGGGGAAGAAGAGGTAAAGGAAGAAATAGGCGTTGAAGAAGATCGCCTGGCCGACCATGATCAGCCCCCGCTCGAAGAGCGACGGTTGCGCGATGTGGATGAAGGTCATCAGGTGCATCCGCTCGTTCTCGGCCTCGTCCAGAAGTTCGCGGATCCAGCCCTGATCCTCGCGGATGTGGCGCAGCGCCTTCAGGTGCTGCAAGAGCCCACCGACCATGCCCGGGACGGCGGCGACGGTTTCCAGCACCACGGCGCGGTGGCCGTAGCGTCTGGAAAAGAAGGCGTCGGCGAAGACGCGCATGAATTTCACGACTCCCAGGGCGACGCGGTCGGACAGGCCCTGGGGGGTCTTGTGGCGATCAAGCGGGCGATGGGGGGTGTCGGTCATGGGCCTTGCTCCTTTCCCGACAGAGATAGTCAGGCAAGGGGGGCGCACAATGCAGGTGCGGCGATTTGCGCCCGTCAACCGACCAGTGCCTGCCACAACAGCCGCAGCGCCATGGCGGTGGAGACGACGACCAGAAGTGGCTTGATCAGCCCCGCACCGATGCGCATGGCCAGCCGCGCGCCAAGCGTGGCGCCTGCGACCTGCGCGGCGGCCATCGCCAGGCCCACCGCCCACCAGGTGGCCCCCGTGGGGATGAAGACGAGAAGGCTGCCCACGTTCGAGGCGAAGTTCAGCATCTTCGTATGCGCCGTGGCCTTCAGGATGCCGTAGCCCGCCAGCATCACGAACCCCAGCATGAAGAACGACCCCGTGCCGGGCCCGAAGAAGCCGTCATAGGCGGCAACCAGCGGCACCAGCGTCACCGCAAAGACCGGCGGCGGGATGCGCGCGGCGCGGGCATCGTCAGACAGGCCCGGCTTCACCGCGAAGAAGCCCGCGACGCCGATCAGGACGATGGGCATGATGATCCGCAGGACCTCGGCCGGGATCAGATGCGCCACCAGCGCGCCCCCCGCCCCTGCGATGGCGCTGATCGCCGCCATCCCCAACTGGTCCTGTGGGCGGACGTGCCCTGCGCGCGCATAGGCCAGCATCGCCGTGCCCGCCCCGAAGGTGCCCTGCAACTTGTTCGTGGCCAAGGCCTCGACCGGCGAAGCCCCGGCCAGAAGAAGGGCCGGCACCGTGACCAGCCCGCCGCCGCCCGCGATGCTGTCGATCACCCCGGCGACAAAGGCCGCGAGGATCAGGAAAAGGGCAAGCGACAGGGCAACCTCGAACATGCGCAGGCTTGTCGCCCGCCCGCGCGGCAGGGGCAAGGGGCGACGTGGTGCCGGTTCTGCCTACCAGCCCCCCGCCCTCATCCTCTCGCCCTTGTGGGGAGGGGAGAAGGGTGGGCGGGCATCCCGCTCAGGCCGCGTCCAGCACGGGACGCAAGAGCGCCATCGGGTGCGCCCGAAGCGTCAGGCGCATGGCCAGGTAATCCTCGACCACCGCCTCGCCCAGCGTCATCTCGCGGAACTGCACGGCAGGCTCGACGATCGCTTCGCCCTCGATATCGCCGGAAAACAGCGGCAAGGCCGGCCCCGGCGCCAGCGCCTCGGCGGCCCAGAGCGCCTCGCGGCGGCTCAGGCCCAGAACCGCAAATGCATCGGCCTCGGCCAGACGCGCCAGCACCGCAGGCCCCACCCCGGCGCGGCGCCAGACATCCTGAACCGCCTGATAGCCATTCCCCCGCGCCGCCACGATCCAGCGCGCCTCTTCCTCGGCGATGCCCTTGATCTGGCGAAACCCCAGCCGCAGCGCGAGGTCCGGCGGCTGGCCGGGGCGGGTCAGCCATTCCATCACATTGTCCCAGTGGCTGGCGTTGATGCAGGGCGGGAGCACCACTACCCCATGTTCCCGCGCATCGCGCACGATCTGGGCCGGGGCGTAAAAGCCCATCGGCTGGCTGTTCAGAAGCGCGCAGGCGAAGATGCCGGGATGGTGCCGCTTGATCCAGGCCGAGGCATAGACCAGAAGCGCGAAGCTTGCCGCATGGCTTTCGGGGAAGCCGTAACTGCCGAAGCCCTCGATCTGGGCAAAGCAGCGGCGGGCGAAATCCTCGTCATAGCCGCGCGCCAGCATGCCGCCGATGAAGCGGTCGTGAAACTCGCTGACCGACCCGTGTTTCTTGAAGGTCGCCAGCGACCGGCGCAACCGGTCGGCCTCTTCCGGCGTAAAGCCCGCGCCGACGATGGCGATCTGCATCGCCTGTTCCTGAAACAGCGGCACCCCCAGCGTCTTGCCCAGAACCCGGCCCAGATCGTCGGACGGGAAGCTGCCCGGTTCCTGCCCGTTCCGCCGACGCAGGAAGGGATGCACCATGTCGCCCTGGATCGGGCCGGGACGGATGATCGCCACCTGGATCACCAGGTCATAGAAGCAGCGTGGCCGCATCCGGGGCAGGAAGTTCATCTGGGCGCGGCTTTCCACCTGAAAGACGCCCAGCGAATCCGCCCGGCACAGCATGGCATAGGTCGCCGGATCCTCGGGCGGCAGGGTGGCCAGCGTCAGGCGCTGCTGGTGATGCCGTTCGATCAGGTCGAAGGCCTTGCGGATGCAGCTCAGCATCCCCAGCGCCAGGATATCCACTTTCAGGATCTTCAGGCTGTCGATGTCGTCCTTGTCCCAGGGGATGATCGTCCGGTCCTCCATGGTGGCGTTTTCCACCGGACAAAGCTCGTCCAGCCGGCCTTCGGTGATGACGAAGCCGCCGACATGCTGGGAAAGATGCCGGGGAAAGCCCTGGATTTCGTCGATGAGCCGCATGGTCTGGCGCAGGCGGCGGTCCTTCGGGTCCAGCCCGATTTCCGTCAGTCGCTGGTCGGTGATCGCCCCCGGACCCCCCCAGCCCCAGATCTGGCTGGACATGGCGGCCACCGTGTCCTGCGAAAGCCCCATCGCGCGGCCCACCTCGCGCACCGCGCGCTTGCCGCGATAGTGGATCACCGTCGCGCACAGCCCCGCGCGGTGGCGGCCATAACGGTCGTAGATGTGCTGGATCACCTCTTCCCGCCGCTCATGCTCGAAATCCACGTCGATGTCGGGCGGCTCGTTGCGCGCCTCGGAGATGAAGCGTTCGAACACCATGGTGCCGATTTCCGGGGAAACCGAGGTCACGCCCAGCGCATAGCAGACAACGGAATTGGCTGCCGAACCGCGACCCTGGCACAGGATGCCGCGTGATCGCGCAAAGGCCACGATGTCATGGACCGTCAGGAAATAGGGCTCGTAGGCCAGCTTTGCGATCAGCGCCAGTTCATGTGCCATCTGCGCCCGCACCCTGCTGGGCGCGCCTTCCGGGTAGCGCCATCGCAGGCCTTCCTCGGCCAGCCGGGCCAGACGCTGGCTGGCCGTCTCGCCGGGCGCATTCTCCGAAGGGTATTCGTAACGCAACTCGTCCAGCGAAAAGGCGGCCCGCGCGGCGACATCGGAGCTGCGATGCACCGTCGCCTCATGGCCCCGGAAGATGCGCAGCATCTCGGCCTCGGACCTGAGCCGCCCCTCGTTGTTGGGCAGGGCCCGGCGGCCCAGCCGATCCACCGGCACGCCCAGGCGGATCGCAGTCAGCACATCGGCCAGACGGCGGCGCGACCCGTGATGCAGGAAGGGCAGCGCGGTCGCGACCGGGGGCACACCCAGCCGTGCGGCCAGATCGGAAAGCTGCCGGAACCGGTCTGCATCCTGCCCGTCATAGCGCGGTGCCAGGGCCAGGCTGACCTGCCCTGCAAACCGCTCTGCCAGCGCCCGGACATGCCCCCGCCAGCGCGAACTGTCGCCCATCGGCGCAGGCGGCGCCTCGGCCAGCGTCAGGCGCTGGTCGGGCGGCAGGACCAGCATCTCCATGCCTTCGCCCCAGTCCAGAAGATCAGCCAGTTCCAGCCGGCACTGCCCCTTTGGCGCGCGCAACTGGCCCAGGCTGAGCAGTCGGCAAAGCCGCCCCCAGGCGGCCCGGTCGCGCGGCAGGCAGGTGGCCTGGAACCCGTCGGTCAGCACGATGCGCGCTGCGGGGATCAGCCGCACCGTCGGCCCGCCATCCCGCGCGATCTCGCGCGCCTTCGTGTGGGCCCGGACGATACCCGCGACCGAATTCACATCGGCCACAGCCAGCGCGGGCATTCCCAACTCGGCCGCACGGACAATGACCTCTTCGGGGTGCGAGGCCCCGGTGAGGAAGGTGAAATTCGTGAGCGTCGAAAGCTCGACGAAGGGCATGGCGACTCAGGGATCTGGAACAAACAAAGAACATACTGCCATGATCGCGCCCGGCAGACCAGCCGCCGCGCGGGTCGAGACGCCTGTCGGATCGAGCGCCTTGGCAGGCGCAAGCCCTTGTCTCGCCTCTGCGCGCGACAGTCGCGCGCAACCGGCTCGGGCGTGCCTCCTGCGGGAGCATTCGGGCAAGGAGCAAATGCAAGTTGCTCCTTCGGATATACCCTCGGGGGGTTCGGGGGCAGACTGCCCCGGCGGCCTGCGCGAAGGGATCAGCGCAGCAGTTCCAGCACCTCGAGGCTGGGATAACCGTCCGGCACCAGGCCGCGCGCCTTCTGAAAGGCTTTCACGGCCGCCACGGTCTTGGGGCCCATGCGGCCGTCCACGCCTCCCGGATCGAACCCGGCCTTTCCCAGCAGCTCCTGCAATTCCATCCGTTCTGCCAGGGTCAGCGCCCGAAGCTCGCGTGGCCAGCCGTGCCGGATCGGCGGCCCGCCCTTCAGCCGGTCCGACAGGCTGCCGATAGCGATGACATAGGCATCTGCGGTGTTGTATTTCTCGATCACCTGGAAGTTCGGCCAGATCAGGAAGGCCGCGCCCCGGTGCCCGCCCGGCAGAAGGATCGACCCCGGCCCGTGATCCGGCAGATCGCCACCGTCCACCAGCCGCACCCCCATCGCCTGCCATTCGGCCACCGGCTTTACAACCCGTTCGGTGGTCTGGTCATGGTCGAACCCTTCGGGCAGGCGCACCTCAACCCCCCAGGGCATGCCCTTCGTCCAGCCCCAGTGCCGCAGGTAGTTGGCCGCGGATGCCAGCGCATCCGCCGGATCGTCCCCCCAGAGGTTCCGCTTGCCGTCGCCGTCGAAATCGACGGCAAACTTTTCCCACGACGAGGGCATGAATTGCGTATGCCCCGACGCCCCGGCCCACGAGCCGACGAACCGTTCGACATGCCCGCCCTCGACGATCCGCAGCGCCGCGATCAGCTCGGCCTCGAAAAAGGCCCCCCGCCGCCCTTCGTAGGCCAGCGTCGCCAGCGACCCCAGCACCGGCAGATCGCCGCGATAGGTGCCATAGGCGCTTTCCAGCCCCCATACGGCGGCGACGACTTCCTTCTCCACCCCGTAGTCCGCCTCGATCCGCTCAAGAAGGTCGCGGTGGCGGGCAATGGCCTTCAGCCCCAGTGCGACCCGGTCTTCGGATACGGCGGTGTCCAGGTAATCCCAGATGGTCTTGCTGAATTCGTTCTGCTTGCGGTCACGTTCGACCACCTTCGGATCGAAGGTCACCCCCCGCAGCGCGGCGTCGAACACCTCAGCGGAAACCCCTGCCGCCAGTGCGCGGGACCGGAATTCCGCAACCCAGGCCTCAAGCCCCGCCTGATTCCCCATCTGCATGTCCACCCCCGCCACGGGATCGGGCAGGATGGTCTGCGCCCTGGTCATCCCCAGCGCCACCACTACGACACCGATCGCACCTGCAAGCCCGCGCATCCTGCCCCATCAGTCAGCCGCAATTCGCACGGAATCGTGCTTCCTCTCTGCAAAAATATCCCGCAGGGGTGCCGGGGAACGCGAAGTCCCCCGGACACGTCACCTCCGCCTGCGCACCAGGCGCCGTTTTGCCGCCGCCTGAGCGGGCTTCCGCGGCTGATACTTGCCACCCTTCCGCCGTGGCGGCCGCATCGTCGCCCCCTCGACCGACAGAAGCTCCAGGATCAGCCCGCCGGTCACCGGTGCCGCCTCGACCAGCCGCACCACGACCTTCTGCCCGATCCCGAGCGTCAGCCCCGTCTCTGCCCCCATCAGGGTCTGGCTACCCTCGTCATAGTGGAAATACTCGCGCCCAAGCGCGCGCACCGGAATCAGGCCGTCCGCCCCGGTCTCGTCCAGGCGCACGAAGACCCCGAACCGCTGCACGCCAGAGATCCGGCCCGAGAACTCGGCCCCCACCCGGTCGGCCAGATAGGCCGCGAGGTAACGGTCGGTCGTGTCCCGTTCGGCTGCCATGCTGCGCCGCTCGGCTTCTGAAATCAGCTTCCCTGTCTCTTCCAGGTTCTCCATGTCCCACTGGCTCAGCCCGTCCTTGCCCCAGCCATGGGCCGAGATCAGCGCGCGATGCACGATCAGGTCGGAATAGCGCCGGATCGGGCTGGTGAAATGGGCGTAGTTCCGCAAGGCAAGGCCGAAATGGCCGAAATTCTCGGGGTGGTAATAGGCCTGGGTCATCGACCGCAGGGTGGACAGGTTGATCAGCTCGTCGAACTCTGTCCCCTCTGCCTGCTGCAAGAGCCGGTTCAGGTGCCTTGTCTGCAACACCTGCCCCTTGGCCAGCGTCAGACCGGCGCTTTCGGCCACCTCGCGCAGGCCCTCCAGCTTCAGCGGCGAAGGTTCCTCGTGCACCCGGAACAACAGTGGGTGCTTCCGTCGGATCAGCTCTTCGGCGGCGGCGACATTGGCGAGGATCATCATCTCCTCGATCAGCCTGTGCGCTTCCAGCCGTTCCTTGAATGCGACCGAGATGACGCGGCCCTCCTCGTCGAGCTCGATCTTGCGTTCCGGCAGTTCCAGGTCCAGGGGCTGCCGCGCTTCGCGCGCCCGTGCCAGCGCGGCATAGGCGGCGTAAAGCGGCCGCAGGATCGGGTCCAGCAAGGGCGCGGTCTTTTCGTCCGGCGCCCCGTCCACCGCCGCCTGCACCTGCGCATAATGCAACGAGGCGACCGAGCGCATCATGCCGCGCACGAAGCGATGGCTACGCTTGTGGCCGTCCTTGTCGATCACCATCCGCACCGCGATGCAGGCGCGATCCACCCCTTCATGCAGCGAACACAGGTCGCCCGAAAGGATGTCGGGCAGCATCGGCACCACGCGGTCGGGGAAATAGGTGGAATTGCCCCGCCGACGTGCCTCGCGGTCCAGCGCCGATCCGGGTGTGACGAAATGCGCCACGTCGGCGATGGCAACCCAGATCACGAAGCCGCCGATATTCGCAAGGTCGGTGTCGGCTTCGGCATAGACCGCATCATCCCGGTCGCGCGCATCGATCGGGTCGATGGTCACCAGCGGCAGGTCGCGCAGATCCTCGCGGCCTGCCATCCCCACGGGCTCCGCCCGGTCGGCCTCGGCGATCACCTCATCGGGAAAGGTATCGGGAATCCCGTGCTGGTGGATGGCGATCAGGCTTGCCGCGCGCGGTCCTGCCGGATCGCCCAGTCGCGCGATCACCCGCGCCGCCGGCAGGCCGAGGCGGCGACCGCCAAGTGCCTCGGCCTCGACCAGTTCGCCGTCCTTTGCGCCCATGGTCATGTCTGCCGCGACGCGCCATTCCTTGTCCGCCCCCTTTTCGATCGGCAGGATGCGGCCACCCTCGGCGTTCCAACGGAACACCCCAAGCACCTTGGCTGGGTTCGACCCCAGCTTGCGGATCAGCCGCGCCTCGTAGGCGTGATCGTCCAGATCCACCTTCGTCAGCCGCGCAAGGATCCGGTCGCCCGCCCCCAGCGCCGGATCGCCCTTCTTCGGCACGATCAGGATGCGCGGTCCTTCGTCCACGCCCTCCTCCAGGGGTTTTGCGTAAAGATCGCCCGCCCGGTCCGGTGCCAGAACCTGCAACACCGCCACCGGCGGCAATACCCCTGTCTCGCGGAAGCGGCGGGCCGACTTCTCGACCACGCCCTCGCCCTCCAGCTCGCGCAGCAGCCGCTTCAGCTCGATCCGCGCGTCACCCTTGATCCCGAAGGCCCTGGCAATGTCGCGCTTGGCCGAAAGGCCGGGGTTTTCGGCGATCCACTGCCGGATCTGGTCTTTTGAGGGCAAGGGTTTCATGCCCAATCGCCTATCATGAGACGGCGGCAAAGACTATCCCGGCATGACGCTGCCGACAGACAGATGCCCGCGCAGGGGCCGGGGGCAGAATGTCCCCGCAGGCTGGGCTGGCCAGGTCAAGGGCCCCGGGAAAGGAAAGGGGGCCGCACCCGTCAGGGAACGCGCTGCGGCAAGGGCCGGTCAGAGGGCGCGGCGCATGTGGCGGTGCGGAATGCCCGCGTCCAGGAATTCGTCGCCTTCCACGGCAAAGCCCAGCTTCTGGTAGAACCCCGTCGCATGGGATTGCGACCCGAGACAGGCCTCTGTCACCCCCGGCTGGCTGCGCAGCACGTCCAGCGCGGCCCGGATCAGTGCCGCGCCAAGGCCCGTCCCCCGTGCCTCGGGCAGCACGCAGACCCGGCCGATCTTGCCGGCCGCGCCCTTTATCAGAAGCCGCGCGGTCCCGACCGGCCGATCATCCTGAAGGGCGAGCAGGTGGATGGCGCCCTCGTCCAGCCCATCCAGTTCGTCGGCCTCGCTGACGCCCTGCTCCTCGATGAACACCAGCCGCCGCAGGCGCTGGCAGGTGGCGATATCGCGCGTCTTCTCGATGCGGATCATGCGAAATACTCCCGCAGGATGCGGCCATAGATCGCCTTCAGCTGGTGAATCTGCGCGATTGCGACACGTTCGTCCACCTGATGCATCGTCTGTCCCACCAGCCCGAATTCCACCACCGGGCAATGATCCTTGATGAAACGCGCATCGGACGTGCCCCCGCTGGTCGAGGCGACCGGCTTTCGCCCCGTTTCGGCCTGCACGGCGCGCGCCACCAGCGCTGAAAGCTCGCCCGGCGGCGTCAGGAATGCCTCGCCCGAGACCGAGATCTTCAAGCCGATTTCCACGCCCGCAGCCTCGGCCACTGCTGCTGCCTCGGACCGAAGCCAGGACGACAGCGTATCGCCCGAATGCGTGTCGTTGAAGCGGATGTTGACCGTGGCCGTCGCCTGCGCCGGGATCACGTTCGAGGCCGGGTTACCGCAGTCGATCGTGGTGATCGCCAGGGTGGAGGGGTCGAAATGCTGCGTGCCCCGGTCCAGCGGCTCGGCGTCGAGCTTCGCCAAGAGTTTCACCAGCGCCGACAGCGGGTTCTTCGCCCGGTGCGGATAGGCGGAATGGCCCTGCACCCCGGTGACGGTGATCTTCGCCGTCAGACTGCCGCGGCGGCCGATCTTCATCATCTCGCCCATCTCGTGCGGGCAGGTGGGCTCGCCCACCAGGCAATGCGTCATCCGCTCGCCGTTGAAGGCCATCCAGTCCAGAATCGCCAGTGTGCCGTCCCTGCCCTCGCCTTCCTCGTCGCCGGTGATCGCTAGGATCACCGCGCCGTCAGGCGGCGTCTCGCGCACGAAATCCACCGCCGCCGCGACGAAGGCCGCGACGCCCGATTTCATGTCGCAGGCACCGCGACCATACATGAAGCCGTCTTTCACCACGGCCCCGAACGGATCGAACCGCCAGGCCGCCCGGTCGCCGACCGGCACCACATCCGTGTGCCCGTTGAAGCCGAAGGCCCGGTTCGACCCCGCCTTGCCCCAGCGCGCATAAAGGTTGGCGATCCCGCCCCGGTCCACCCGAAAACAGGCAAAACCTGCCGCTTGCAGCACCTCGGCCAGCAGCGTGATGGCGCCGCCTTCTGCCGGGGTGACCGAGGGGCAGCGGATCAGCCGCGCGGTCAGGTCAACGGGGTCAAGCGGTTCGATGGACATGCAGGGGGCTCTTCTGGTGACGGAACCGACTGACTACCCACTCGCAACCGCAACCTCAAGGTGTGCCGTCTGCGCGCCGCTGTTCGTTCGACGGCATCTCTCTGCCGCCACCATGCCCCGCGAGTGGTGGTCGAACACCATCGAGGTGCGGTTCCGGCTGTCCGGTCAATCGAAGAACGGGGTCATCTGCGCCACGATCACCGAATTCTCGTCCAGCGCCCGTTGCATCAGCGCTTGTTCCTCGGCGTCGATCTCTTCGCCGGCCTTCAGCCGGTCTTCCAGCGTGCCATGGCCGGTGACCTCCAGCGGCGCAAGATCCGCCTCCTTGAGGATGGCCACCGTCTCGCGCACCGCCTCGGCCTCGTCGACGCCGCTGGCATAGATCACCAGCCCCGCCCCCGTGGCCTTGTCCGGCAAGCCGTCGCCCGCCTTGCGGCCGACCTCGACCACCAGGGTATATACCTTCTGCGGCCGCTTCGGCCTTTCGGGCGCCTCGGCCATCCTCAATCCCGCAAGAGCTCGTTGATGCTGGTCTTGGCCCGGGTCTGCGCATCGACCTTCTTCACGATCACCGCGCAGTAAAGGTTGACCCCGCCCTTCGACGGCATCGAGCCCGCCACGACCACCGACCCCGCCGGCACCTCGCCGTACATCACCTCGCCGGTCTCGCGGTCCACGATCTTGGTGGATTTGCCGATGAAGACGCCCATCCCCAGGACGCTGCCCTCGCGGACGATGCAGCCCTCCACCACTTCCGAGCGCGCGCCGATGAAGCAGTTGTCCTCGATGATCGTGGGGTTGGCCTGCATCGGCTCCAGCACCCCGCCGATGCCGACGCCGCCGGAAAGATGCACATTCTTGCCGATCTGCGCGCAGCTGCCGACCGTGGCCCAGGTATCGACCATGGTGCCCTCATCGACATAGGCGCCCAGGTTCACGAAGCAGGGCATCAGCACCGCGCCCTTGCCGATGAAGGCCGACCGGCGCACCACGCAGTTCGGTACCGCGCGGAACCCCGCCGCGCGCCATTCCGTATCGCCCCAGCCGGCGAACTTCGAATCCACCTTGTCCCACCAGGATCCCCCCTGCGGCCCGCCCGACTGCTGCGCCATGTCGCGCAGGCGGAAGCCCAGCAGCACCGCCTTCTTCGCCCACTGGTTCACATGCCAGTCATTGCCGCGCTTTTCCGCAACCCGCAGCGCCCCCGCATCCAGCGCGGCCAGCGTCGCCTCGATGGCGTTGCGCATCTCGCCCTTCGTGGCCGGGGTAATCGTGTCCCGCGCCTCCCAGGCGGCTTCGATGGCGGCTTCCAGCGCGGCATGGGTCATGCGGAATTTCCTTTTCGGTTGGTCATGAGACTGCCGACCCTATAAGCCTTGGGGCAGTTTCACGCAATCCGAGCCAGTTGATGACCGAAGACCACCGCAGTCACACGTTCCGCGACAGCATTGAGGACGCCGCCGCCGTCCGTCGTATCCCCGACACGCCCCAGACCCGGGCGCCGGCCTATCGGCTGGCCTTTGTGGACCGCGACTTCATGCTGCGCGACGAACTCCGCCCCGTGCGGCTGCAGCTGGAACTGCTGAAGCCGCAGATGATCATGGACGAACGCGGCATCGAATCGACCGTGGTCATGTTCGGCGGCGCGCGCATTCCCGCGCCGGAACACCGCGATACCGCAGCGACCCGGACGCTGGCGGACCTGTCGCACTACTACGACGAGGCCCGCCGCTTTGCCCGGCTGATCACGGAACGCAGCGTGGCAAGCTACGGGAAGGAATGGGTCATCGCCACCGGCGGCGGCCCCGGCGTGATGGAGGCCGGCAACCGCGGCGCGGACGAGGCCGGGGGCCAGTCGATCGGCCTGAACATCGTGCTTCCGCACGAACAGGCCCCGAACGCCTATGTCACACCTGATCTGTCGTTCAACTTCCACTACTTCGCCATCCGCAAGATGCATTTCCTGATGCGTGCGCGGGCGATCGTGGTCTTTCCGGGCGGTTTCGGGACGATGGATGAACTGTTCGAAAGCCTGACCCTGATCCAGACCCGGCGCATGAAGCGTGTCCCCTTCATCCTGTTCGGCCGCGACTGGTGGGAAAAGGTGGTGAACTGGCACCACCTGTCCGAGGCGGGGGTCATCAGCCCCGAGGACCTGTCGCTTTTCGCCATGGTCGAGACCGCGGAAGAGGCGATCTCGCTGATCGATGGGTGGCAGCACGTCTAGTGCGGCCATCGGGCGCGCGATCACGCGGGAAGGGGCAGCGCGACGGCGGCGGAACCGGCTGCCGCAGGCCACCGCGGAAGGCCGGGGTCAGAACCTTTCGGCGCGCAGAACCTCGGCGTCCGTGACCCCGATCACGCCGATGTGCCGGTCGACCACGCCGAAGGCGGCCTCCAGCAGGATGTCCAGCCGCTCGGGCCGGATCAGGCAGACGACGGCCACCATCCCGCTGCGGCCGACCTGGCCCTCGCGCGTCCAGCGCCCCGACCGGCCCGAACCGCCCAGCACCGGCAGCACCGTGAATCCGGTGACCCCCGCCTTTTCCAAAGCCGAGGTCAGCCGCCCCTCCATCGGTGCCTCGATGATGATCTCGACCCGCTTTGCCTTGTGCGTCTGCATGTCACCCCCCCACAGCCTGCGCCACGGCCACCCAGGCCGGAATCCCGATCACGAGGTTGAACGGAAATGTCACCCCCAGCGAAAGCGTCAGATAGATCGATGGCTTGGCATCCGGCAGCGCCACCCGCATCGCCGCCGGCACCGCGATATAGCTGGCCGAACCGGCCAGAACCATCATCAGCGCGACGCCGCCCTGGGACAGCCCCAGCAGCAGCCCTGCCGCCAGTCCGAACCCGGCGCCGACCACCGGCATCACCATGCCGAAGGCCAGCACGCCACCGGTCAGAACCCCCCTTGCGCTGCGCATCCCCCGGCCCGCCACCAGCCCCATGTCGAGGAGAAACAGGCACAGCACCCCCTGGAAGGGCGCGACGATGAAGGCCTCGATCCGCGCCATGCCGGGCTCGCCGGTCACCAGACCAATCAGGAAGGATCCGACCAGAAGGACGATCGACCCGTTCAGCAGGATCTCGCGCCAGAGGTCGGCATCCATCTTCTCGGCCCGCCCTCCCGACCGGCTGGCAAGAAAGAGGGCCGAGATGATCGCCGGCGCCTCCATCGCCGCAGCGACCGCGACCATGTAGCCTTCGGCGGTCAGGCCCGCACCTTGCACCACTGACGCGGCCGTGACGAAGGTGACGATCGAGATCGACCCGTAATGCGCGGCAACCGCGGCGGCATCCGTGGCCGAAAGCCGGGTCATCACCTTCAACAACGCGAAGGCCGCGAAGGGAATGACGAAGGACAGCACGCTGCCGGCGACCAGCGCCGCAAGCAGCCGTCCGTCCAGCCCGTGATCCGCCACCGAGACCCCGCCCTTGAAGCCGATCGAGAACAGCAGGTAGATCGACATCCCCTTGGCCACCGCCTCGGGGATGGTCAGCTCGCTGCGCGCCAGGGCCGCGAAAAGCCCCAGCGCAAAGCACAGGATCATCGGTGTCAGAAGGTTGGCGCTTCCCAGCGCCAGCATGTCCTGCATCGGTCGTCCCCCGTTTTTGCCCGGTATGACGCAAGCCCGCAAAAGCGCAAGACCTGCCATCCGGGAATCCGGTTTCGTTCTTCCCCGACTCGGGTCCGCCTGCTACAGATGGGGGCATGACGCTTCACACCCCCAAGATAACGGGCGCTTCCGGTCGTCCGCTGATCCGGCAACTGGACGAGGCAGCAATCAACCGCATCGCGGCGGGCGAGGTGGTGGAACGCCCCGCCTCGGCCGTGAAGGAACTGGTGGAAAACGCGCTGGACGCAGGCGCCAGCCGCATCCAGGTGGACATAGCGGACGGCGGCAAGACGCTGATCCGGGTCACGGACGACGGCTGCGGCATGACGGCGGATGACCTGCCGCTGGCGCTGTCGCGTCATGCGACCTCGAAGATCGACGGATCGGACCTGCTGGACATCCGCAGCTTCGGCTTCCGGGGCGAGGCGCTGCCCAGCCTGGGCGCGGTGGGTCGGCTGACCATCACCTCCCGCGCCGAGGGCCACCCCGCAGCACAGATCGCCTGCGAGGGTAGCCGCCTGTCGCCTGTCCGCCCAGCCGCGCTGTCCCGCGGCACGGTGGTCGAACTGCGCGACCTGTTCTTCGCCACCCCGGCGCGGCTGAAGTTCCTGCGCTCCGACCGGGCCGAGATGCAGGCGGTGGCCGAGGTCGTCCGCCGCCTGGCCATGGCCGAACCCCAGGTGGGCTTCACGCTGCGCGACGTGACCGGGGGCGAGGCGAGGACCCTGTTCCGCGCCGATCCGCAATCGGGCGATCTGTTCGACGCGCTGGAAGGCCGGCTTGCCGGGATCCTCGGGCGCGAATTCACGGAAAACGCCCTGCGCATCGACGCGGAGCGCGAGGGGCTGCGCCTGCGGGGCTTTGCCGCGCTGCCGACCTATTCGCGCGGCTCCTCGGCGCAGCAATACCTGTTCGTGAACGGCCGCCCGGTGCTGGACCGGATGCTGTTCGGGGCGCTGCGGGCCGCCTATTTCGACGTGTTGTCGCGCGACCGGCACCCGGCGGCGGTGCTGAACCTGATCGCCGACCCGCAGCGCGTGGACGTGAACGTCCACCCCGCCAAGGCCGAGGTCCGCTTCCGCGAACCCGACGCCGCGCGCAGCCTGATCATCACCGCGCTGAAATCGGCGCTGGCTGGGGCAGGCCACCGCGCCTCCTCCACAGTGGGCGCGGCCACGCTGGCCGCCTTCCGCCCCGAGCCGCGCGTCTGGCAGATGGACCGGCCCGGCCAGCCGGCCATTGCCCGCGCCTTCGCCTTCCAGTCCCCCGACGGATTTGCCGAGGCACCCCAGGCCACCGCCTTGGTACCCGCTCTTCGCGAGGCAGAACCGCAGGCGCAGGACGTGGCGCCAGAGGCCCACCCCCTTGGCACCGCCCGCGCCCAGCTGCACGAAAACTACATCGTCGCCCAGACGGCGGCCGGCATCGTCATCGTCGATCAGCATGCCGCCCACGAACGGCTGGTCTATGAACGGCTGAAGCGCCAGCTGGCCGAAACCGGGATCCGCAGCCAGCCGCTGCTGATCCCCGAGATCGTCGAGCTTTCGCCCACCGATGCCGCCCGCCTTCTGGACGCCGCACCGGCGCTGGCCGAGGTCGGGCTTGTGATCGAACCCTTCGGTGGTGCGGCAGTGGCGATCCGCGAAACCCCGGCGATCCTTGGCCAGGTGAACGGCACGGCGCTGGTCCGCGACATCCTGGACGAACTCGCCGATCAGGGCGACAGCGGGCTGGTCCGGGCCAGGATCGACGCGATCCTCAGCCGGATGGCCTGCCATGGCTCGGTCCGTTCCGGCCGGCAGATGCGGCTTGAGGAGATGAACGCCCTTCTGCGCGAGATGGAGGCGACGCCGCTTTCGGGCCAGTGCAACCACGGCCGGCCGACCCATGTGGAACTGTCGCTGGCCGACATCGAACGGCTGTTCGGCCGCCGATGATCACGCTGTTCGGCCAGAGCTATCAATGGAACGACCCCGAGGTGCTGATCCTCGGGGGGCTTGCCGCGCTGCTGCTCGGTCTTCTCGTCCTGATCCTGCGCGCGACGGCCCGGGCCTCGTCGGCCACCGAACCGCTGCTGCGCGAGATCTCCTGGCTGGCCGCGCGGGTGCAAAGCCTGGGAGACGGGCAGGAACGGCTGGCGGGCGGGCTACACCATGTCTCGGAGGCGCAGGCCGTCAGCCAGAGCGCGATGCTTCAGGTCATGGAACAGCGGCTGGCCGAGGTGCAGCGCCAGATGACCGAGGCGCTGCACGGCACCTCGACCCGCACCGCCCGCAGCCTGGGCGAATTGCAGCAACGGTTGGAGACCATCGACAAGGCGCAGGCGAACATCGAGAAGCTGTCGGGCAACGTCCTGAGCTTGCAGGACATCCTGTCGAACAAGCAGACCCGCGGCGCCTTCGGGGAAATCCAGCTGCACGACATCGTGCAGAAGGCCCTGCCGAAGGACGCCTACACGATGCAGGCGACGCTTTCCAACGGCCGCCGCGCCGACTGCCTGATCCACCTGCCGAACCCGCCCGGCCCCATCGTGATCGACGCCAAGTTCCCGCTGGAAGCCTACGAGGCGCTGCGCCGTGCCGACACGCCTCGCATGGCGCAAGAGGCCCAGCAGCTGATGCGCCAGGCCGTCCGCGCCCATATCCGCGCCATCGCCGAGAAATACATCCTGGAGGGCGAAACCGCCGACGGGGCGCTGATGTTCCTGCCCTCGGAAGCCGTCTATGCCGAGCTTCACGCCAATTTCGCCGACCTGGTGCGCGAAGGCTTTGCGGCAAAGGTCTGGATCGTCTCGCCCACCACCTGCATGGCGACGCTGAACACGATGCGGGCGGTGCTGAAGGACGCACGGATGCGCGAACAGGCTGGCGCGATCCGGCGGGAATTGTCGCTCCTCTACGCCGATGTCGAACGGCTGGGCGCGCGGGTGGAAAACCTCGACCGCCATTTCGGCCAGGCGGCGAAGGACATCGAGGAAATCAAGATCTCCTCCGACAAGGCCACGAAACGCGCGCGACGGCTGGACAATTTCGACTTCGAGGAACTGGCCCCGGACATCCCCGCCCGGGTGGCCGGCCCGAGGGCGGCGGAATGATCCACCTGCGCCCCACCGACTATGTCCGCCAGCCCTGGAAGAACGGGCGGGGCACGACCGTCGAACTTTGGCGGCTGGAACGCGACGGTCAGCTTCTGGTGCGGCTGTCGCGTGCAGCGGTGGTCGAGGACGGGCCTTTCTCGGTCTTTCCGGGCATCGAACGGAATCTGACCGTACTTTCGGGCCCCGGCTTCCGGCTGAAGGGTGGGGGGCTTGATTTCCGCTGCGAGCCGCTGGTGCCGGTGGCGTTCCCGGGCGACGTGCCCTTGCAGGCGACCGAAACCATGGGCCAGCAGTCCGACGATTTCAACGTCATGACCTTGCGCCTTCTGCCCAGGCCCGAGGTTCTGCCCGCACAGAACGATCTTCTGCCTGCGGGCGGGCTGCTGGCGCTTTATGCTCTTGGCCCGGTCCGGGTGAATGGCGAAGCGATTGCCCGCGATGACCTTGTCCTAACCGACGGCGCGGCGCGGTTGCAGGGTGATTGGCCGGTCATCGCGGTCCGCCTGACCGGCATCTAAATGCGAAACAACGGCTGAGCCAGGCGCGGAACCAGCCCGCGGAACCGCAACGGCGCATCGGTCGCAGCCAGGCAGATGCAATCCTCACCGGCCAGAGCGACCGGAGTGTGTTCCACCTCTTCGTCGGCGATCTCTATGTCGCCACGGTCGAAGCGGTCGTTCTCGTCGGCGAATGCGCCCTGCAGGACCAGCGTCAGTTCCATACCCCTGTGGCCGTGGTCCGGCACGGCGACCCCGGCGGGGATGTAAAGCAGCCGGGCGGTCGCGCTTCGCCCTGTAGGCAGGATCGCCTGTTTCACCCCGCCGCCGATCCGCCGCCACCGCACCGCCGAAAGATCGCCGCCTACATAATCCGCCAGGGGGGCCGGGAAGATTCCGGCCGTCTTCAGCGGCTCGGTGCGTGTCGCCTGCGGCAGGCCGTCGATCCGCGCCAGTGCCGCCTCCAGCGCGGCCTCGCCCATGGCGATCTCATCGATTTCCTCGATCAGCGCGCCGCCGACCGCGTCGAACGAGGCAAGCCTCGCCCTGCATTCGTCGCACATCGAGACATGGGTGGCGACGACCAGGTTGAAGGCCTCGGGCAGTTGCCCGGCCGAATAGGCCATGAGCAGCTGGTCCGAGAGATGGTGGCGTATCTTCATTCGCTTCGGTCCTTCACGTCATCTGCTGGCGCAACTTTTCCAGCGCCAGCCGGATGCGCGATTTGATCGTGCCCAGGGGCAGCCCCGTCTCGGCGGCGATCTCGCTGTGCGAAAGCTCGCCGAAGAAGGCGCGTTCGATCAGCGCGCGCTGTTTTTCGGGCAGTGCCGCAAGCGCGCGACCCAGCCGTTCCGTCTCTTGCTGGGCTTCCATCACCTCGGCCTGGTCAGGCTCGGGCTCCGGTCCCCAGTCCAGTTCCTCCGGCTCGGCGCGGCGATCCTTGCGCAGCGCGTCGATCCGCTTGTTCCGCGCGATGGTGAAGACCCAGGTCGCCACCGACGCCCGCGCGGGGTCGAAAAGATGCGCCTTCTGCCACAGCACCGCCATGACATCCTGCGCGCATTCCTCGGCAAGCGCCGCACCGGCGCCCGACTTCATCAGGAACGCCTTCACCTTGGGGGCGAAGTGCCGAAACAGCGCCGCAAAGGCCGCCCGGTCCTGACAGTCGCGCACCCGAAGCATCAGGCCCGCCCAATCCGTTCCATCCTCTGCCTGCGCCAAGACCCTTTCCTTCCTGCGGGGCAATCCCTGCCCGCCAGCCGCCCCCGAAGGCTGCGGCTGACCGGCTTGCTCCGTCATAACGGGTCTTGAAGCGTCAAGCATCATGGTTCTCTTACGCACCACGCTGCCGGACGGATCACTTGTCAGGCCGATCTGGAGCGCGGCCGAAATCTGTCAAGGGTTTCATGTCAACTCTGTTTGACAATCTGCTTTCCGCGCTGTCAGGGTGATCCGACAGGGGGCCTGCCGCGTAAGCCAACAAAACCACTGAAGGAAGTCCCCTGAATGCCGTTCGAGACCCTGGGCCAGGCCCCCCGCCGCATCGCTGTCATCGGGGGGGGCATTGCGGGGATGGCTGCTGCACACATGCTGGCCGATACCCATTCCGTCGTGCTTTACGAAGCCGAACCCCGCCTTGGCGGCCATGCGCGAACGGTGATTGCGGGCAAACGCAGGGATCAGCCAGTGGATACCGGCTTCATCGTGTTCAACAAGGTGAACTATCCCCACCTGGTGCGGCTGTTCCAGCAGCTGAGCGTGCCCGTCACTGAAAGCAACATGTCCTTCGGTGCCTCGTTCAGAGGAGGGCGGCTGGAATACGGTCTTGCATCGCTTGACACGATCTTTGCGCAGCGCCGGAACGCCTTCGACCCGCGTTTCCTGCGCATGCTGGCCGACATCCTGCATTTCAACCGCAACGCCGAAGCGGTCGCCAGCGATCCCACCATGACCATAGGGGAACTGCTTGGGCGCCTCGGCACCGGGGCCTGGTTCCGCGACCACTACATCACCCCCTTTTCGGGCGCGATCTGGTCCACCCCGACCTCGGGCATCCTGAACTTCCCGGCGCAGGCGCTGGTGCGGTTCTTCCGCAATCATGCGCTGATGGACTATACCGGGCAGCACCAGTGGTATACGGTCAGGGGTGGGTCGATCGAATATGTCCGCCGCCTGCAGGCCGCCATGACTGCCCAGGGCGTTGACATCCGCACCGGCGCGCCCGTTGCCGGTATCCGGCGCGAGGCGGGATCGGTCCTTGTCCGCGCGTCGGGGGCCGATTGGGAGCTGTTCGATGACGTGGTGCTTGCCTGCCATTCCGACCAGGCCCTGCGGCTTCTGTCCGACGCCACCCCGCACGAGACGCAGGCACTGGCCGCGATCCGCTATCAGCCGAACGAGGCGGTGCTGCATTCCGACCCGTCGCTGATGCCGAAATCGCAAAAGGTCTGGGCTTCCTGGTCGTATGTCGAACCCGCGACCGGGCCCGGCGACCGCATCGACCTGACCTACTGGATGAACTCTCTGCAACCGATCCCGCAGGATGATCCGCTGTTCGTGACGCTGAACACCGCCCGGCCGATCCGGGATGATCTGATCCACGATGTAACCACCTTCCATCACCCGGTGTTCGACGTGGCCGCCTTCGCCGCGCAGGAACGGATCCGGGTGATGAACGGCGCGCGCAACACCTGGTTCTGTGGTGCGTGGATGCGTAACGGCTTTCACGAGGATGGCTTTGCCTCGGCTGTCGATGTCGTCAACGCGATGGCCGAACGCCACAGCCTGAGGTTGGCGGCATGATGCGGGTGCAGCGGATCCGGGCGGAAACCTTCCACGGCCGCAAGGGCCCGGTGAAGAACGCCTTCCGCTATTCGGTGGACTACCTCCTGCTCGACCCTGAAAGGTACGAAGGGCCGGCGTTGTTTTCCCGTAACCGCGGCAACCTGATGTCGCTTCATGATGCCGACCACGGCGGCGCACCGGGCGAGGGGCGCGGAGTCGCCTGGGCGCGCGAGGTGCTGGCCGGGCACGGCCTTGCCCACGACCGCGTCCTCCTCCTCGCGCAGCCGCGCCTCTTGGGCCACGTGTTCAACCCGGTTTCCTTCTGGCTGGCATACGATCACCTCGGCCACCTGCGCGCGGTGATTGCCGAGGTAACGAACACCTACGGCGACCGTCATTCCTACCTCTGCCACCGCGAGGACCGCGCCCCCATCACCCGTGAGGACACGATCCTTGCGCGGAAGATCTTTCACGTCTCGCCCTTCCAGCCCGTGGCCGGAACCTATTCCTTCCGTTTCGATATCCGGCCGGATCGGATCGGAATCTGGATCGACTATACCGCCCCTGACGGCGGTGGCTTGTTCACAAACCTGGTCGGCCCCCGCCTGCCGCTGACCACCGCAGGCATCCTGGCTTCTGCGCTGCGTCGTCCCTTTGGTTCGCGCCGGGTGCTTGCGCTGATCCATTGGCAGGCGCTGAAGCTCTGGTGGAAGAAGGTCCACTTCAACCATCGCCCCGCGCCCCCCACCGAAGACGTGTCACGATGATCGGGCAGCCCCGCCCCGACCCCAGAGCCGGCGCAGCCCCCGCATGCCGACAGGGACGCAAGAGATCCCGGGTCAAGCCCGGCGCGGGATTGCGCGAGATGGCTGACCCCTGCGCGAATGCCTCGCGATGACAGACCGCCTTCCCGCGTGGTCGCTGTTCGCGGCGCTGATCGCCATGGCAGGCCTGCCGATCTACATTCACGCGCCGAAATACTATGTCGACAGCTACGGTGTTTCGCTGGCATCGCTCGGGTTCACACTCGCCGCGTTGCGCCTGATCGACGTCGTGCAGGATCCTGCCCTTGGCTGGCTGGCGCAGGCCACCCGGCCCCGTCGCCGTGCAGGCGTGGCACTTGCCACAGCCGTCATGGCCGCCGGGATAATCGCCCTTTTCGCCGTTCCCCCGCCCATCGCGCCGCTCATCTGGTTCGCCCTGTGCCTGACCGCACTGTTCAGCGCCTTTTCCTTCCTGACGATCTGCTTCTACGCCGAAGGCGTGGCAAAGGCCGAAACGCTTGGCCCGCAAGGCCATGTCCGTCTTGCCGCATGGCGCGAGGGCGGCTCGCTTCTGGGTGTCTGTCTTGCTGCGGTGGCCCCCGTGGCCCTGATGCCGCTGACCGGCGCCCCCTTTACCCTTTTCGCCATCCTTTTCGCCATCCTGGCCCTTGTCGCAACCCTTGCCATGCGCCCCGAATGGCAGGGGGCGCCACCTGCGCCCACGCCCGGCCCGTTCGCGCTTTTCCGGCCAGTGCTTGCCGACCCCCTTGCACGCCGTCTGCTGCTGGTCGCGCTTCTGAACGCCTCGCCCGTCGCCGTTACCTCCACTCTGTTCCTGTTCTTCGTCGAAAGCCGCCTTGTCCTGCCCGGCTGGGAAGGCCCGCTGCTTCTGCTCTTCTTTCTCGCGGCCGCCCTGTCCACCCCGGCATGGAGCCTGCTTGCCCGCCGCCATTCCACCCGGCCAGTCCTCCTTTCCGCCATGGCGCTGGCCGTGCTTTCCTTCCTCTGGGCCATCGCCCTCGGCCCCGGTGACCTGATCCCCTTCGCGCTGATCTGTGCCGCGTCTGGCGCGGCGCTCGGCGCCGACCTGACGCTTCTGCCTGCGATCTTCGCCCAACGCCTTGCCCGCACCGGCAGGCCCGCAGCCGCTGCCTTCGGCCTGTGGTCCTTCGTTTCGAAACTGTCCCTTGCCCTGGCTGCCCTGACGATCCTGCCCGCGCTCGACGCCGCCGGCTTTCGCCCCGGAACCGACAATCCGCCCCAGGCGATCTGGACACTGACACTGATCTACGCAGGCCTGCCTTGCGTATTGAAGATGACAGCCATCGCGCTGCTCGCCCTTACACCCCTGCCGCCCACCAAGGACGCCCCGTGACCGAGATCTTTGCCGCCCTGCTCGGAGCCCTGATCGTCATCCTCGTGATCGGGATCCGCAGCCGCTATGCCAGCTTCCACGCGCAGTCGCCGTCGGACTATGCCGGTCTTGGGCCCCGCTTCGACCTGCGCCAGCACCTTTCGGGCCCGATACAGTGCGAAGGCGTGATCTTCGGCCCCTCCGGCCGCGTAGCCTCGCGCTTTGTTGCGGACATGGAAGGGACATGGCAGGGCAACACTGGCACATTGTCCGAGGTTTTCCGCTATGACAGCGGCACCATCCAGCGCCGGGCCTGGACCCTGGCGCTGGGCAATTCCGGCGAGATCACCGCAACCGCCGCCGATGTGGTGGGCCTTGGCCGTGGCCGGGCCGAGGGGCCGGGCGTCATGCTGCGCTACCGCATCCGCCTCACGCCCGAGGCGGGCGGACATGTGCTGGACGTGACCGACTGGATGTACCTGATGGAGAACGGCACCATCATCAACCGTTCGCAGTTTCGCAAGTTCGGGATCAAGGTGGCCGAGCTGGTCGCCACCATGCGCCGTGTGCCCGCAGCCAGCCAGCGTGTCGACCTGGCCGCAGCGGAATGAGATCCTTCCTTGGGAAACGCTACTGGCTGGTGGGGGCCTCGGAAGGGCTGGGCCTTGCGCTGGCCCGGAAGCTTTCCGCCGCCGGGGCAGATCTGATCCTGTCGGCCCGCAATGCCGAGGCGCTGGCAGAAGCCGTGGCCAGCTTGCCGGGCAAGGCGACCGCGCTGCCGGTCGATGTTGGATCTTCGGCCAGCGTGACTGCCGCCGCCGCGCAGTTGGGCGCCGTGGATGGCATGGTCTTCCTGGCTGGGGTCTACTGGCCGATGCGCGCACAGGACTGGGACGCCACGGCCGCCGAGGCGATGGCCGACATCAATTTCACTGGCTGCGTCCGTGCCGTCGGGGCGGTTCTGCCGGGAATGGTGGCGAAGGGTCGCGGCCATATCGTCATCACAGGGTCGCTTTCGGGTTTTCGCGGCCTGCCCGGCGCCATTGGCTACGCCGCGTCAAAGGCCGGGACAATGGTCCTGGCGGAATCGCTTTATGCCGATCTGCGCAAGACCGGCGTCAAGGTGCAGCTGGCGAACCCCGGCTTCATCCGCACCCGGCTGACGGCAAAGAACGACTTCGCCATGCCCTTCATCATGGAACCCGACGAGGCGGCCGAAATCATGTTCCGCCACATGCAATCGGACCGTTTCAAGGTCAGTTTCCCCACGCTGTTCAGCTGGGTCTTCCGCGGCGGCCAGTTCCTGCCCGACTGGCTTTACTATCGCATGTTCCCGCCGAAAGGCTGAACCGGGCAGCTCTCCCGGATCAGTCCCACCTCTCTGCAAGAATATCCAAGGGCCCCGGGGTGTGCCCCCCCGGTGCCTGCCCCGGGCGGTCGCGTTGCGGGGGCTTAGCCCCGGCGCAACCGCGCCATGAAGAATCCGTCCATCCCGCCGCGCTCGGCCCAGTAATCGGGCCGCAGGCGCAGGCCGCCCTCTGCTGTCCACCACCGGGTTTCGACCCCGGAAAGCTCCACGCGTTCCACCGCCAGCTCCGGGTGCCGTGCCAGGGCCGCGGAAAGCTGTCGCTCGCCCTCCTCCGGCAGAAGCGAGCAGGTGGCGAAGACCAGCCGGCCGCCAGGCTTCAGCCAGCCCAGCGCCCGGTCCAGAAGCTGCGCCTGCAAGGCCACCAGTCCCGCCACCTCTGACCCGTCCTTGACGAAGGGCAGGTCGGGGTGCCGCCGGATCGTGCCCGTCGCCGAACAGGGTGCATCCAGCAGGATCGCGTCGAATATCCCATCCGGCTGCCAGTGCAGCGCATCGGCCACAACCACGCGTGCCGAAAGCCCGGTCCGCGCCAGGTTCGCCCGCAGCCTGGCCATGCGCGGCTCGGAAATGTCCAGCGCCGTCACCTCGGCCCCTGCCGCCGCCAGTTGCAGCGTCTTTCCCCCGGGTGCGGCGCAAAGATCCAGCACCCGCTCGCCGGGGCGTGCCGCCAGCAGCCGGGCAGGAAGGGCGGCGGCGGCATCCTGTACCCACCAGCCGCCGGCTGCATAGCCCGGCAGGGCCGAAACCTGTCCGGCCGAGGTCAGCCGCAGGCTGCCGGTCGGCAGAACCTCGCCCGCGGGCGCGGGGAAGCCGGGCCGCAGCGTCAGATCCAGCGGGGGTTCCCCGGCCTGCACCGCCTCGATCGCACCTACCGCCTCACGACCCCAGGCATGGACCAGGGGCTGGCGCAGCCAGCGCGGCAGTCGCTGCGGCGGCAGGCCGTCGAACATCCCGTCCTCGGGCAGGGCGCGCAGCACGGCATTCACCAGCCCGGCAAGGTGCCGGGTCCGCCTGCCCTTGCGCACGATCTCGACCGCCGAGTTGACCACGCCATGCGCCGGCGCGCCCATCGCGCGTTCTACCACTGCCAGCCGCAGGACGTTGCGCACCGGCAGGGGAGGCGACTTGCGCAGATGCCGGTCCAGCACGCGGTCGGCAGGCTCCAGGTGGCGCAGCACTGTTTCTGCCAGCCGCAGCGCCCGGGCCCGGTCGGAGGGCATCAGGTCGACGCCGGCGAACTCTGCCAGCATCCGGCCCTCGCCAAGGACGCCGCCCAGGATGTCCACCGCTGCCGCCCGTGCCGCCACGCCTTCGGCCATGATCCGCCCCTTGCTGCCTAAGGCTTGCGCCGTATATCAACGCGCAGGACAAGGAAACCCGCCATGGCCGAACCCGAAGTGCTTCCCCCCGCCGCCCGCCGCGCCCTTGCCGAGGCGGAAGAGCGCCGCAAGGCGGCCGAAGCCAGAGCGCCCCTCCCCCCGGAGTTCGGTGGACGCGACGGGCCAGAGCCCGTGCGCTATGGCGACTGGGAAAGAAAGGGCCTCGCCATCGACTTCTGACCCGACGGACACGGGCGCCCCGGGGCCTGCCTTGGCGCTAGCTTTCACGCAGCGCGCGGCGGAAATAGGCGCTGAATGGCTCGATCAGATAGGTCAGCGGCGTTCGGGCGCGGGTGGCAAGGAAGACGTCCACCGGCATCCCCGGAACCAGCCTGCGATCGCCCAGCCGCGCCAGTTCCTGCGGCGCAATCTCGACCCGGACAAGGAAACGGGCTGCCCCGGTCGACTGGTCGGTCACCGCATCGGGTGAGACCAGTATGACCCTTCCGGCAAGCCGGGGCGAATCGCGCCCCGCCAGGCCCGGAAAGGCAAGATCGGCGCGTTGGCCCGGTGCGATATCGTCAATGTCGGTCGCGGCGATTCCTGCCGTGACCACCAGAGGGCGGCCTTCCGGAACGATCACAAGCGCCGTCTCTGCCGCGCGGAGCACCTCGCCGGGGGCTGACAGGACAAGGCCCATGACCCTGCCAGACACCGGCGCCCGGATGTCCAGCCGGGCGATACGTTCTGCAAGGGCCGCCCGACGGGCCTGCAGTTCTAGGATCAGGGGCTCGATCTCGCGCAGCTCGGTTGCGGCGGCCTCCTTGCGACGGAGGGCAAGGGCAGTGTCCTCGATGCCGATTTCGGTGATCTGCCCTTCCGCGACAGCCTGGGCTGCCTGCAATTCCCCTGCCTGACCCGACAGTCGCGCCTTCTCCCTTTGCAGAGCCAGGACAGACGCCTGCGGGACAAGCCCGCGCTTGAACAGGCCTTGTTGCGCGGCCAGGTCCTTTTCGATCAGGCGCAACTGCAGGTCAACTGCCTGCCGCTGGGCGGTCAGCCCCGCGATCTGGGCACGGATCTGCACGATCCGCTGGGCAAGCTGTGCCTGCATTTCGCGCTGCGTGTCACGGCGCGCTGCGAACAGCTTCTGCTGTCCTTCGATCCGGGCGGCAAGGTCAGGGTCGTTTGCGGCACGCGCCTTCACCTCGGCCGGAAATTCCACGGCGTCCAGCCCGTCGCGTTCGGCGCGTAGCCGGGCACTGTGGGCAAGAAGCTCGTTCAGTCGCAGGTCTGTCACGGCAAGTTCATGGCGCAGCGCAGCACCGTCCAGCACCAGAAGCACCTCGCCTGCCGATACCTGCGCACCTTCCGCCACCCGAATCTCGGCCACCACGCCGCCATCGGGATGCTGGACGGGCAGGCGACCCTGATCCGGTTCGACCCGGCCGCGGGTGACTACGGCACCAGACAGCGTGGCCGTCGCCGCCCACAGGCCAAGGCCCAGAACCAGCATGGCCGTCGCAAGAAGGCCAAACACTGCCGGGCCGCGGACGGAAAGGTTGGCCGTCGTCATCCCGCGATTCCCAGGCCCAGGCTGCGGCTGATGACCCCCGCATTGCCGACCTGATCGCGCAGGACGCTGTCGCGGGGGCCAAAGGCGGCGACGGCCCCCTGTTTCAGCACCATCAGAAGATCGCATTCCTGCAGGACCGCTGGCCGATGCGCCATGATGGCGACCGCCGCCCCTGCTGCCTTGGCCACGCCCACCGCCCGGTTCAGGGCCAGCGCGCCGTCACTGTCCAGATGGGCATTGGGCTCGTCCAGCACCAGAAGGACCGGATCGCCATAAAGCGCACGGGCCAGGCCGATCCTCTGGATCTGCCCGCCCGACAGGGGCGTTCCGGGCGCGCTGACGCGGGTGTCGTAACCTTCGGGCAGCGACAGGATCATCTCGTGCGCGGCAGCGGCGCGGGCGGCGGCAACGATGCGTTCGGCCGGGGCATCGGGATCCAGGCGGGCAATGTTCGTCGCGATGGTGCCGTCGAACAGGCTGACGCGCTGCGGCAGATAGCCGACGAGCGGCCCAGGACCATCTGGCCCGAACTGGTCGAATCCCGCACCATCCAGCCGGATCTCGCCTGTATCCGGGACAAGGGCCCCGACCAGTGCCCGCGCCAGCACCGTCTTGCCCGCACCCGAGGGGCCGATCACACCCAGCGCCTGACCAGGCTTAAGCGTGAAACTCACCCCATGCAGGACGGGACGCGCGGCTGCGGACGGGCGGACGCCAAGCCCGCGCACCTCGACCACGGCTCTTGGGCGGGGCAGGGCGGTGCGCAAGGCGCGCGCCGGTTCGGCGGTCAGCAGCTGGCCCAGCCTGGCCCGTGCCTGTCGTGCACGGGTGAGGGCAGGCCAGTGGGCGATGGCCTGCTCGAGCGGAAGCAGGGCCCGCCCCATCAGAAGCGGCGCCGCAAGCATGGCCCCGGCTGTCACCTTGTCATGCAGGACAAGCCAGGCTGCCAGCCCCAGCATCGCCGATTGCAGGAACAGCCGGAAGGTCCGCGTCACGACGGACCACCGCCCCCCGATGTCCGCAGCGGCAAGCCCTTCGATCAGCGCCCTGTCGCGCAGGGTTCGCCATCGGGTCTGCGCCGCCCGCAGCATGCCCAGGGCGCGCAGCAACCCGGCCTCGGCCGCCTGGGTCTGCACCTCGCGTTCGGCGGCAAGGGCCGCCGCGCCGGCCCTGTGCAACGTGGCTTCGGTCGTGCGCTGGTTGATCCATGCGATCAGAACCAGCGCAGCGCCCCCGGCCAGGGCCAGCCAGCCGAGCAGCGGGTGCAGGATGAAGATCGCCACCAGAAACAGTGGGGTCCATGGCGCATCGAACAGAGCCGGCAGTATGGGTGATGTCCAGAGCCGCAGCACCGAGTCGAGATCGCGCGTCGCAGCCGGCGCGGCCATGTCGCCCGGCACCCGCACGGCACGGTCAATCCCGGCCTGATGCACGCGCCCATCCAGCACCGTCTGCATCCGCGCGCCGATCCGCGCGAGGATCCTTGACCTGGCATGGTCAAGCAGCCCCATGACCAGAAACAGCACCGCCGCCAGCAGTGACAGCGTGACAAGCGTCTCTTCCGACCGCGAGGTCAACACACGGTCATAGACCTGCAGCATGTACAGCGGCGCGGTGAGAAGCAGCAGGTTGACGAGGCCCGAAAAGACGAAGGCCAGCACAAGGGCCGCGCGCAGCGGCGAGCGGGCGGCGGCAATTTCCGCCAGTCCGGTGCGGGCATCGGTCGCGGCGTCGCGGGGTGGCGGCATTGTCGCATTCCTTGGCATCATCCCGCCATGCGCTGCACAGGGATCATGCTTCCGCGTTGTGTTCGGCAATCCGTGGGCTTATCCCTTGCCAACCGCGGCATGACGCTATGCTAAGCACTTCAGGTGGCCGAACGGTAAGGGTATGGGTCTGAACAATTCGTTGATATCAGGGCGCTCCGCCCGGATCTTGCTTGCCAGCATTGCGTTTGGTCTGCTGGCGGCCTGCGGCGCTCCCCCGCCGGCAGAGGGGATCAATGACCCCTACGAGGCCACGAACCGCAAGGTGCACGATTTCAACCGCAGACTTGACGAGGCGCTGGTCGGGCCTGCCTCCAGGGGCTATGGCAGCGTGGTGCCCGAACCGGCTCAGCGCGTGGTGGGCAATGTCGCACGCACGCTGGATCTGCCGGGCGACATAATGAACAATCTGCTGCAAGGCCGCATTGCCAATGCGGCCACCAACACGCTGCGGCTTGCGACCAACCTGACGATGGGGGTCGGGGGGCTTTTTGATGCGGCCACTGCTCTTGGCCTGCCGCAGAAGCCTACCGACTTCGGCGAGACGCTGCATGTCTGGGGCATGGGCGAGGGGGCCTATCTGGAACTGCCCTTTACCGGGCCTTCGACCACGCGAGACACGGTCGGCACCCTGGTCGATCTTGCGCTGAACCCGGTCCGCCTGGCCGTCCCCCCGCGCGAGGCGAATGCCGCGACGCTTCTGAAGCTTTTCTCACGCCTTGGTGACCGCAACCGCTTCTCGAACACGGTCGAATCGATCCTATATGAAAGCGCAGACAGTTACGCCCAGGCACGGCTGCTGTATCTGCAGAACCGCCGATTCCAGCTTGGCCGGGGGGCAGGCGCTGTGGGCGGTGATGACGACTTCATCGACCCTTACGAGGATCCATATGCCGAATGACCTGCTTCTGAACCGCCGCACCCTGACGCTGGGCCTTGCCTCCGGTCTGGCCCTGGCTGCCCTGCCGCGTCAGGCATCGGCACTGACGATAGAGCAGGCGCGCGGCCTGGTTGACAAGACCGTGGCCGACATCAACGCCATCATCAATTCGGGCAAGTCCGAAAGCGCGATGCTGCGCGAATTCGAAAAGCTGTTCGCCCGCTATGCAGATGTGCCCGCCATCGCGCGATCGGCCCTTGGCCCGGCGGCGCGTCAGGCTTCGCAGGCGCAGATCGCCGCCTTCACCAAGGCCTTCCAGGGCTACATCAGCCGCAAATACGGCCGCCGCTTCCGTGAATTCATCGGCGGGCGGATCGAGGTGACCGGCGCCAAGGCGGTGAAGAGCTTCTACGAGGTGATCTCGACCGCCTATCTGAAGGGCGAAGCACCGTTCGAGGTGCGCTGGCATGTCAGCGACCGGTCGGGCAAGAGCCTGTTCTTCAACATCATCATCGAGGGCGTGAACATGCTGGCCAGCGAGCGCACGGAAATCGGCGCGATGCTCGACCAGCGGCGCGGCGACCTTGACCGGCTGATCGCCGACATGTCCAGGCTCTGACGACGCCCGGGTGCCTGCGGCAGCCGTCGGGCTAGTTCCCCACCGTACCCAGCACTTCCTGCAGGATCTGGTCGGCCAGGTCCTGCTCTGCCGGCCAGTCCGGCACCGGCTGGACGTAGGCCTCGGGCAGCGGTGCGGTGTAGGCTTCGGGCAGCGGTGCCGTATAGGCCTCGGGCGGGGGGAGCGCGCCGGGGTCGGGCAGGGGGGCATAATAGGCCTCGGGCAACGGTGCCTCGTAGGATTGACCGTTGAACACAGGTGCATTCGGGTCGTCGAAATAGGGCACGTCCTCGGGCACGATCGCACCTTCGGTAGTGCTTGGGTCGATCGGCATGTAGGTGGTGTCGGGCGCTTCGGTGATCAGCGGCTTCGGCGGTACGCCCTCGTTGATCCGCACCATGACCTCGTGCCAGATCTCGGCCGGCAGTCCTCCGCCCGTGACCCCCGTCAGCGGCGAGTTGTCGTCATAGCCCATCCAGACCCCCACGACGTAATCCGCCGTGAAGCCTACGAACCAGGCATCGCGGGCCGAGTTCGTGGTGCCGGTCTTGCCCGCGGCCTCGCGATCCTTCAGCCGCGCTCGGGTGCCGGTGCCAGACTTCAGCACCTCGGTCATCATGTAGGTCAGTTCGCGCGCGGCCTTTTCGGAAATGACGCGCTCGCCGATCCCGCCGCCCGCACCGAAGAGTTCCTCGTTTTCTCCCTTCAGTTTCAGTGACTTCAGGCCGTAGGGCGTTACCGCCGACCCCCCGTTCAGGATTCCGGCGAAGGCCGCCGTCATCTCGATCAGCGTCGATTCCGATGCCCCCAGCGCAAGGGCCGGGCCGGGTGCCAGGTTCTGTGCCACACCGAATTCCGTCGCAACCTGCCGGACGAGGTCGCGTCCCACCGCCTCGGACACCCGAACGGCCGGGATGTTGCGGCTTTCGGCCAGCGCCTGGGTCAGGGTAATCGTGCCCTTGAACTTCCTGTCGTAGTTCTGTGGCGTCCACGGGCCCGAGCCGGGAATGTTGATCGTCAGCGGCACGTCCTCGACATAGTCGAAGGGGCTGTAGCCCAGGTCCAGCGCCACGGCATAGACGAAGGGCTTGAAGGTCGATCCTGTCTGCCGCAGGGCCTGCGTCGCGCGGTTGAAGTCGCCCGCATTGGGGATGTTGCGCCCGCCCACCATGGCCCGCACCGCACCGTCCGCGCCCATCACCACGATGGCGGCCTGCGCCTTCGACCCCGCCTTGACCTTGTTCTCGAAAACCCAGGCCAGGGCCTCTTCGGCCTGCTTCTGCATCTTCTGGTCGAGCGTCGTCTCGATGATCACGTCTTCGGTCGTGTCGCGGGCCAGATAGTCGGGCGTGGTTTCCATCACCCAGTCGGCGAAGTAACCGCCCGACCGCTGCCGCGCCGCCGCCGACAGCTGCGCAGGATTGCGCCGCGCTTCGTCGGCCTCGGCCTTGGTCAGGTAGCCCTGCTCCTCCATCAGGCCGATCACGACGTTCGCCCGGCTGCGCGCGCGTTCCATGTTGCTGGTCGGCGCAAACGTCGAGGGCGCCTTGAGCAGACCCGCCAGCATCGCCGCCTCGGCGGCCGAAACATCCTTGGCCGACTTGCCGAAATAGCGCTGCGCCGCAGCCTCGAACCCGCGGGTGCCCGCGCCCAGATAGGCGCGGTTCAGGTAGATCGTCAGGATTTCTTCCTTGGAGTATTTCAGCTCCATGGCCAGGGCGAAGGGCACTTCC
Organism: Tabrizicola sp. YIM 78059; assembly: GCF_004959785.1. Lineage (NCBI taxonomy): Bacteria > Pseudomonadati > Pseudomonadota > Alphaproteobacteria > Rhodobacterales > Paracoccaceae > Tabrizicola > Tabrizicola sp. YIM 78059. The sequence continues at coordinate 392,965 of NZ_SJZH01000002.1, forward strand.
TTGATCTTGCGCCAGATCCCGCCGCGGCGGCAGTCGCGTTCGTAATCGGCTTCTGTCTTCCAGACGGCCGGATCCCATTTCACGCCCAGGCACAGCAGCTTTGCCGTCTGCTGGGTGATGGTCGAACCGCCGTTGCCCTCGAACGGCCCGCGGCCTTCGGAAAGGTTGATGCGGATCGCGCTGGCAATGCCCCGGGGCGAGATGCCGAGATGCCAGTAGAAGCGCCGGTCCTCGGTGGCAACCACGGCATCATGCAGCACCTTGGCGACGCTTCCGGCAGTGATCATGCCGCCGAAGGTCTCGCCGCGCCAGGCGAAGACCTCGCCCCTGTTGTCCAGCATGGTGACCGAACCTCGCGCGCGGCCGTCGACCAGTTCGGTCACCGGGGGAAGCTGGGCGTGAAAATACCACACGACCGCGCCCAGGATCAGTGCCCCGATGGCCGTGGTGCGCCAGGCGATGCCCCAGATCACGCGCCAAACCAGCAGGAAGAACCCGACGATCAGCCCATGCTGCCGCCGGGGTCTGCGGGGTTGCCGCGCCGTGCGCCGGGACGGTTTCGCAGGCTTCTTCGGCCCGCCGGCAGAGGAACCGGCGCGCGATGCGGGCGGATAGCGTCGGTCTGCGACAAGGGGGCCGCGCCCCCGGTTTCCTGGTGCCATGCCTGCGCAGCCACTTGTGACATGGGCCGGTTATCATGGCCCGTTTGAGCGGGAACATAATCCCGTTCCGCCGGAAAGCGAAGTCGGGCGCGGGACGATTCGCGTATGATTGCCGCCCAAAATTTGTGCACGACAATTCGGAAGTGCAAAAATTGTGCAAATCCTTTGGAAAACGGCGGCAGGACTTCAGCCGTTTCCTTGTGCTGTCACGTCATTCGTCCGCCTGATCCGGGACGAGGGTCCCGTGCCCTGAGGTGCCTGCCAAAAGACAGAAGGGGAAGAACGTGAAGCTCATCATTGCAGCAATCAAGCCGTTCAAGCTGGAGGAGGTCCGCGAGGCGCTGACCGCCATCGGCGTGCGCGGCATGATGGTGACCGAGATCAAGGGGTTCGGCAGCCAGTCGGGCCATACCGAAATCTACCGCGGCGCGGAATACGCGGTGAACTTCGTTCCGAAGGTCCGGCTGGAGATCGTGGTCTCGGACGCGCTGGCCGACCAGGTGGTCGCGACTATCCAGAAGACCGCAAAGACCGGCAAGATCGGCGACGGAAAGATTTTCGTCCTCGACGTGGAACAGGCGGTGCGGGTGCGCACCGGCGAAACCAATGACGACGCGCTGTGATCGGCGGGGAAAAGGGGAAACACCTGACATGAAGATGCAATCGAAATTCGCAGGCCTCGGCGCGCTGTCTGCCGCGCTTCTGGCCAGCCTGACCGCCTGGGCGCAGGAGGCCACGGTCGAGGCGACCGAGGCCGCCGCCGAGGTCGCAGCCGAAGTCGTCCCGGTCATGGACAAGGGCGACGTCAGCTGGATGATGATCTCGACCGTCCTCGTCCTGTTCATGACGCTGCCGGGTCTTGCGCTGTTTTACGGTGGCCTCGTGCGGTCGAAGAACATGCTGTCGATACTGATGCAGACCACGGCCATCGCCTGCGTCATGATGCTTGTCTGGGTGATCTACGGCTATTCCTTCGCCTTCGGCGGCTCGACCTCGCCCTGGTGGGGCGGCACCGGCAAGCTGTTCCTTTCGGGCGTCACCGCCGACAGCATGGCGGCGACCTTCTCGGAAGGTTACGTCATCCCGGAATACCTGTTCATCGCCTTCCAGATGACCTTTGCCGCAATCACCCCTGCGCTAGTGATCGGCGCTTTCGCGGAACGGGTCAAATTCAAGTCGGTCCTGGTGTTCTCGGTCCTCTGGGGCACCTTCTCCTACTTCCCGATCGCGCACATGGTCTGGGATGCCAGCGGCTATCTCTACGGCAAGGGTGCGATCGACTTCGCCGGCGGCACGGTGGTGCACATCAACGCCGGGATCGCCGCCTTGGTCGGCGCCATCGTGATCGGACCGCGCATCGGTTACGGCAAGGACAACATGGCCCCGCATTCCATGGTCATGACCATGATCGGCGCCTCGATGCTGTGGGTCGGCTGGTTCGGCTTCAACGTCGGCTCCAACCTCGAAGCCAATGGCGGCGCGGCGCTGGCGATGATCAACACCTTCATCTGCACCGCAGCGGCGACGCTGGCCTGGTGTGCGATCGAGGGCATGGCGCGCGGCAAGGCCTCGATGCTGGGCGCGGCCTCGGGCATGATCACCGGGCTTGTCGCTGTCACCCCGGCCTGCGGCACCATCGGCCCGATGGGGGCGATCCTGCTGGGTGTGCTTGCGACGCTGGCCAGCTACTTCTTCGTCACCGTGGTGAAGCTGAAGCTGAAGTATGACGACAGCCTGGACGTGTTCGGCATCCACGGCGTCGCCGGGATCGTCGGCGCTGTGCTGACCGGCGTCTTCTCGGCTGCGGCCTTCGGCGGGGTCAAGGGCGACGACTATGCGATGATGGCCCAGCTCTGGATCCAGATCGAGGGCGTCCTCATCACCATCGTCTGGTCGGGCGTCGTGTCCTTCATCGCCTTCAAGCTGGTGGACATGACCATGGGCCTGCGCGTGGACAACGACACCGAGCGGCAGGGCCTTGACCTCACCAGCCACGGCGAGCAGGCCTACCATTCGTAAACAGACGACCCGGCGGCGGGCCGCCTCCTCCCGGTTTGCCGCCAAAGGTCACGTCGGCCCGCGGGTTCCTCCCCCCGCGGGCCATTTCCATTGCAGGGTTCATGTCGGCGGCCTCTTCCGCAGTCTGCCGACACCGTCGGGCACCCCGTCGATGCGCCTTCCCTCTGTCGCATGGCCAGTCTAGTGTCCGCCCGTCGAAGGATTTCCCGCATGGACCGCGAAGGCACTCTGTTGAAAGGCGCGGTTCTGGTGATCGCCGCGACCTTCCTGTTCGCTCTGGCCGATGCGTTGGGCAAGCATCTTGCCGCCCTTTACACCACCATGCTTATCCTTGCCGCACGCTATACCGTGAACCTTGCGCTGGTTGCTGCCGTCATGGTCCCGCGGCATGGTGCGGCCCTGTGGCGGACGCGTCGGACCGGCCTGGTGATCCTGCGGGGCCTCTGCCTTGCGATGGCCTCGATCACCATGCTTCTGGCGCTGCGCATCATGCCGGTGGCCGAGACAGTGGCGATCATCTACATCACACCGGTCCTGTTGATGCTGGCCTCTGGCCCCGTTCTCGGCGAGCGCGTCAGCACCGCCGGCTGGGTCGCCGCGGCCCTCGGCTTTTCCGGCGTTCTGCTGATCGCGCGGCCGGGCGGCGGCCTTGACCCCTGGGGCGTGGCGCTGGCGCTGGCCAATGCGACCCTGGCCACGGGCTACCACCTGCTGACCCGCATCCTGACCCGCACCGAGACCACGATGGCGCTGATGGTCCACACCGCTCTTGTCGGAGCGGTAGTCTTCCTGATGCTGGTTCCGCTGCTGGGCGCCGGGCCGCTGCCCGGCCCGGTCGATGCTGCGCTGATGCTGGCGCTGGGGGCGCTTGCGACGCTGGGCCACCTGATGTTCACCAGCGCCTACCGCGAGGCGCCGGCGGCCGTCCTGGCGCCGGTCAACTACCTGCACGTCGCCTTTGCCACGGTGCTGGGCTGGCTGGTCTTCGGGCAGCTGCCGGACCTGTACGGCTTTGCCGGCATGGGCGCGATCGCCGCCGCGGGCCTGCTGGCCGCGTGGAAAGCGGCGCGGGTCAGGCCGTCTGGCCCAGCGTGATCAGCGCCGTCCCTGCCACGGCCAGCGCAGCCCCAAGCCAGGCCATGGGGGCCGGTACGCGGCGGGAAACAACCCAGACCATCGGCAGGATCAGGATCGGCGTGGTCGAGGAAAGCGTCGTCACGATCCCCACATCGCCGTGTGCCAGCGCGGCCATCAGCAGCGACATGCCCAGGAACATCCCCGAGAAGGCCGAGGCCCCGATCCGCCGCACCTCTGGCATTGCAGGCCAAGCCGCTGGCCGCAGCGGCGGCAGCGCCAGCAGGGCCAGGAAGAACGCCGCCCCTAGCCCGGACCGGATCGCCATCGCCGTGAAGGGCTCGACCCCCGCCAGCATCGCCGGGCGGGCCAGAAGGCTGCCGCCCGCCTGGCCAAGCGCGGTGATCACACCCAGCCCCAGCCCAAGCGCCAGCGCGCCCTGCCCGCGCGCGCCTTCGCGTCCGCCGGGACCGAGGATAGCCAGCACGATTCCCGCCAGGATCAGCCCGACCCCGGCACCTTGCAGCAGGTTCACCGTCTCGCCCCGGAACGCATAGCCCATGATCAGCGCGAAAGGCGCCGAAAGCGTGAAGACCAGTGCATTCAGCCGCGCGCCCAGAAGCTGGATCGTGGCGACAAAGCAGACGGTGGCCAGCATGATCCCCACGACAGACGATCCCGCCAGCCAGGCGAACTGCTCCAGCCCGACCGTGCGCCATCCGCCAAGGGCCAGCGAGGCGGCGGCAGTCATCCCGAAGGCCATCGTCATCTGCCAGCGCGCCAGTTGCAGCGCGCTCACCCGGCCTGTCAGGCTGTCGATCTGCATCGCCGACAGCGCGAAGCTCGCCGCCGCCGCAAGTGAAAGCACGACGGCAAGCATGATGCGTCAGATCACCTGTGCGATCGCCGCGGCCAGTACCGGCACGGTATGCGCGTTCAGACCGGCAATGTTGATCCGGCTGTCGCTGACCATGTAGATGCCATGCTCTTCCCGCAGGCGGGCGACCTGCGCCTCGGTCAGGCCAAGCCGGCTGAACATGCCCCGGTGATGCGCCACGAAGTCGAACCGCCCGGAATTGGTGGCGCGGCGCAACTCGTCGGCCAGCTGCCTGCGAAGGTCCAGCATGTTCTGCCGCACCTCTTCCAGTTCCGCCATCCAGTCGGCGGTCAGGGCCGCATCTTCCAGGATCATCGTCACCACACGCGCGCCGTGGTCGGGCGGGAAGCTGTAATTCTGCCGGTTCAGGAAGTTCAGGTTGCCCTGCACCACACCCTTGCGGTCGGCTGATGTCAGCGCGATCAGGATGCCGGTGCGTTCGCGATAGATGCCGAAGTTCTTGCTGCACGAGGCGGCGATCAGCACTTCGGGGAAGGCCGCGGCGATCTTGCGGGTTGCCGCCGCATCCTGTTCCAGCCCGTCACCGAACCCCTGATAGGCAAGGTCAACGAAAGGCACCGCGCCCTTCCGTTGCAGAAGCGCGATTACCTGGTCCCATTGCCCGGCATCCAGGTTCGCACCTGTCGGATTGTGGCAGCAGCCGTGCAACAGGACGGCATCGCCCGCCGCCACGCCCTCGAGGTCGGCCATCAGTCCGGCAAAGTCGATGCCCGATGTGGCGACATCGAGATAGCGATACTCTACCCCCGTCATGCCGAGGTATTTCACGATCGACGGATGGTTCGGCCAGGTCGGCGCGCTCATCCAGACGCGGGCCTTGGGGTTGGCCATGCGGATCAGTTCCAGCGCCTGCCGGATCGCGCCGGTGCCGCCGGGGGTCGCGACACTGGCCGCGCGGTCGGCAAAGCCCTGCCCGAGGATCATCCCCACCATGGCGGCGTTGTAGGCTGGGTCGCCGGCAAGGGCCGTATAGGTCTTTGTCGTCTCGGTCTCCCACAGCCTTTTCTCGGCCGCCTTGACGGCGCGCATCACCGGGGTAAGGCCGTTCGCGTCCTTGTACACGCCAACGCCAAGGTCGATCTTCGTCGTCCTGGGGTCGTCGCGGAACATGGCAATCAGTTGCAGGATCTTGTCCTGCGGCTGGGGGGACAGGGATTCAAGCATGGGAAACTCCGGCGAAAGCTACGGACAGGGTGGCGCGGGGCGCCGGACCTAGGGCCCGGTTGCCACCCGCAGGTCGTCATACATGCCCCATTCGGCCCAGGAGCCATCATAGAGCGCGTGGTTGCGATGTCCGATCCGTTCCAGCGCCAGGCTCAGGATCGCAGCCGTGACACCCGAGCCGCAGGTGGTGATCGCGGGTTTGGTCAGGTCCACCCCCGCAGCTTCGAACAGGGCCTTCAGTTCGGCCGGCGTCTTCATCGTGCCATCAGTGTTCAGCACCTCGGTAAAGGGGATGTTCCTGGACCCCGGAATATGCCCCGACCTAAGGCCGGGGCGGGGTTCCGGTGCCTCGCCCCGAAAGCGCGCGGCCGATCGGGCATCCAGGATTTCCGCCTCGCCCAGCTTTGCCGCATGGGCGACCTGGGTCACATCCTTGACCAGATGGTTCTGGCGGGAAACCGTCATGTGCCGGTCGCGTATCACCGGCGGCATGTCCTCGATCTCGCGGCCCTCGGCGCGCCATTTGGGGAAGCCGCCGTCCAGCACGGCCACATCGGTCTTGCCCATCAGCCGGAACGTCCACCAGACACGTGCCGCACTGAAAAGGCCGGCACCGTCATAGACCACAACCTGATGCCCGTCGCCCACGCCCATCGCCCGCATCCGGCTGATGAACTTTTCGGGCGGAGGCGCCATGTGCGGCAGGCTGGAGCGCTGGTCGGAAATCTCGTCGATGTCGAAGAAGCGCGCACCGGGGATGTGGGCGGCCTGATATTCGGCCTTCGCATCCCGCCCGGCATCGGGCAGATACCAGCTGGCGTCCAGAACCCGCAGGTCGGGGTCGCGCAGGTGTTTGGCCAGCCAGTCGGTCGAGACCAGCGTCCTGGGGTCGTCCTGCGGCGATGGGGTCATCTGGGGGCCTCCCGTAGGGTCAGCCGCATATACCCGCGGGCGGCCCCCGGACGCAAGCACACCGGACAGGCGCAGCGGTACGGCACGGGGCGGGCGTCCCCTGGCGCCTGTGCCAGCCGTCTTACTTCACCAGCGCCTTCCTGATCGCGCCAAGGATTGCCGTCAGCACCGCACCCCCGACACCGCCGCCGGCCACCGACTGGATGATGGCATTCAGGTCCAGGCTTTTCGCCGCATCCGCGGCCGCGCCGTCGCCGCCCAGCATTGCAAGGATTACCCCGCCCAGACCGCCACCCACGGCTCCGGCGATCGAATTGCCTGCGGTGCCCAGGCTGAGGTTCTTTAGCCCGGCGCCTGCGGCATTTCCGCCGATCAGACCCGCGATGATCTGGATGATCAGTTCCATTCCCATGACCACAGCCTTTCCCTCTGGTCCGGTGGGCCCGGGAAGGGCGTCCGGACGACCCCGGATTTGCTGTCCGGTCGGAAAATGGTGCCAGACATGGCCATTTCGGTCAACGAATGGTGCAGGTCAGTCCCGGCTGTTCTGCTTCAGAAGCCGGGCCTTCTGCCGCTCCCAGTCGCGCTTGGCTGTGGTTTCTCGCTTGTCGGCCAGCTTCTTGCCCTTTGCGATGCCAAGCTTCAGCTTCACGATGCCGCGGTCGTTGAAATACATCTTCATCGGCACGATGGTCATGCCCTCGCGGCCCACCGCGTTCCACAGGCGCGAGAGTTCCTTCTTCGACACCAGAAGCTTGCGGCGCCGCCGTTCCTCGTGTCCGAAGGTCTTGGCCTGCAGATAGGGGGCGATGTAGCTGTTGATGAGCCAAAGCTCGCCGCCCTCGACCGAGGCATAGCTTTCGGCGATGTTCGCGCCGCCCTGCCGCAGGCTTTTCACTTCCGATCCGTGAAGGACGATGCCTGCCTCCAGGTCGGATTCAATGTGGTAATCGAACCGCGCACGCCGGTTCTCGGCAATCAGTCTGGAATTGGGATCGGACTTGGCCACCATGATCGCGCTGAGATAAGCCTTGGCGAGGCCTTAGTCCAGAAGGGACACCATGCTGACACAGATCGCGCTTGGAACCGGGTTGCTCATCGCCAATCTGGTGGTGATGGCGGTGGCCGCGCTGGTGCTGGAAGTCGTCTTCCGAAGCGCCCACCCCTGGCTCATCGCCCAGCCGCAGCGGCCGAAGCTTCTGCTGATGCTGATCGGCGTCGGCCTGTGGGTGCTTGGCGTCGTCACCGCCGGCGTCTGGAGCTGGGCCGGAACGCTGCACCTTCTGGGCGCGTTCGCGACCATGGAAGAGGCGGTCTATTTCGCGCTGGAATGCTTCACCACCCTCGGCCTTGGCGACATGGTGCCGCCAACGGAATGGCGCATTCTGGCAGCCATGACGGCCGTCAATGGCTTTCTCAGCTTCGGCCTTCTGACCGCGCTTCTGGTCGAGGCGCTGCGGCAGGTGCGGCTGGCCCAGCTGGAACGCCGCCACGACTGACCTTGCAGCAGGATCAGCCCTCGCGCAGGACCGCCAGAAAGGCAGCGCCGAAGCGTTCCAGCTTGTGCTCGCCCATTCCGGGTATCGCGGCAAGTTCCGCCAGGGTCGAGGGCCGCCGTTCGGCGATGGCGCGCAGGGTGGAATGGGTGCAGGACAGATATTTCCCCGTCCCGTCCGCGCCGCGCGCAAGCGCAAGCTGTGCCTCGGCCAGCCGGTCGAAAAGCGCGCCTTCGGGCCGTCCGGCCAGCCGCATCCGCGCCGGGTGCAGCTGCTTTGCCTCGCCCGCGATCACCTCGAGAAAGGCCGCGCCATAGCTTTCCAGCTTTTTCGCGCCGACCCCGGTGATGCCGGCCATCTGGTCCAGCGTCCGGGGCTTGCGTTCGGTCATCTCGATCAGGGTGCGGTCTGGAAAGACGACATAGGCCGGCACGTTCTGCGCCTCGGCCAGCGCGCGGCGTTTCGCTTTCAGCAGCGATAGCAGGGCCGCGTCCTCGTCTGCAACCTGTGTGCGCACGACTTCACGATCCGCCGACGCTGCGATCGTGTCGCGCCGGAGCATCACCGTGGCCTCGCCGCGCAGGACGGGCCGCGCAGCTTCGGTCATGCGCAGCGCACCGTGGCGTTCGGGGTCCGGTCGCACGAGGTCGCGCCCCATCATCTGCCGGAACACGGCACCCCAGGCCGCCTTCGACAGGTCGCGGCCGACGGCAAAGGTCGGCAACAGATGGTGCCCGCGCTCGCGCACCTTGGGCGTCGGCGTGCCGGTCAGGATGTCGATCAGATGCCCGACCCCGGACCATTCCCCGGTGCGGAGGATGGCCGACAGCGCCTTGCGCACGGCCTCGGTTGCATCGAAGGTCTGCGCCGGGCGGTCGCACAGGTCGCAGTTGCCGCAGGCCCCGGCCTCTTCCCCGAAATAGCCCAGCAGCACCTGCCGACGGCAGGCCAGGGCCTCGGCAAGGCCCAGCAGCGCGTTCAGCCGCCCGTGATCGGCGGCCTTGCGCTCTGCCGGAGCTGCGCTTTCGTCGATCTGCGACCGGCGCAGACGGATGTCGTCGGGGCCGTAAAGCGTCAGCGTCTCGGCCGGGCTGCCATCGCGGCCCGCGCGGCCGATTTCCTGATAATAACTCTCGATCGACTTCGGCAGGTCGGCATGGGCGACCCAGCGGATGTCGGGCTTGTCGATCCCCATTCCGAAGGCGACCGTCGCAACGACGATCAGCGCGTCCTCGCGCTGGAAGCGCGCCTCGACCTGCCGGCGCTCTTCCGCCTCCATTCCGCCATGATAGGCCGCCGCGGGATGGCCCGCCTCGCGCAGGGCCTGGGCCAGCACCTCGGTCTTGGCACGGGTGCCGCAATAGACAATGCCGGATTGCCCCTTTCGCGCCGCCGCAAAGCGCAGGATCTGCTCGCGCGGGCTGGACTTGACGGCGAAGGCCAGGTGGATGTTCGGCCGGTCGAAGCCGCGCAGGAAGGTGGCCGGCGCCTCGCCGTCGAACAGCCGGGCGACGATCTCGGCCCGGGTCTCGTGGTCGGCCGTGGCGGTAAACGCCGCGAGCGGCACCTTCAGCGACCGGCGAAGTTCGCCGATCCGCAGGTAGTCGGGGCGGAAGTCATGGCCCCACTGGCTGACGCAATGGGCTTCGTCGACCGCGATCAGGCTGCATCGGGCCCGTCGCAGCAAGGCCAGCGCCCCGCCCGAAGCCAACCGTTCCGGCGCCATGTAGAGAAGCTTCAGGCGACCGTCGTCGATGGCCTGAAAGACTGCCTCCGTCTCTTCGCCGGTGTTGCCCGAGGTCAGCGCCCCGGCCTCTACACCCGCCGCCCGCAGCGCGCGGACCTGGTCCCGCATCAGTGCAATGAGCGGCGAGATGACGACCGTCACCCCTTCGCGGCAAAGCGCCGGAAGCTGGAAGCAGAGCGACTTGCCGCCGCCAGTGGGCATGATGGCCAGCGTGTTCCGCCCTGAAAGCACCGACTGCACGATTTCCGCCTGACCGGGGCGGAAATCGGGGAAGCCGAAGACAGAGTGCAGAAGCCGGGCCGCCTGGTCCAAGGGATCAGAGGAAGACGGCGGCGTTGTTGATCAGGATGATCCGCAGCGCATAGACCGCGATCAGCACGACCAGCGGCGCAAGATCAAGTCCGCCCATGTTCGGCAGAATACTGCGCACGCGGGAATAGACCGGTTCCAGCAGCCGGTTCAGCCCGTCCCAGATCGAGGCGACAAGCGGCTGGCGCAGGTTCAGCACCTGGAAATTGATCAGCCAGCTCATGATGATGTGGGCGATGATGATGAACTGCGCGATGTCTAGGATCAGAAGCAGGATCTGGAAGAGCGAGGTCATCGGGCACTCCGGCGCAGGTTTCGGCCAGAGGTAGCCGCAGGGGCGGGGAAGGGCAATGCCTTCCGCAGCGTTGCGCTTGACCTTGCCGCCGACCCGGGCAAATCCGGGCGGGAAACGGGAGAAGCAGATGTATCCTTTCCTGCGCATGTTCAGGGCCATGGCCCGGGCCCGCCGTCAAGCGCCGCTGGGCATTTTCGACACGCATGAAGACAGTCTGATCTGCTGGCCCTGGGATCTTGACCCGTGGGTGGAGCTGAACAACGGCCGCACGCTGACGCTGTACGACCTGGGCCGGTTGCCGCTGGGGGTCCGGACAGGCCTGCACCGCATCCTGCGGGAAATGCGCTGGGGCATGACGGTGGCGGGGGCCTCGGTGCGGTACCGGCGCCGGGTGACCATGTTCATGCGGCTGACGATGCGCAGCCGCTGCCTTGGCTGGGACGAACGGTTCATCTACATGGACCAGTCGATGTGGAAGGGCGAAGAGTGCACCTCGCAGGTGCTGATCCGGTCGGCCATCGTGTCGAAGGCCGGGATCGTCCCTCCGCGCGAGTTGGCGCTGGCCATGGGCCTGCCCCCGGAAAGCCCGCCCCTGCCCGACTGGGTCACGGCCTGGTGCGCGGCCGAGGCAACCCGCCCCTGGCCGCCCGGGCGGGTCGGGTCCGCTCATCGCCCCTGACGGGTCTTTTCGCCGCGCCCGAGATGACGCCCGCAAGGGCGGAAGCGCGACAGCTTGCGCCAGGCGGCTTTTCCGGGTTCACTTCGGGAAAGACCAAGGGGCAGGGCATGGTCGGCGACAGGAAGCGCATCTGGGGCTGGTATTTCTTCGACTGGGCCAGCCAGCCCTACAACACGCTGCTTCTGACCTTCGTCTTCGGCCCCTACTTCGCCGAGATCGCCCGAGGCTACTACATGGGTGCGGGCCTCGACGAAGAGGCCGCCAAGGCTGCTGCCCAGGCCTACTGGGGCTGGGGCCTGGCCATCGCCTCGCTGATCATCGCGGTGCTGGCCCCGGTCCTGGGCGCCATCGCCGACGGCACGGGGCGGCGGCTGGTCTGGGTCTGGGCCTTTTCCGCATGCTATGTGATCGGCGCAGCGGGCCTGTGGTGGGTGGCGCCGGGCGGCGAGGCGGGGATGCTGTTCTGGGCCGTTCTGCTGTTCGGGCTTGGCTTTGTCGGCATGGAGTTCGCCACGATCTTCACCAATGCGCTGATGCCCTCGCTGACGCAATCGGACGACCTCGGCGCGATCTCGGGCACGGGTTTTGCCTTCGGCTATCTGGGCGGTCTTGTGGCGCTGATCGTGATGCTGCTGTTCTTTGCCGAGGGCGCCGATACCGGTCTGACGCTTCTGGGCATCCCGCCGCTTTTCGGCCTCGATACCGAAGCTCGCGAGGGCACCCGCTTCGTCGGCCCCTTCACCGCTCTGTGGTATGTCGTGTTCATGATCCCATTCTTCCTGTGGGTCAAGGAACCCCGCACCGAGCGGCGCCCGCTGCATCTTGAACGTGCCCTGGCCAGCCTAGGCGACCTGATCCGCAGCCTGCGCTACCGGCGCAGCCTGACGGCCTATCTTCTGTCCTCACTATTCTACCGCGACGCGCTGAATGCGCTTTACGGGTTCGGCGGCATCTATGCTTCGGGCGTGCTGGGCTGGTCCATCACCCAGATCGGCATTTTCGGCATCGTCGGCGTGGTGACGGCGATGATCGTTGCCTTCATCGGTGGCCGGGCCGACCGGGCCTACGGGCCGAAACCGGTGATCGTGGCGTCGATCCTTGTGCTGATCCTGGTCTGCATCGTCATCGTCGGCATGACGCGGGAAAGCCTGTGGGGCCTTGCCCTTGACCCTGCATCCAGCCTGCCCGACGCGATCTTCTTCGGTTGCGGTGCGCTGATCGGGGCGGCGGGCGGCTCGCTGCAGGCGGCCAGCCGAACGATGATGGCCCGCCACACCACGCCGGACCGCGCGACCGAGGCCTTCGGGCTTTATGCCCTGTCGGGCAAGGTCACCAGCTTCCTTGCGCCGGCCCTGATCGCGCTGGCCACCATGATCAGCGGATCGCAGCGCATCGGCATCGCTCCGCTGATCGTGTTGTTCCTGATCGGTCTTTTCCTGCTATCCTTCGTTCGACCCAGGGGAGAGATGAAGGCCTGATGCTGACCCGCGCAGTTCTGCTGATCTTGTGCCTGGCAGCGCCCGCCCAGGCGGAAAAACTGGCGAACAAGCTGTTCGGCGCCATGGCCACGCCCTCGCGCGAGGATGCGATGCCCATAGGCTCTTATGCCCGTGGTTGCGCGGCAGGTCTGGTCGAATTGCCGGAAACCGGCCCGACCTGGCAGGCGATGCGGCTGTCGCGGAACCGCAACTGGGGCCATCCGGTTACCATACAGTTCCTTATGGACCTGTCGCAGACCGCCCGCGACATCGGTTTCGGCAAGGGCCTTTACATCGGCGACATCAGCCAGCCGCGCGGCGGGCCGATGACCAGCGGCCACGCCAGCCACCAGATCGGACTGGACGCCGACATCTGGATGCTGCCGCCACGCAGTCTGTCGCTGACCCGCGAGCAGCGCGAGGAGATCAGCTCGATCCCGGTGCGTTCGGCCGACCAGCGTTCGGTGACCGGGAACTGGACCGGCGTGCATCACCGCCTGCTGAAGGCGGCGGCCTCCGACCCGCGGGTGGATCGCATCTTCGTTGCCGCGGCGGTCAAGATCGAGATGTGCAGGACGGCCACCGCCCAGGACAGGAAATGGCTTCAGAAGATCCGTCCGGTCGCCGGACACGACACGCACTTTCACGTCCGATTGAAATGCCCGAAAGGCGCGCGGCTGTGCGAGACGCAGACCCCGACGGTGGTTGAACTTTCAAAGGGCGGTGACGGCTGCGACGACACGCTGATGTGGTGGGTGACCGACTATCTGAACCCGCCCAAGTCCGATGGAAAGAAGCCGAAGGACGAGGAAGCACCTCGCAAGAAGGGGCCGCGCGAATTCACCATGGCCGACCTGCCGAAACAGTGTCAGGCGGTGCTGGCGGCAAACTGAGCCGGGAAGGATACCGATTGACAGACGCAGGGCGCAGGTATAGGTCGCCCGCGCCCTCATGTCGGGGGCCAAGTCTCCGCGACCTTGTCAAAACGGATCACATCATGCGCCTGCTTCTGCCCGGCATAATTGCCATGGCGGTGATCGTCACCGCGTCCAACATCCTTGTCCAGTATCCGCTTGGGCTCTACCTCACATGGGGGGCGTTGACCTATCCCTTCGCCTTTCTGGTCACCGACCTTGCCAATCGCCTGGCCGGCCCTGCGGTTGCGCGGCGCGTGGTGCTGGCGGGCTTTGTCACCGGCGTTGTCTGCTCGTTCATCGGCACGCAGATCACGGGCGAGTTCGGCCCGCTGGTTACCCTGCGCATCGCAATCGGCTCGGGCCTGGCCTTTCTGACCGCCCAGCTGCTTGACGTGACGATCTTCGATCGCCTGCGTCAGGGCAGCTGGTGGAAGGCCCCCCTGGTATCGACCCTGATCGGATCCAGCGTGGATACCGCGCTGTTCTTCACCATCGCCTTTTCCGGCACGCTGACTTTCATCGAGCCCGCCAACGATGTGTCCTGGGCCGCCGACCCGATGCCGCTGATCGGCCTTGGCCCTGTCGCGCCGTTCTGGGTCTCGCTGGCGCTTGGCGACTGGATCGTGAAGCTTCTGCTGGCCCTGGTGGCACTTGTGCCGTTTCGGGTCGCGGTTACCCGCCTGACGGCAAAGGTTGCGTGATTTGTTTTGACAAACACAAAATCTGTGGCACGCTCCTCTCATCGGCAACCATTTGAAAGGAGGTGATCCAGTGTCTAGAGTGATATTGGAGAGAGGTGTCGGGACAGTCGGAGGGATGATTTTCTGAGGGCAGCCCCTTGGAAATGACCACCACGATTGGATTTGGATGCCTAACTGGCCCATCTCCTTGGATCTCGGAAAGGGTTGCCTGCGCAGGGCAACCCTTTCTCTTTTCGTCAACGTGACAGGAATGGCCCCGTCCCGGTCGCTGCGGGGTCAGAGAACCTCGCTCACCTTCACGGTGCGCCCCTCGGCAACCGATTTCAGGGCTGCCTCTGCCAGTGCCAGCGCCAGAAGCCCGTCCTCGCCCGAAGGGCTGGCCTCGGCCTTGCCCGCCATCGCGTCGATGAAGGCCGTGATCTCGGCGGCATAGGCCTCGGTGTAGCGCGTCATGAAGAAATCGTGCAGTGGCGGGCGGGTGTAGCCGGCAGCCGTTGCGACCTCGATGCTGACCGGGCGCTGGTTTTCGGCCGCCGCCATGCCCTTGGACCCATGCACTTCGATCCGCTGGTCGTAGCCATAGGTCGCGCGGCGGCTGTTCGAGATAACCGCCAGCTTGCCGCTGACCGTGCGCAGCATCACCTGCACGCTGTCGCTGTCGCCCGCCTTGCCGATTTCGGGATCGACCAGAACCGAGGCCATGGCCGAGACCTCGGCCACCTCTTCGCCCAGCAGGAACCGGGCCATGTCGAAGTCATGGATCGTCATGTCGCGGAAGATGCCGCCCGACCGCCGGATGTAGTCCACCGGCGGGGCGCCGGGATCGCGGCTGATGATCACCACCATTTCGACCGCGCCAAGGTGGCCGTTGTCGATCTCGGCCTTCACGGCACGGAAATGCGGGTCGAAGCGGCGGTTGAAGCCGACCATCAGCGTGCCCTTGCTGGCACGCACGACATCAAGGCACTGCTTCACGCGCGCAAGGCTGAGATCGATCGGCTTTTCGCAGAATACCGCTTTCCCGGCCTTCACGAACTGCTCGATCAGGTCGGCATGGGTGTCGGTGGGCGTGCAGATCACCACCGCGTCGATGTCGCCTGCCGCTGCAATGGCGTCGATCGTGCGCACCTCGCAGCCATACTGATCGGCGATCGCCTGCGCCGCAGCGGGCATCGCATCCGACACCGCCACCAGCCTTGCGGCCGGGTTCCCCGTCACCGCCTTCGCATGCACCTTGCCGATGCGCCCCGCACCCAGAAGCCCGAATCTGATCGTCATGATGTCCTCCACAACCCGTTTCCCGGTCGTCATGCCACCGGCCAGACGGTCCTGCAATGGGTTGAGGTGATCGATCTGTATCCCGGGGTAACGCAAACCCTGACAGCGAGGCGCCGGCACCGGTCGGCACCCCTGCCCGTCACCACCCCGCGAAGCGCGGCTCCGGCTGATCCGACTGCCCGACCGGGACAGGGGCCCCTCGCGGGAAGGGGGGCGCGCGGCCAACAGGTTCTTGCAATGAGGGTTTGATGGTGCGTTCCTTTCTCGGGAATGGAAGCAAACGCCATGGGCCAAGGTCGTCACGGGCGTGCCACGGCCACTCGTCGTCAGATCCGCAATTCAGCGATCGCCAGTGTCTTGCGCAGCAGAGCCGGCCGTTCATGGCAGCTCGCGTCTGCCGGATGTCGAGGGCGACAAGCCCCGGCGGCAAGAGGACAAGCCGGGGGGCCGCCGGTTATTCCGCCTGGCTGCGGTTGCGCCAGCGATTGGCGATGTAGGTCGCGGTCATCAGGTCCAGATGGGCGCCGCCGCCGTTCTTGGCGATGGTGATCTCGTCATCCGACCGGCGGGCATAAAGCGCCGGGTCGTCATAGAAATCGGCAATGACATCGCTTTCGGTGATCGCGCCCGAGGCAAGGGGTTCGATCAGTTCGCCGATGTGGTGCAGCGTGGTGGCGCGGCTGTCCACGAACAGGCGCGCACGGCGCATCGCGGTATCGTCCACCTCGCGCATGCCCGCCTTGAAGGCGCCGATCAGGTCGAGATGCTGGCCCGGTTGCAGCCAGTCGCCCCGGATCAGGGGTTCTGTCGCCATGGTGGCGGTGCAGATGATGTCAGCCTTGCGGACCGCTGTCTCAAGGTCGTCGGCCACGGGCAGGCCCATGGCGAGGGCCGAACTGCGGTTGCGGCTCCAGACGGTGAAGCGGGCGCCGGGGAAGGCGCTGGAATAGGCCTCGACCATGGAGCGCGCGACGGTTCCGGCACCGACCAGCAGGATCTCTTTTGCATCCTTGCGGGCAAGGCGGGTGGCCGAAAGAAGGCTGTCGCCGGCGGTTTTCCATTTGGTCACCAGGTGGAAATCGACCAGCGCCGTCAGCTCTCCGGTCACGTCGTCATAAAGTGTGACCGCACCGTTGATCGTGGGCTTGCCCAGCGCGGCATTGCCGGGATGCACGGTCGCCACCTTGACCAGCGCGCCAAGGCCGTCGATCCAGGCGGCGCGGTCCAGCACAGTATCTGCCCCGCGATTCAGGAAGAGATCGGCGATCTCGGCCCTGGGCAGGCGGTGCCCGGCCTCCAGCGCGGCCAGAAGGCCCGGCCAGTCCAGATGCGCTTCCGCCTCCTTCGGGACGATGTTGATCACAGCCCTGCCTCCCCTTCCGTCAGAAGCCCTTCGGCCACCAGCCGCCGTGCCCAGCCCTGCCAGCTTTCGAACTGATGCGTGCGCCAGCCCCGGCGGGAGGCGGCGGTGATGTTTTCCGCGCGGTCGTCGGCGAAGATCAGCCGGTCGGGCGGGATGCCGCTGTCCTCTTCGACGATCCGGTAGATGCGCGGCTCGGGCTTGGACACGAACAGCCGGCCCGAGACATATTCGCGGTCGAACTCGTTCAGGAACTCCAGCCGGTCGCGCGCCATCTCGTAGGTGGAACTGCCGAAATTCGTCAGCGCAAAGACCGGGACGCCCTTGGCCCGCAGGGCACGCATCAGGGCGATGGATCCCTCGATCCGGGGACCGAACAGCTCGATCCAGCGGTCGTGCCACAGGCGGATTTCCGCGCGCCATTCCGGATGGCGGTCGGCCCGGTCGTAGATCGTTTCGCGGAACGGCGCCCCGTCGTCGATCAGGGCATTCATCTGCGGCAGCTCTGCCGCCCGAAACAGCGCGCGGCGGCGCGCCTCGCCGATCACCCGGTCGTAGAACGCCTCGGGCTGCCAGTGCACCAGCACGTTGCCGATGTCGAAGACCACTGCCTCAGGCTGCATCCTGCGTCCTTTGCCGCACCACGGTTTCCCGCCAAAGGACATAAAGGCCCGATCCGCAGATCAGCGCAATGCCCACCCAGGCGGTGGCATCGGGGAAGGTGCCGAAGATCACCACGCCCCAGAAGATCGCCAGCGGCATGCCGACATATTCGAAGGGCGCGATCAGCCCGGCCTCGGCGGTGCGGTAGGCCTGGGTGACCATAAGCCCGCCGATGCCGACCGACAGGCCCGTGGCCAGGAACACCGGCCAGTCGGCCAGGGGCGGCCAGATCCAGGGGCGGAAGAGAAAGGCCCAGATCGGATCGTCGGTTGCCATGTGCCCGTCGCCAGCCCAGAGCCCCATGCACAGGCTGACGACGATGAACCCCGCCTGCACATAGAAGGACAGCGTCATTGCGCTTTCGGTGCCCCCCATGTGCCGGGCCAGCAGGTTGCCGCTGGCATAGAGGACGGCCGAGACCAGCACCAGCAGGGCGGCGGGCTGGATCACCCCGGCGCCGGGGCGCAGCATCACGACGACGCCGACCATGCCCACGACAACTGCCGCCCAGCGGCGTGGGCCGACCTTTTCCCGCAGGAAGACGATCGACATCAGCGTGATGACGATCGGGCTGATGAAGGCCACCGCCACCGCGTCGGCCAGGGGCAGGGCGGCAAGGCCGAGGAAGAAGGTCACATTCGACACCATGATGATCGCCACGCGCAGCAGATGCGTGCCCGGCCGGCTGGTGCCGACCTGAGACCAGCCGCGTTCCGACAGGTGGATCACGGTCAGGATGAAGGCCATGGCGACAAAAGCGCGGATCAGGATGACCTGGTGCAGGGCATAGCCGCCGGACAGGAACTTGATCGCCACGTCATTGATCGAAAAGATCATCGTGCCGCCGGCGGCAAACAGGATTCCGGTCAGGGCTTGGGATCGGGCCATGGCGGCAGATGATCCGGGCGTCGGGGAAGCGTCTGTCCTGCCCGCGACAGGGCAGGTCGGGAAGCGCCCGCTGTCAGCTGTGCAGGGCGGCGCGCAGCAGGCGGTCGAGCGTCTCCAGAAACCGGCTGCGGTCCGCCCTTGAGAACAGCGCTCCGCCGCCCTGGCGGAACGGGTCCGCGCTGCGCAGGTCGGCCATCAGGTCGCGCGTCGCCAGCACCATCCCGATATTCCTCGCAGTCAGCTCCTCGCCGTTCGGCTTCAGCACACGGGCGCCTGCCGCCACGCATTTCGCAGCCAGCGGGATGTCGGCGGTCACGACCACATCGCCCGGACCGCAGGCCCCGGCGATCCACTTGTCGGCCTCGTCCGGGCCCTGTGCCACATAGACGCTTTCGACCAGCGGATTGGCCGAGGGCCGAATGCCGCCGTTCGACACCAGCACCATGCGCACCCCCAGGCGGGTGGCCACCCGCTCCGCCTCGGCCTTGACCGGGCAGGCATCGGCGTCGATCAGCAGGCGGGTCATCGCGGCGAACCGAAGACCTGCACCCAATAATAGCGCAGGCCGCGGCTCTGGCCGCGCAGGGGCGCATCGTCGGGCTGATGGACCATGGCGATGCCGGTGTCGCGGAAACGGCAGTTCAGCATGTTGCGGCGGTGGCCCGGGCTTTTCAGCCAGGCCTGCACGGCTCGGTCCACCGTCGGCTGGCCGGCGGCGATGTTTTCGGCGGCGAGGCCGTAGCTGTAGCCCTGTGCCCGGATCCGCGCCGCGAAGCCGCGTCCGTCCTTGCCGGTATGCCCGAAGAAGTTCTGCTCGGCCATGTTGCGGGCATGGGTTCTGGCCGCTGCCATCAGCGCCGGGTTCAGGCTCAGCGGCGCGCATCCTGCCTTTGCGCGCAGGGCATTGACCTGCGCCAGCACGCCCTGCGCCGCATCCGAAGCCGCCGCAGGCAGGGCTGCCAGCGCCACGGCCAGCGCAACAGCCGCCACCCTAGCCGGCCAGCGCCGCGGCATGGAATGCGACATGGTCTTCCATGAAGCTGGAGACGAAGAAATAGCTGTGGTCATAGCCCTTCTGCATCCGGAACGTGCCCCCCTGGCGGACAGCGGCCATCGCCTCTGCCAAAGCCTCGGGGCGCAGCTTGTCCAGGAACTGGTCCGCCGTGCCCTGGTCGATCAGCATCGGCCCGTCAAAGCCCCGCCGCCGCATCAGCAGACTGGCATCATGCGCCGCCCAGAGCGATTCATCGGGCCCAAGATAGGCGGAAAATTGCGGGCGTCCCCAGTCGCTCGTCGTGGGGTTGCAGATCGGGGCGAAGGCCGAGACCGACTTGAACCGGCCCGGAAAGCTCATCGCGATGGTCAGTGCGCCGTGGCCGCCCATGGAATGGCCGGTGATCGCCTGCGCCTCCTCGGCCAGGGGGAAGGCGTTGAACAGAAGGCGTGGCAGTTCCTCGGTCACATAGTCCCACATGCGGAAGTGGGGCGCCCAAGGCTTCTGCGTGGCGTTCACATAGAACCCCGCACCCTGGCCCATGGCGAAGTCCAGCTCGTTCGCCACCCCTTCGCCGCGCGGCGAGGTGTCGGGGAAGACCAGCGCAATGCCCATCTCGGCCGCCCAGCGTTGCGCGCCCGCCTTCACCATGGCGTTTTCATGCGTGCAGGTCAGGCCTGAGAGGAACCAGAGCAAAGGCACCGGCCCGTCCTCGGCCTGCGCGGGCAGGAAAAGGCCGAAGGTCATGTCACAGGCGCAGGCGGAGGAGGCATGGGTATAGACCCCCTGCACCCCCCCGAAGGCGCGGTTTTCCGAAACGGTCTTCATGGGAACCCTCCTTGACTGACCAGTGCGATCACCCCGGTCACCGTCAGCACCGAGGCCGCCGTGGACAGCAGGATCGCGGTGGAAACCCGTTGCGGCGCAACGCGGTAGTGCTGCGCCAGAATGAACACATTGCCCGCCACCGGCAAGGCTGCGGCGGCGACCATCACGCCTGCGGCATAGCCCGTGACGCCGAACAGCCAGCAGGCTCCGGCCACTGCGGCGGGGTGAAGGATCAGCTTCGAGACCGAAAGCCAGGCCGCGACCTCGACCCGTTCCGCATTGCGCCCGGCCAGCGAGGCGCCGATGGCAAACAGCGCGCAGGGCGTGGCCGCCGCGCCGAGCAGCGTCAGGAATTCGTTCACCGGGGCAGGCAGGGTCAGACCCGTCGTGCCCCACAGGATGCCCAGGACGACCGAAACGATCATCGGGTTCTTCAGCAGACCCACCCCCAGGATGCCCAGGGTCTGTGCGCCTACGCGCCCCGCGCGCAGTCCGGTGATCAGCATTGTCAGGATCGACGAGAACACGATCAGATCGACCGCCAGCACCAGAAGGACCGGCCCCACTGCCCCCGGCCCCAGAAGCAGCACCAGCATCGGGATCCCGAGAAAGCCCACGTTGCCGATGACACCGGCATGTGCCTCGAACACCGCCTCTTCCCGGCTGGCGCCACGCCAGAGCGCGACTGCCGCCACCACCAGCCAGACGGCACTGGTGCCCACAAGATAGGCAAAGACGAAGGACCAGGAGAAGATCGCCGCCACGTCCAGGTTCGCCGCAAAGCCGAACAGCATCGCCGACAGCGCGAAATAGAAGACGAAGCGTGTCAGATAGGCCGTCGCCTCCGCGCTGAAGAACTGCGCGCGGCCCGAGGCGTAACCCAGCCCGATCACCGCGAAGAAGGGCAGGGTCTTCAGGAAGATCTCGACCATGCGGCTTCGTGTCATGCGGGAAGGGAAAGGGCAAGTCTGCCGCCAGGGGGAATCGCCCCGCTTTCCGGTGCGACAGCCGATTTCACCGGGCGGTGCTGAGCCTAGTTGTTCAGTCCTGGCATCTGGTGGATCGGATTGAGGATGAATCGATCAGGCTCTGATGTCCATATTTTGCAGATGTATTCGTAGGGCGTGAGGCCGTTCAGGGTCTTGAGCCTTCGGGCGAAGTTGTAGGCTGCGAGACGGTCGGCGAGGTGCGTGCACAACTGGTCGTGGCTGTCGTAATGGTAGCGCTTCACCGTGGCGTCCTTGATCGTGCGGTTCATCCGCTCGACTTGGCCGTTCGTCCACGGATGGTTTGGTTTGGTCAGGCGATGCTCGATCCCGTTGGCCTCGCAGATCATGTCGAAGCGCATTGGCCGGGAACAGATAGTGTTCCGGTTCCGGGGCTGCTCGGCGAACTGGATGCCATTATCGGTAAGGACCGTGTGGACCTGGTAGGGCAAGGCCTCGAGCATATGCTGCAGGAACTCCCAGGCAGTCTTTCTGTCAGCTGTTGCAACGATTTGAGCGACCGCGAACTTGGAAGTTCGGTCAATGGCCACAAAGAGATAGAGCTTGCCTTCTGCCGTCTGCACCTCGGCGATGTCAATATGAAAGAACCCGATGGGGTAGCGCTTGAACTTCTGGCGCTTTGGCTTGTCACCCTCGACATCTGGAAGACGCGAGATCCCATAACACTGCAAGCACCGATGCAGCGCTGACCGCGTCAGATGCGGGATCGACGGCTGCAGGGCATAGAGGCAGTCGTCCAGCGGAAGGAGCGTATGGCGCCGGAATGCGACGATTGCCGCTTCCTCGGCTTCAGTCAAAACCGTCGAGCGCGGTTCCGTCGGCCCGGTCTTCATATCCTCGACCGTCGCGCGCTTGCGCCACTTTGCGAGCGTCTTCGGATTGATGCCCAGCTCCCGGCTCAGCTACGCGAGCGAAGCTTGCGATCGCTGTATTGTAGCTCTGACGGCGTGCGTGGTCGTGGCGCTCCCGTGACGAACTTGTCCCATAGTGCTTCCTTCCATTCATGCGAAAGGATCACACCATCAAACCGGGGGATCAAACACCTAGGTCCTGTCTGCATTTGGGGATTCCCGTTTGTC
>NZ_SJZH01000020.1:0-24825 GCF_004959785.1 Tabrizicola sp. YIM 78059
AAGGTCCGACGTCAGGCCCATGCCCTCCGCCACTTGCTCCTGCGAAAAGGTTCTCCCCATCTGGCTGGGGCCGGATTTTTCCGTTATTTTCGAGGGTTAAGCGGGAGGGGCTGAGCACTGGCGTCCTCACCACAGCGGCCGAACACGCTCTCTTGCCCCCGATATTCTCTGAACCTCTCGACTGTGCGAATTCGGTGTAGAGCCCGTAACCATTTGAAAATATAGGGTCAGTTCCTCGCGCCACCTGAACACTTCGATGCCAGTGGCGTTTGTGGAAAGGAACAGAAATCTAACCCGTTCCTTCCCCCTCCAGCCGCGCAAATCCATACCGCCATTGAGAATTTTCGGGAACGACGGCATCCTTTCGGTGAAGGAGGCAATAAATGGCGAAACCGGACCTCGACACCGACAAGCTCGACGACGCGGCGCTGGCGATCCTCAGCCTGACGCTGCATGACGGCAATCGCGTCTGGAAAGGGATCGACTGGTCGATCACCGACCGGCTGCACGCCAAGGGGCTGATCCACGATCCCATCGGCAAGGCGAAATCGCTCGACCTGACAGAAGATGGACTGGCGCGAGCGGAGGTGGCTCTAGCCAAGTTGTTCGTGAAGCGGTCGGTCGATCCAAAGAGGTCCCAACCATGAAACCGGCCGACGAGGATCGCATCGCCGCCCGGCTCGCGAAACTGATGGCGATGATCTGTGTGCGCAACACGGGGATCGAGGAATTGCACTCGGGGACCGTCCCGGTCTCCCACACGGGCGACTATTCGGACGTGTTCATCACCGACGCCGACGGCCGCCAGATTCCATGGCCTGATGCTTCACATCTCGACGACGACCAGATGCGAAGGCTGATGCGGCAGATCGTCGACCGGCTCTACACCTTTCACCTCAAGGCTGACGATTCGGGGTTCCGCGACCACCTCGACCGCTGGCTGACCGTCGCCGAACAATGGGACGAACCGAAGCTGGATGAGGCATTCCTTGCGACCATCTCCCGCGGGGAAGCCAAACAGCCGAGATAGCCATTTGCGGTCAGGTCAGGCATCGACGGTTGGTCGCCGGACCCCATTATGCAACGGGTTCCACAACGGCTGAGTGCTTCGTGACAATGTCCTGAATTTCCGCGGGCTTGAACGCGACATCCCATGACCAGTGGCCGAAGCCGCCCGCCGCGTTGACCGCCATTACCCACTCGTTCAACGCGTCCCGCTTGGCCTTGTTCTGGGGGCTGTCGGTGCCCTTGATCTCAAGCGCCAGAATGGTGCCGCTGGCAAGGCGCACGAGGAAATCCGGAACATACCGGCGTCGTGAACCGGCCCACATGTAATAGATCTGAAAACCGAGATGATCGTTCTTGGCATAGGCGATGACGTCTTCGCGCTTCTCGAAGATGTTCGCTGCATGTCCCTCCCAGGACGAATCCCCGACCAGGTGGCTGATATGCGACTTGATGGTCGGAAAGCACGGCTTGGTGGTGTACCAGGTTCGCATCTGGCCGGTGGCGCCGATCGGGTTCTCCTCGTCGAACACCGGCGTCAGGCGCTCCGTGTTCTGCTCAGTCACGTTGCTCAGCACATGCTGAACGACAAGGTCGATGTTGAGTGCGATCAGAATCCGCCGCCGAAGCGGGTCGGAATGGAACAGCGAAGGGATGTCGAGGCGGTCGGAGTTGAGGAACACCTCGACGATCCTGACCAGCTGCGCCGCGAGATACTCGTGGCTACCCGAAAAGCCGTGGCTGAGTTCGGCGAAGGCCTTACGCGCTGCCTGAAAGACGAGACGTTGGAGACGAAAGCCGTCTGGCAGCTTCTCGAGGTCGATGGCGGTCACCTTGCCCATGTCCGTCGCGCCGCCGAGCGCAGGAGCCAGTTCCGCGCTGATAGGCGTGCTGGCCGGATCGAGTACGAGCGGCGTTACCTTGCCCCAGTCCATGGCCAGTTGCGGTCTCACGACCGTTTCAACCCGCAGCACGTTCGGCCAGCGAAGTTCGAGATGAGCCCGCTCGGGCAGGACTTCGATCTGGGTGGTCGGCTTGGGAGGCGGCGGAGCTTCCCCGCCTTCGCCTGTTTCCGAGATGGAAAGCGGCACACCGAACACGTTGACGTATTCGGGCAGGAACAGGCCATTCTCGTCCGTGTCATAGGAAACCCGTCGCAATCCTCGCCCGACGACCTGTTCGCAGAGCAGCTGGGACGTGAAGGCCCGGAGGCCCATGATGTGCGTGACGTTCTTGGCGTCCCATCCCTCCGACAGCATCGCGACTGATATGACGTTCTGCAGATCCTGTCCGGCCGCACCCCGCTTTCCGACATTGTCTACGATCTCACGCAGCAGTTCTTCCTTCTTCAGGGCGCGGAACTGCTGGCGGCGGGTCTCGGGGATAGTCGCAGCGTCGATGATTGCCTTCAGCCGCGCCTCGTAATCCTTGTCGGAGGTGGCGGTCTCGCCGATTTCAGCCTTCTCAAGCACCTTGGAATCGACACGGAGCGTTCGGGTCGGTGCGTTCAATTCGGGCCAATGCGCATCGCCCTTGTTGAAATACGTCTCGATGCGGGCTGCGGTTTCAGTGCGGTTGCAGACTGTCAGTATGACCGGCGGGGAATGATGCCCGGCCTCCTGCCATTGCGCCCGGGTTTCCCGCCAGTCCGCGCCGAGCAGCGTGTAGGCGTCCTGGACCAGCTTTGGCAGCGCCTCATGCGCTTCGGCCTTGCGGTTCAGGTCTTCGGAAACGGTCGGGTCGCGGTAGATGTGGTAGAGCTTCGAACGCAGCGTCTTGGCATCCGGAACCGCATCGTCGCGGACAACGACGCGTGGCGTCTTGACCAGCCCGGCCTCGATCGCGTCGTTCAGGCCGAAATCCGAGATGATCCAGTCAAACAGCGCCGTGTCGGTGCTCTTCTTGCCTGTCGGCGCGAAGGGCGTCGCCGACAGGTCGAAACAGCGCTGGATGCGCCGGGTCTTGTGGATGCGGTCTAGGCCCTCGATCCAGCGCGTCGCTTCATCCAGGTCGATGCCATGCTCTTCGGCATGCTTCTTGCTGATCTTCACCTCGGGCGGCTTGCGGTAGGCGTGGTGCGCCTCGTCGTTGATGACGATGATGTCCTTGTGCGCCGCCAGCTTGCCCAGCACGCGCCGCGTGAAGGCCTCGTCGGATTCGCGACCCTTCTTCACCACGGATCGCTCCGCTTCCTTCAGCGGCATGAGCGTGTGCCAGTTCTCGATCAGCACCTCCGCCTGGTTCAGCTTCTGGCGCAGGGCCTCGGACGGGCACAGGTTGAACTCGTCGTAGTAGCTGCCCTCGCTGGGCAGCAGCACCTGCAGCCGTTCCTTTACGGTCAGGCCGGGCGCCACGATGAACACGGCGCGGCTGAAATCCTTGTTCCGCTTCGGATAGGTCAGCGCATTCAGCACCTGCCAGGTGATGATCATCGCCATCACCGTGGTCTTGCCTGCGCCCGTCGCCATCTTGTTGCAGAGCCGCTCCCAGTCACCGCCATCGCCGGGGATCGCGATGCCCTGCTTGTAGGCCTCTGCGCCTTCGACCCACCAGATCAGCGTCTCGATGGCCTCGAGCTGGCAGAAGTAGAACGGGCGCTGTCGCGCCTCGCGGTCGTGCCAATGCTCCAGCAGCTTGCGGGTGACGATTGTCACGCCGGGCCAGCCGTCCGCGCGCCACCGATCCACGCGGGCGCGGATCGTATTCACCAGGTCCAGCACCTCGGTGCGCTTGGTGTTGTTGCGCGCATCGAAGACCTCGTAGCTCGCCGGCCGCCGCTCGGGCTTGATCTCCAGCTTGCCACCCTTGCCCTCGACCCAGTGCTGCGCCGGGCAGACGAAGGGCGAATTGATGATGAGGGACATGGGCTTATCCCTCCAGTGGCATGATCTTGAGCGACTCGATCCCGCGGTCGTCCACGATCTTGACCGCGATGCGCCGGTTCTCGCCCGCCGCGAAGGGCAGCGAGACGGTGCCGTGGAACTGCTCCAGCAGGTCCTCGTCCAGCTCCGCGCGCACGGTCTTGCGCAGGCGGTTCCAGCCGCCCTTGGCATCCGCCATCGGGAAGAACACCTGATGCGGCATCAGGGATCGGTTGTCGTAGTCGGTATCCAGCGACCACATCGCGATCTGCTTCTTGCCGCCCGAGACCAGATCGCCCTTGCGCGGATCGAAATAGTCGAAGCCGTTGACCTCGACTTCCCACAATCCATCCTTGCGCTTGCGCAGCTCCACGTCCGGTTGGCCCATCAGCCAGAAGGACTGGTTCGAGGCGCGCCTCTTCTTCAGATCCTCGGTCAGGAGGTCGGTGTTCATCTGCGCCTTGAGCAGGGTCACGCCGGGCCAGTTCACCTCGTCGATGTCCTTCGCGGCCTCCGGGTCGAAGGTGAAGGCGCAGAACAGGACGAATTTCGGAGATGGGCGCAGGGTCTCGGCCTCGGTCAGCGCCAGTTCCACCTGCCGCTGCTCCAGCGCCGCGTGTTCGGGGCCGAAGCTGACGACGACGCGCTCGCCCGTCTCGGCGAGCGACCCGCTGGCATGGAGGTAGCGCAGCCCCGGCAGCGTCTCGAATTCGGCGAAGCGGATGATACTGCCGCCCTTGCCACGCACGCCGGTCTTGAGCAACTCGTCGCGCCAGAGCGCCTGGCGCGAGGTCTCGCCGGAACGGGCGACGGTCTCGTCGGCCTCCTTCGGCGGGATGCTCTCGTCCAGCGACAGGACGGTCGGCGCCGGCACGGCCTCGACCGAGAAGGGCCCGCAGATGCGCAGCTTGGAGCGGTCGATGCGCGGCTTGTCGTAGAGCGTTTCCTGCTCGGCATGGTCGGCGATGGACCGGTCCATGCGGCGCTGCATTGCCTGGCGGGCGGCGTGGAAGGCATCGAAGGCGGTGCGGGCGGCCTCGGGCCAATCCGCGGGCCAGTCGAAGGGCACCTCCCATTCCAGAAGCGCGTTGACCGGCACCGTCTGCCCGGCAGGCAGGGTGACGGTGGCGCTGTCGGGGGCGGCGAAGTCGATCCACTGCCCCTTGCGGCCCCCCTGGGGCGAACGGTGGCGGACGGGCGCACCCCTGAGCGCGGCGTTGAGCGCGGCCAGCGCCGCCGCGATCTTCGGGTGATCCTCGTCCCAGATCGTGTCGATGTCGGGGTTGTTGGCGATGCTCTTCAGCGTGATATGCGGCACCGTTTCATAGTCGAAGCCGCCCTTCAGCCCCTCGTGCGGATAGCGGAGCGCGTAGTAGTCGAAGCTCGCCGTCATCAGCCGCTGCTTGGCCAGCGTGATCGCCACGCGCGAGGTGTCGCAGGTGATCCAGCGCCGCCCCCATTTCTCGGCGACGAAGGCGGTGGTGCCCGAGCCGCAGGTGGGATCGAGCACCAGATCGCCGGGATCGGTGGTCATCAGGAGACAGCGTTCGATGACCTTGGCCCCTGTTTGAACGACGTAGTAGCGACTTTCAGCAAAGCCACCCGTAACCGTGTCGTCCCAGAGATTGGTGATCTTGAACCAAGGAAAGTCTGTAGCTAACCGGCGATAAGCAAGCGTTTTTCCGTAGGCTTCCATGCGTTGAGAGCGCGACAAACGCGGCATGCCAGTCGCCAAAGACGTTTTCCAACCACCAGGAAAGGGGGAAAAGCTCTGGCCCAGGAAATCGAATGGGTTAGCGGCCTCCCCTGAAGATGATGTAGAAGTCAGATTGTCGCGCCTATAGACAGTCGCGCCCTTTGGCAATGCGCTCCAATCCTGATCTTCGGACTTGGACATGCGGCGATACTCACCATTTTCATCGCGAACATAGTTGTAATTCACCCACCCTTCACCGCTACGCGTCAGGTAAAGTTGTCGGTACTTGACGCGCTGAATGTCCTTTGCATACCAAACGATATAGTCGTTGGTCGCAGCAAGGACGTTCGTCCCCCCTGTCGGGCTGCCGGCGCCGGTTGTTTTCTTAAACGTGATTACGCTGACAAGATTTTGAGGGCCGAATACCTCGTCCATCAATTCCCGAATGTGATGAAGGTTCTCATCCGAAATCTGCACGAACACCGACCCGCTCTCGGTCAGAAGTTCCCGCGCCAGGATCAGCCGGTCGCGCAGATAGGTGAGGTATGAATGGATGCCGAGTTCCCAGGTGTCCCGGAACGCCTTGATCATCTCGGGTTCCTGGGTCAGGTCCTCGTCCGCGCGGTCCTTCACGTCGCGCTTGTTCGTGAAGGGCTGGAAGTTCGACCCGTATTTGATGCCATAGGGCGGGTCGATGTAGATCATCTGCACGCGGCCGCCCATGCTCTCCTTGGTCAGCAGCGAGTTCATCACCAGAAGGCTGTCGCCCGCCACCAGCCGGTTCGACCAGCCCTTTTCGTGGTGGTAAAAATCCAGCGCCTGGCGCAGCGGCAGGTTCTCGAACGGCGCCGCGAACAGGTCGGGTTGCCGCCATTGCGTGGCAGGCTCCTTGCCCTTCAGCCGCTTCGCCGCCTTGGCAAGGATCGTCGCCGGGTCCACCCGTTCATGGACATGGAGCGAGACGGTATCGACCGCGACGGCAGTCCGTTCCGCCTTGCCTGTCCAGTTGAGATAGGGCGCCTGCAGCCGCTTCAGCTCCTGCAGCGCGTCCTTCATCCGCTCGGGATCGCCCGAGGCAAGTGCCGCGTCGATCAGCCGTTCGATCCCCGCGCGTGCCGAGTCGAAGTTCAGCACCGGGTCCAGATGCGGGTCATAGGCCCAGACCGTCTTGTCGCCATCCGGATCGGTGCCGGCATGGACCATGCCCACCTCGGGGTTGTTCACCCGCGTCTCGCCATGGCGGTAGGACAGCACCTGCACCGGCCCGTCCGGCCTGCGCGCGGCCTTCTTGCCGGCCTTGGCCCGCGGCCTGCGCGGCGCCGGTTCGTCGGTCGGGGTCAGTTCGAAGCCGTCGTCGTCATCCGTATCCTCGTCCCCGGCGTCCTCGCCTTCGTCCTCATCCTCGACAGGATCGACCACCCGCATGATCGACCCGCCCCGCCCACGCCCACGGGCGAGAAGCCCGTCATTGACCAACGCATCGCGCGCGGCGGCGTAGTCGTCATCAGTCAGGCCCGGCACTCGCTCGCGCAGCAGCGCCATCATCGCACCGTTGCCGATGGAGGAGCCGTCTTCCGGCGTCAGGGAAAGGATCAGGTCGGTCAGACTGTCGGACATGGCTGGGACGGGCACTCACGAAAAGGGCTTGTTTTCCCGAAGACTATCGCGCGAGTCTGGGTTTTGCACGCCCGATTCCGCTGCTTGCGCCGGACATCGCCCTTCTTTGGATCGAGTATTCATGCTGTACGACCGCATCATCAAACAGGGCACCATCAACGAGCCGGACGGCAAGCCGGATCCGCAATTCGCGCTGCCATCGACGGTCAACTGGATGCATGCCTTGCGAATCCTTGCGGAGAACGAGGGGATCGATTTCGCGTCGGCGACTGCGTTCTACCAGAAGGCTGCCAAGCGGCAGATGGAGGTCCGCGTCGAGAACACCGTGCTCGAGCAGCTGTTCCTTGGGCTCCACCATCTTTCCGCCCTCGAGCAGTTCCGAGGCGGAACGACCGCTGCCGATTACGCGCGGGTCGGTGTGCTGGCCTGGTACTACGGCATTGCCAACGCCGCGAGCGCAATGACCGCCGCGCAATCAGGGTCTTTCCAGGAGGATCATGCGGGAACGGCGCGGCTGTGGGACGAGCAGATCGCAAGTCGCGGTCTCGCCATGGCGCCGTTCAGTTGGCGGGTCAGCAGTCTGGTCGAGAAGACCTACAAGCCGGAGGTCGATGCACTGCGGAAAGGCAGCGTCGGAAAGCTCCAGACCCGCCCTGTGACGAAGGACGACGCGCTGGGCGCTGCTGCCGGATATCTGTCGGGCTCTGCGAAGTGGTATGCTTGGAAGACGGAAGAGGATTTGAAGGGCAACCGCGCTTACAAGGATTTGGGAGTCGACAGCTTCCGTTCGAAAGCCGCGAGGACGTTGCGTGACGAATGGCTCGAACGGAAGCCCATGGGGTTTGTTCACCAGGCAGCCCGCTACCGCGGTAAGGCCAACTATCGTGAGGCGCTTTTTCTCGCATACGGCTCTGGCACGGAAACGATCCTTTCCGGATACGTGGACGACATGCACGCCGTCCTTAAGGCGTTTCTGTCGATGGCTGGCGCCTTCGCGCGTCGTAAGCTGGGCAAGGATCTATGGTCAGAATTCGTCGCAGATGTCGACGTCAAGAAGGCTTTCACGACCCGAGCCAGCGACATCTGGGCATAAGCGCAAAAGCGACGGAGGCTGATTTCAGGCCTCACTCCTCTCACGCTTCAGCAATTGAATCCGCTGTTCTTTCCAGTCCAGCGGGAAGGGATCCATCAGGTTTGCGAGCATAATGCCTTCAGGCTGATGCCCATCCATGATGGCATCCACGATTTCCGGGTCCAGCAAAGAAAGGCGCATCAGCCGCGCCATATAGGTGAAGGCGATGCCCTCTCGCTCGGCCAGTTCGGAAATCGACGCGAACTCGCCCGACTCCAGAATCCCCTTCCAGCGGAACGCGCGCGCCAGCGCTTTGACCAGCGTGTTGTCCGGCTTTCGCGCTTGAGCGGCGCCCTCCGGCAGCACCATCTCCTTCCTTCCGCCGCGCTTGACGACGCGGAACGGGACATGGATAGTGATGGTGTCAGGGATCGGCGTGTCGCGGGTCATGCTGCTGCTCCAATGTCGGTAGCCATTTCGCGCGCCAGTGCCGCCAGCCCCTCCATGCGTAGGCGGACGTTCAGGCTTTCGGTGCCGATGTCCACCCGCTCGACCAGCAGCGCCACGATGCGCGCCTGCTCGGCGGGGAACAGTTCGTCCCACAGAGGATCGAGCCGGATCAGCGCCTCGCGGGCGTCGGCCTCAGTAATCCCGCCATCCTGCGCGCGCGCTGCCTTCCATGTCCCCGCGACGATCTCGGGCTGGCGGAATACCTTGCGCAGTTGGCTGATGACCGTCGACTCGATCTCTCCTGCAGGGACACGACCCACGGGGCATGACCCAGCGCCGTGTTTCAGCACGGTCTGGCTGACGTAGTAGCGGTACAACCGCCCGCTCTTGCTGGTGTGGGTCGGTGAGAATGCCGCGCCATCCGGCCCGAACAGCAGCCCCTTCAGCAGCGCGGGCGTCTCGGCCCGGGTTCGCGCGGCGCGCTTGCGCGGGCTCTCCTGCAGTATGGCGTGGACCCGGCCCCAAGTCTCGCGGTCGATGATCGCGTCGTGTTCGCCGGGATAGCTCTCGCCCTTGTGGACCGCCTCGCCGAGGTAGGCCCGGTTCGAAAGCATCCGATAGAGGTACTTCTTGTCGATCCGGTTGCCGCGCGGCGTGCCGAGGCCACGCGCGCTGACATCGCGGGCCAGCACCGTGCAGGACCCGATCTCGAGGAAGCGCGCGAAAATCCAGCGCACATGCGCGGCGCATTCCTCATCCACCAGCAGCTTCCGGTTCTCGACACGGTAGCCGAAGGGCGGCACGCCGCCCATCCACATCCCTTTCTTCCGACTGGCGGCAACCTTGTCGCGGATGCGTTCAGCCGTGACCTCGCGCTCGAACTGGGCGAACGAGAGCAAAATGTTCAGCGTCAACCGCCCCATGGACGTGGTGGTGTTGAACGACTGTGTGACCGAGACGAAGGTCACGCCGTTCCGGTCGAACACCTCGACCAGCTTGGCGAAGTCGGCGAGCGAGCGGCTGAGGCGGTCGATCTTGTAGACCACCACCACGTCGACCAGCCCGTCCTCGATGTCGGCCATCAACCGCTTCAGGCCGGGGCGTTCCAACGTGCCACCCGAGATGCCGCCGTCGTCATACTGATCGCGGACGAGCACCCAGCCCTCGGACCGCTGGCTGGCGATGAATGCCTCGCAGGCCTCGCGCTGGGCGTGGAGGCTGTTGAACTCCTGCTCCAGTCCTTCCTCGGAGGATTTTCGGGTGTAGACCGCGCAGCGGAGCTTGCGGACGACGGGCTTGGTCATGTCCGCCCCCTGTGGTTCTTGAGGCCGAAGAAGACCCAGCCGTTCCACCGCGTGCCAGTGATGGCGCGTGCGATGGCGGACAGCGACTTGTACGGCCGTCCCTGCCACTCGAAACCGTCGGCGGTGACGGTCACGACGTACTCGACGCCCTGCCATTCGCGCAGTAGCCGGGTGCCGGTGATGGGACGGTCGCGGTCGGCGCGGATGCTGCGCTTCTTCTTGTCGCCGCCGTCCAGTTCCTCGCCCAGCCGTTCCAGGCGCCGGATGGTTTCCGGTTTCAGCCCGCCATAGGCGAGTTCCTGGATGCGATAGGCCAGGCGGGATTCAAGGTAGCGCCGGTTGAAGGGCGGCGGCTCGCTGTCGAACAGGTCGCGCCACTGCTTCTTCAGGTCTGGTGTCGGGGCGGTCTTCAGCGCGGCTAGGCGCGCGGGGATGGGGTCGTGCGTCGTCATGCGGTCTCCGTTGGGTTGGGGGTTGCATGACGGCATCGGTCGGAAGGATAGTGTAGGCGAATTTCTCCAGTATCTTCATAAGGTTCGCTCCGCTCGCGCTTCATAAGCCGGACCAGCCCGAGAGCGAGCAAGGCGCACAGTTCGGTGCGACGTTCGGCAGCGGTCATCTGGGCGGGAGGCAATGGGTTGGGGCCCAGCCCCGAGTGTTTCGGCGGAATTTGCATGGGGATGACGCTATCCGCCCGACTTCCGAAAACAATTGCTTTCAGATGCTTACGGGACTTCTGCGCAACCGTGCGGTGTTCTTGGGAAGCGCTATCCGATCCGGTGGACGGCGAACAACTGTTCGAAGAATGCCTTTACGAGCTTGTCCGCGGCTTCCTGCACCGATCCGTTCGGGCTGGTGAATTCAGAGCCCCCGAACCGAAACACCTCGTACCCGCGCAGGCGCAAGTTGCGATCGGCGGCAACCATTGCAGCATACTGGCCAGGATCTGCGTGATCGCCGTTCGCATAGTGATGCTTTCCGTCAATCTCGAGGATGATCCTCTGGCGGCCCGGAAGCAACATCAGGAAGTCCATCCGCTGCCGGAACAGAACACGTCTGTCCGCGAGGCGGCTCGCGATCTCCGGATCGTAATGCAGGTAAACCTGTGGGATCAGCGCCGGCAGCCTGTCACCCAGTCGTTCTGTGAAATTGCGGAAATACGCCTTGAAGAACTCCTGCTCGGGGCCCTCGTCAAGCGATGCAAGAAGACGTCGGCCGAGGCTGGTGCGTGCCTCGGCAAGATCGACGATTTCTTCATGTTCCTGCCACCAACGGACCAGTTCGAGCCATGCCAGTCCGTTGCCGATGGGGCGCTCGTAAACAAGGCAACTGTCGGCATGCTCTAGGACGATGATTTCGTTGTCGATCGCATCTGAAAACCCGAGCCTCGGCTTCGGGCCGATCGAAGCGAAGATCAGGTTCTTCGGCCGCCCCTCGACGCCGCGGCGGACAGGGCGTACCGAGAAGGTTGCGCGGCCCGACACCTCTCCCGTCTGAGCAACCTCATAGCCATCGAGTTGCAGGATGCGGGTCAAATCCACTGCCAGCGCGGCCTGGTCGTCGGCGTCACGAAACCGGGGATCCAGGGCGGTCTCGATCAGCTGCGCGAACCGTCTCGAAGGACATGTGTTTGCCCCGATCACGACGAAGACTTCCTTCGCCTTCCACGCTGGGGCAGTGCCGGTGGCATGTTGCCTGAGTTCGTCGATCAGGGTGGGGCCATAGAAGAAGTCGGCCGGAGAACTCAGATCGAACAACCCCTCGATCACATCCGGACGAATCCCTTGCCCATGAAGCCCGGCACCAAGGCGATCGGCCACCCGGTCACGCGTGATTACCGAGATTTCCGGCTGGTCTTTGTCCTGCAGGACGTACACCCTGTCCTGAAGGCCGATATCCCGCTGTTCGCGCGCAAACTCGAGAACCAACTCCAACGCCCTCGTTCGTGGAAGACTGGCGAGCGTGTTCTGAGCAACCGTCTTCTTGCTGTTGCCTTCCGCTAAAGGGACGCCGCGCTTCGAAAAGAACGCATCGATGTCGACGCCCCGCATGGCATCCCTAAACCGGGCGCCCGCCAACTCGAGAAGATCGTCCAGCTCCGTATCTGCCGACAAAACTAGATCTCCCGCGCGAACCAGCGGATTCGGCCAACGATATGGATCTCGTCGGCCGTTCTTTCGTATTCCGGATAGTGCTTGTTGTCGGAGATCACGCGCACGGCGGGCGGGTCGCTGTTGGCAATGTGCTCGAGCCGCTTGGCCACGAGCCCCATCCCGTCGTCGAGAACGAAGATGCCTGGCGGGTTCGGGGCGCGACGCGTCATGTCGACAAGAACCGTGTCGCCGTCGAGCAGCGTCGGCGCCATGCTGTCCCCTTCGACATGCATGATGCGCAACTGCGACGGGCTGGCCTTCAGGCTGCTGCGGATCCACGAGCGGCGGAAGTGATAGGCGCGGCCGGCGCTGTCGTCGTGATCCTCCACCACAGCCCCGCCGCCCATAGAAGGCCGCGGGCTGGCGTGGGCGATCGAGACGAAGGTTTCGTCCGGGTTTTCGATGAAGGGTGACGTGCCCTCGACATCGCCCAGCCCGTGGATCAGCCAGTCACGGTCGACCTTGAGGACACGCGCGACTTCGGCAAGCTTGTCGATCCCAGGACGGGTCGAGCGCCCGCGCAGGATGTCGTAGACGAACGACCGGTTCACGCCCGCCATCTCGGCAACATGGGCCGGAGTTATGCCAAGCTGGTTGGCTCGAGCCCTGAGGCGGTCGGAAAGAGTGTGGTGCCCGGTCATGTCATCCCCAACCGTCTGTGGATGAAATAGGATAAAATCGGATTGATTGGAACCCGTCAAGCGAATAAGAACATAAGGTAAACATCTTGCACGGGAATCGGGGTGGGGAGTAGCAAATGCGCATCGACAAGTCGTACTTCACGCTCCCGGAGATCCTCGAGCGCTGGCAGATCACGGAAACGGACCTGATCTACTTGGCGGAGAACGACAAGCTGCGCCTCTCGGTGCGCGTGTTCGGCGTTCCGATGGAGTTCGGCGACATCGAGGAAGACGCTCGAGGCGAGCCATTCAGGGTGCCTTGGGAGCAGAGCTACTTCAGCGGCCTGCTCGACCTTCACGCCCGCGATGTGTTCCAGCTGTTCCGCTGCGGCCAGATCCATCTGGAGAGCTTTCGCGCCCCGAACGCGGGCTACGCAGAGACCTGGGGCGATGCGCAGCCCATCCTCGTCATGATCGGCGATCTTGTGCTAAGGCGCGAGGAACGCGACCGTTTCGAGATCGAGACAAGGTTCGCATCCGGCGGCCAGCCGATGGAAGAGCCGACCTTCATCCACTCGGCCGATTATCTCGAGGTTCGGTGCAAGGGATGCCGGTTCAAGCTTGGCCCGATCCAGGCGGAAGTCGTGCGCGCCTTGCACACGGCGGCGCAGGGGGGCTCGCCATGGCAGAACGGCAAGGCGATCCTCTCCCGCGCCGGTTCGAAGAGCCTTCGCATGGCCGACGTCTTCAAGTCGCAGAAGGACTGGCGGAACCTGATCCGGTCCGACCTCCGGGGCGGGTATCGCCTGAATCTCGACTGAACGATCCCCTCCCTCCGGCCTTCCGTGGGATCGGGAGGGGGATGGGTGAGGGATGGCGGGGGATGACGGCACCCCGTCTGCGGCCAAGCACCCGTCTTGCAAGGGCCAACTGATCCCCTTCCGTATCCCCCGCCGATCCCGACGACATCCCACAGCGGAATTTCGCATGGTCTCCTCGACAACGAGAGGAGACACCGATGCTGCAAAGGCATTGCTTGAACCAGAAGGAGCTGGCCCGGCGTTGGGGGATCTCCCATCGGACGCTGGAACGGTGGCGCTACTGCGACCAGGGCCCGGCCTTCCTCAAACTCGGCGGACGCGTGCTTTACCGGCTCGCCGACATCGAAGCCTTCGAACAGACCCAGCTTCAGCGCGCCTTGAAGATCGTCGAGGCTGTCGAGCGCATCGGACATGCGCCCCGTCGGCTGACCGCTGACCCGACGAGGGCGGCGCGGGTATGCTGATGGCAATCCAGACCCCGACTGGCGCCCGCCTGGCGAGGCCGCGCCTCAGCGACATCGAACTCTGCGCCTGGATTGCACAGGCCGAGGCCGGCGAGCGGATCGAATACCACCGCGGCTTCCTCGGGATCGACGTCACAGCGAAGATCTCGACGCTGCCCGAGCCTGATCGCCGCCAGCTTGCCGATCTTGGACTTGCGGCACTGGGCGCGTTCGAACGGGGTCTCGTCCATCTGGTGCAGGAACGCACCGGACCCGACCAGTTCGCCTACATCGCCGTCGCCCGCCCCAGGCCCAAGGCCGCCGCCGTCTCGCTGTCGGCCCTTTTGCTTGCCGAACGGCTGGCCGCCTGACCCCGCCCGTTTCCTGACATTTCCGGAGAACCGCCCATGTCCTTTCCTGCGAATACCCCCACCGTCGACGATCTGCCGGGCCTCGGCCCGCAGGACATCGCCCTTCTGCCGGTGGAACTGCTGGCCATCCTGCAGCGCGATGTCGATGAACGCCTGAGGCGCGACAAGGCCGCGAAGGCCCGGCTCGACGGCGCGCTGGAGGTGCGCTTTGCCGCCAGGGCCGCGGAAGTCCGTCAGGCACAGGCCAAGGACACCGGCACCGTGCGCTTCGACGAGGGGGATTTCACCATCGTCGTCGACCTGCCGAAGCGGGTCGATTGGGACCAGGACCGGCTTGCCGCGATGGTCGAGCGCATCCGTGCCGCCGGGGACGACCCCGCCGAGTATGTCGAGATCGCCTACAAGGTTCCCGAGCGCAAGTACGCCGCCTGGCCCGAGGCGATCCGCAAGGGCTTCGTGCCCGCGCGCATGGTCCGCACCGGCGCGCTGAAGGTCGAGATCGTCCCGCAGGAGGGCGGTCAATGAGCCTGCGCATCATCTCTGCCGAGACCCGGCTGCGCGAGGCGCAAGGCAAGACGACCATCGCCCTCTTCGGGCCGAGCGGCGCGGGCAAGACCACGCTGCTGACCACACTGCCACCGGCAGAGACGCTGTGCATCGACCTCGAGGCGGGGCTGAAGTCGGTCCAGGACTGGCCGGGCGACAGTATCCCGATCCGCCGCTTTTCCGATGCGGTGGACATCGCCTGCCTCATCGGCGGCGCCAATCCGGCCGCCCAGCCCGAGGAACATTTCTCGGAGGCGCATCACGCCCATCTGCGCCGCATGCACCCCGAACTGGCAGAGCGGATCGACAGCAAGCGCATCATCTTCGTCGACAGCATCACCGATCTGACCCGCCAGGCGATGGCATGGGCCAAGACCCGTCCCGAGGCGCTGTCTGAGCGGACGGGAAAACCGGACACGCGCGGAGCCTACGGCCTTCTGGCCCGCGAGGTGATCGGGCTGCTCAAGCACCTTCAGCACGCGCCCGGCCGCACGGTCATCTTCGTCGGCATTCTCGAGAAGGTCGTCGACGACATGAACCGGGTGACCTGGCAGCCGCAAATGGACGGCGGAAAGGTCGCGCGTGAACTGCCCGGCATCGTCGATCAGGTGCTGACGATGAGCCTCTTCAGCCCGGAACCCGGCGCCGGTCCCGATGCCTCGCAGACCTGGCGGCACGACCCCGACAAGGGCAGCGCCCGTCGCCTCGTCTGCCAGTCCGGCAATCCGTTCGGCCTGCCCGCCAAGGACCGCAGCGGCCGCCTCGACATGACCGAGCCGCCAGACCTCGGCGCGCTTCTCTCCAAGATCAACCAGACCCGGAAAGGATGACGACATGACCTTCGACATGAACGACGTGGAACCGCAGCAGGCGGGCGACCTGATCCCCGACGGCACTTTCGCCAAGGTGGTGATGACGCTGCGCAAGGGCGGCACCGATGGGACCGGCGATGTGGACCGGGGCCTGCTCAAGTCGTCGAACCAGCCGGGAAGCGACGTCTTGATGCTCGATGCGGAGTTCACGGTGGCCGAGGGTCCCTTCGCGCGGCGCAAGTTCTGGCAGATGTTCACGGTGCAGGGCGGCAAGCTGGACGATGCCGGCCAGTCGATCGGCTGGAAGATTTCCAAGTCGACCTTCCGGGCAATGATCGACAGCGCGCTCGGTCTGAACCCCGAGGACATGAGCGAGGCCGCGAAGGCCAGGCGCGTATTGCGCGGGCTGGCCGATCTCGACGGGATCAGCTTTGTCGCCAAGATCCAGGTCGAGCCCAGCCGGAACCCGGCCTATAAGGACGCCAACAAGCTCGATCACGTCGTGCTGCCCACGGCACCCGAATGGAAACGGGTCATGGCTGGCGAGGCAGTGCCCGCGCAGCCGACTGCCAGATCCCGGCCCGCCGCCACGACGGCCGGGCAACCCACCCTCCCGGCCTGGGGCCAGCCGCAGGCCGCCGCACCCGCGGCCCCTGCCTGGGGTGCGACATCCACCGCTGCGCCCGCCCCCCAATCCCCGCCCGCCGCGCGTCCCGGCAGCGGCCCGGCCTGGCTGAACCCGTGACGGCCGACGAATGGCAGTCGCATGTGACCACCGAAGCGGCCCTCGCGATGGGGCGCTGGCTCGAGGCGCGGGGGCGGCTCGAGCGTCCCATCGCCAGCCTGACCCGCCGCGATCTGGAGTGCATGGCATCGAACGCCATCAGCCGGTTCATCGTGCTGGCGTCCGAACGCCGGACCGCCGCCCCGGACCCGGACGAGCGGGGCGCGCTGGACCTCCTCCTGATGGGATGAAGCCCTGCGCGCTCTGCGGGCGACAGTCGCGGGGCTTCGGTTACTGCCACGGACTGCGCTGGTATCGCCACCCTCATTACCGCTTCTGCTCGATGGCTTGCCTGATGGCGGGCTCGGCCAATGCCAAAAGGAACCACGGCATGATCGACAAGACCGACATGGAAATCCGCGCCATCCGCGAGGCGCGCCGGATGCTCGCCGAAGCGCTGTCGGACATGGGACTGATGGAGCCCTTCTTCGACCGTCCCGCCACCGACATCGACCGCGTGATCGAGGCCTGCGTCGACGGGTTTCAGGCGGCGATGCAGCGCCAGTCCGATGCCGGCGACGTGCCGTTCTGATGGGGGTGCGGACGCTGGTGGACTTCAATCACGGGTCGGGCTGCGTCTATGGCCGCGACACCTCGGCCCCCGAGCCCCTCGCAGCGCGGGTCAACGCCCATATCGATGCCGCACTGATCGCCGACCGGGACGGGCAGCGTCCACGCGACTATCTCGGCGCCAGCCGCATCGGCGAACCCTGCGCGCGGCGGCTGGTCTACGAGGTTCGCCGCACCCCACCTGACCCCGGCAAGGATTTCGACGGCCGGACCCTGCGCATCTTCGCGGCAGGCCATGTCTTCGAGGATCTGGCAATCCGCTGGCTCAGGCAGGCCGGGTTCGACCTGCGGACGCAGACCCCAGCCGGCGGCCAGTTCGGTTTCGAGACGGCGGGCGGGCGCATTCGCGGCCATGTCGACGGCGTCATCGTCGCCGGGCCCGACGTCGGCGTCGCCTGGCCCGTGCTCTGGGAACACAAGGCGCTGAAGGCCTCGTCCTGGACGGACACCGTGAAGAAGGGCGTGCAGCTTTCGAAGCCCGTCTACTTCGGCCAGATGCAGATCTACATGGCCTACATGGGCCTCGGGTCGGTGCTCTTCACCGCGCTGAACAAGGACACCTGCGACATCCACCACGAACTGGTGCCGTTCGATCCGGCCGCCGCGCAGGCGCTGTCGGACAAGGCGGTGAACGTTCTGCGTGCCGCCGATGCGGGCGACCTCCTGCCCCGGATCGCGAGCAGCCCGGATTTCTTCCTCTGCCGGTTCTGTCCCTTCTCCATCCGCTGCTGGGAGGACCGGACGTGACCGTCACCCTCTCGGACACTCAGGGCCGCGCCATCGCCGCCATCCGCGACTGGTACGAGACGCAGCGGCACGACCAGCAGATTTTCCGGCTGTTCGGCTATGCCGGAACCGGCAAGACCACGATCACCGCCGTGGCGATGGAGGCTCTCGGCCTTGAACCCATGACCCCCGGAGGCCTTGGGGGCGTGATCTTCGCGGCCTTCACCGGCAAGGCCGCGCTGGTGATGTCGCGCAAGGGTACACCCGCGCAAACGATCCACAGCCTGATCTACCGGGTGTCCGAGGCAACGCCCGAGGAGATCGCGCGGGTCACGGACGATCTGGCGACGCTGCGGCGCGACCTGCCGCGAATGGGCCCGGCCGAACGCGGCTTCGCGATGACCCGGATCGCGCAGCTGGAACTCCGGCTCGAAGACATCCACCAGCCCCGGTTCCTCATCAACGACCAGTCGATCCTGCGGGACGCGGACCTCCTCGTGCTCGACGAGGTGTCGATGGTGGGCGAGGACATGGCCCGCGATCTCATGGCCTTCGGCAAGCCGATCCTGGTGCTGGGCGATCCCGGCCA
The DNA here is from genome assembly GCF_004959785.1 of Tabrizicola sp. YIM 78059. Taxonomy (NCBI): domain Bacteria; kingdom Pseudomonadati; phylum Pseudomonadota; class Alphaproteobacteria; order Rhodobacterales; family Paracoccaceae; genus Tabrizicola; species Tabrizicola sp. YIM 78059. The sequence goes on from NZ_SJZH01000020.1 coordinate 18,441, forward strand.
GCTGCCGCCGATCAAGGGCGAGGGATTCTTCACCGAAGCCACACCGGACGTGATGCTGACCGAGGTGCACCGGCAGGCGGGCGACAGCGCGATCCTGCGCCTCGCGACGCTCGCCCGCGAGGGGGTCCCGATCCCACCTGGCGCGCACGATGCCCATGTCTGGAAGATGTCGCGCCACGAAGTCGGCCCCGCGCAGATGCTGAAGGGCGGCCAGGTGATCTGCGGCACCAATGCGATGCGGCGCTGGCTGAACACCGCCATGAAACGCGCGGCCGGGTTTGGCGGCGATTTCCCCACCGGATCGGGCGAGAAGATCATCTGCCTGAGGAACCGGCACGATCTCGGGCTGATCAACGGCATGTTCCTGACCCTGACCGAGGTGCGACCGGACGCGCACGACGCCTATGCCTTCAGCGCCATGGTCGAGACCGAGGACGGGACCGCAATCGGCGGGAGGCAGAGCTTCTGGCGCGGCGAATACGCCGATCACATCGCCTTCGACCCCGAGCGCGGACGGCGCGAATGGCAGATCCGGCGCGGGTTGATCGAGTCGAGCTGGGGCTACGCGATCACCTGCCACAAGGCGCAGGGCTCGCAGTGGGAAAACGTCATCGTCTTCGACGACGGCTTCGGACGCAGCGCCGCCGACCGCAACCGCTGGCTCTACACCGCCATCACGCGGGCCGAGAAGGGTCTGGTGATCCTTGCTTGACCTCAACGACGTCCATCCCCTCGGCAACGAGCACCCCCGCTACGACATCGACCTTGTTGTGGTGCGACTGCGCGAAACCGCCGAGACTTGGGTTCCCCGCCTGTTTCCGCGCGGGCGCAAGGCCGGCGACGAGTGGCGGCTTGCCAACATCCGGGGCGCCGCGCCGCGCAATACCGGCTCCTGCGTCATCGCACTGCGCGGGCCCCATGCCGGAGACTGGATCGACTTCGACGGCAATCAGGGGGGCGGGCCGCTCAGCGCCATCGAGGAAGCGACCGGACTGGACGGGCGCGCGCTGATCGCTGAGGCCGCTGCACTTGCCGGTGTGGCGCCGGGCGCTCCGGAACGGCGTGCGCCACCTTCGCCGCCACCGGCGAAGCGCGATCCCGCGCTCGAGATCGCGCATATCCTGTCGGGCGCGAGGCCGATCGGGGGTTCTCCGGTCGCGCAGTATCTGACGGGACGCGGCCTTGCCGTTTCCGAAGCTGCAGATCTGCTGTTTCACCCCGACCTCACCCATTGGGAGACGCGGACCGGATATCCGGCGATGCTCGGCCAGGTCCGCGACCTCGATGGCACGGTGATCGGCCTCCATCGCAGCTATCTCACGGTCCAGGATGGGGCGGTCACCAAGGCACCGCTCGACAAGGCGAAGAAGATGCTCGGGCGTGTAGCTGGCGGCGCTGTCCGGCTGGCGCCCCTTGGCGACGCCGACCGGCTTGCCCTGTCGGAAGGCATCGAGACCGGGCTTGCCGTGATGACCGCCTGTCCTGGCCTGCCGGTCTGGGCAACCCTGTCGACGTCCGGCCTCGAACAGATCGACCTTCCGCCGTCCGTCCGAAGCGTCCTGATCCTCGCCGACAACGATGCATCCGGGGCCGGTTTGCGGGCCGCCGAGGCTGCAGCCCGACGTCTGCGCGGACAGGGCCGCGAAGTGGCCATCGCACTGCCGCCCGAGGAAGGTCAGGATTTCAACGACCTATTGTTGCGAGACGGGCCCGAGGCAGTGGCGGCAGTGATCGCTGCCGCAGACAGTCGTGCCACTGCCGAACCTGTCGCGCAGATCGGGCAGCACCGGCCGGTCAACTATCAGGGCAGCGGCGACGCCGTGCCGACGCTGCGCGCCGACGATGGCGATCTTGCCCGGTCGGTCGAAAGGGTCTGGAGCCTTCTCATGGTATCGAACCGGACGCCTTGGGTGTTCCGTTTCGCTGGACAGCCCACCTGGGTGGTGCCCGACGACGAGGGGCGCCCGACCGCTGCGTTGATCACCGAGGAACGGCTGCGCCACATGCTGGCACGGCTGGCGAACTGGAAGCGCATGAACGGCAAGGGCGAACTTGTCCCAGCAGCACCACCGGTCGCGGTGGTGAAGTCCGTCCTTGCGACGCCCGACCCCGCGCTGCCGGTCCTGGTGGGCATCGTCAACACGCCCGTCTTCGGCCGCGGCGGCACGCTCATCACGACGCCCGGCTACCACCCCGATGCGCGGCTCCTCTATGCCCCGGCGCCGGGCTTCACGGTGCCCGCCATCCCGTCCGCGCCAACCGCCTCCGAGGTCGCTGCCGCGCGCAGCCTGCTCTGCGAGGATCTGCTGGGCGACTTCCCCTTCGTCGGCCCCGCCGAAATGGCGCACGCGGTCGCGCTGGTTCTGCTCGGCTTCCTGCGCGGCATGATCGACGGGCCGACGCCGCTGCACCTGATCGAGAAGCCTACCCCCGGTTCCGGGGCCACGCTGATGGTGGACGCGCTGGCCACCATCCTGACCGGGACGGGCGCGAGCGTCATGACCGAAGGGCGCGACGACGACGAATGGCGCAAGCGCGTTACCGCAAAGCTGCGCCAGATCCCGAGCCTCGTGCTGATAGACAACCTGCGCGCCAAGCTCGACAGTTCGGCCGTGGCCGCCGCGCTGACCGCGCCCTTCTGGGAGGATCGCATCCTCGGCGCCTCGGAAATGGCGCGCTTCCCGATCCGTTGCCTCTGGATCGCCACCGGCAACAACCCCGAATTCTCGAACGAGATGGCGCGGCGATTGGTCCGCATCCGGCTCGACCCGCTCGAGGAGCGCCCCTGGCAGCGCACCGGGTTCCGCCACCCCGACCTCATGACATGGGTGCGCGCGAACCGACCCCGGCTGGTCGCGGCCTGCCTGACCCTTTGCCAGGCCTGGATCGCAGCTGGAAGACCCCGCGGGGCGCGCAGCATCGGCTCCTTCGAGAACTGGGCGCATGTCGTGGGCGGGGTGCTCGACGTCGCAGGCATTCCCGGCTTTCTCGGCAATCTCGACGAGATGATGGACGCCTCCGACAGCGAAGGCGCGGGCTGGAGCGCCTTCATCGCAGCCTGGTGGGACCGGTTCGGGACCGCCGACGTCGGCACGGCCGATCTCTTCGACGTGGCAAGCTTCTGCGATCCGGCCCCGCCCATCTCCGGCGCCAACGACCGGGCCCAGAAGACGGGCTTCGGCATCGCGATCAAGAAGATGCGCGACAGGGTGTTCCAGCTTGGCACGCGTCAAGTGCGGATCGTCAAGGCCGGGATCGAGCACAAGGCGACCCGCTGGAAGCTCGAACTCTACGCCGACCGTCCGGTCCGCTCGTGGCCAGCGCAACCTGAGGTTGGGGAACCTCGGGCCTCGGAGGGGAACCTCACTTCCAGAGGTTCCCCGACCCAAGCCGTTGATATCACGCGCAAAGGGGAACCTGGGGAACCTGGGGAACCTTTTTCAACCCCTACGCACACGCGCACGCACGGACATGTGAAAGAAGATGCCGGAAAAGGTTCCCCAGGTTCCCGAGGTTCCCCAAACCCCGTGAAAACAGAGGGTTATGCCGGGGAACCTCCGGGGGAACCTCCTGAGCGAGGTTCCCGACGTTCCCCGATCCCCGACTGGCTGCGGGAGCTCGATCCATGAGCCCCGCAAACCCTGCCACCAGACCTGTCGTGCAGCCCAACCGAAAGGAGCCCTTCATGGCCCACATGTCCCTGATCCCCACCACCATCATGGCACCGCCCCCGGCGATGCCCGTTGTCCTCGCGCTCGACCTCGGCACCACCACAGGCTGGGCCCTGCAGGCGCGTGACGGCCTGATCGCCAGCGGCACGGTCTCGTTCCGGCCCAGCCGCTATGACGGCGGCGGCATGCGCTACCTGCGGTTCCGGGGCTGGCTCGACCAGCTTGGGCTGGATGCGGGCCCGATCACGGCCATCCACTTCGAAGAGGTGCGCCGCCACGTCGGCACCGATGCTGCGCATGTCTATGGCGGGCTGCTCGCCACGTTGACCGCATGGGCGGAAACGGCGGGCATTGCCTATCAGGGTGTGCCGGTCGGCACCATCAAGCGCCATGCCACCGGCAAGGGCAATGCGGACAAGGCCGCGATGATGGCAGCAGCCCGGGCGCGCGGGTTCAGCCCCGCCGATGACAACGAGGCGGATGCCATCGCCATCCTGTTCTGGGCGCTCGAGACCCGGGGAGGCGTGCAATGAAGGGCATGCGCTTCACGCCCAAGGGTTACGGCGGCACCCGTCGTGCCCCGGACGAGGTCAAGCGCGACGGCTGGCGGGAACAGGGCCTGCTCGCTGTTGCCCTCGACGATCACCGTCTCACCTGGCCGGAGCGCGAGCTGGTCCGGCAACTGGGCGAGAAGCTTTACGGCAAACGCGAACCGGAGGTGCGTCATGGCTGACTGGACGACAACGCAGGTGCAGGACCGGCTGGAACTGGCCGCAGGCGTGATGCGCCAGATGCCCGGGGTGCGGCCGCAGGGCTTCTTCAACGCCTGGCCCGAATACTTCCACACCTTCGCCGATCAGGTCGGGCAGGAACCGCGGATGCGGCGGCCGAGGCCCAGCCCGCGCCAGATCACGCAAGCCGAGGAAGCGATGCTCTGGTTGCGCTGGCTGGAGGTGGAGGACGCGCGGCTGGTCTGGGCCCGCGCCGACGGCATGGCGTGGAAGCCGATCTGCTGGCAGTTCGGCCTGTCGCGCACGGCCGCGACCAAACGCTGGCAGTACGGGCTGGCGGTGATCACCTGGCGGCTGAACGGCCGCGTGCCGTCGTCCCGGCGGTCGCAGCAGTTCGTGATCGAGAACGCAAACCGGCTGTCAAGGACAATCGTCCTTTGACCGAATTTTCCGGTGTACATCGCAGGGCCTTACAGTTTCCGAGCGGGAGGCTAGAAAAGGGATATACTCGGGAGTGGAGCGCGCAGGCAGAGGCCGCGCCGCTGGCTTCCGGGGTCCAGAGAGGGGACCAGTCGGGGTCCGTCCCGCTAACCCACTGATATCTTGGTTCCTTCCTGGCGATATTCGTATGCTGGCGGGCGAAGCGCGGGACATCGCCAGCGACAGGGCCGGATTTTTGGGAAGCCACCCGGAAGCCGGATCCACCTGAACCCGCGCAAATCCCAATAAATGCTGGCCCTTGGGCTGGACACCCCGGACGCCGCTGGACCCCGCGTGGAGTCCAGTGCGGCAACCGGTGTCCGGAATCCGGCCAGCATCCACCATCACATCGGAAAACTCCCGACCATGACGCTGAGCTTCGCCCCCGAGCGGATCGAGATGTGGCCGCTGTCGCGCCTGCAGCCCTACGCCCGCAATGCGAAGGCGCATGGACCGGACCAGGTGGCGAAGATCGCCGCCAGCATGGCCGAGTTCGGCTGGACCGTGCCCTGCCTAGTGGCGGAGGATGGCGAACTGATCGCGGGGCACGGGCGCGTGCTGGCCGCAACCCATCTCGGGCTGATCGAGGCGCCGGTGATCGTTCTGGGTCACCTCACCGAGGCGCAGCGGCGGGCGTACCGGATCGCGGACAACAAGCTGACCGAACTCGGCACCTGGGATGAGGCGCTGCTGTCGGCGGAACTGAACGACCTGTTGGCCGAGGATTTCGACCTGTCGCTGGTCGGCTTCTCCGACGGCGAGTTGGACAAGCTGCTGGCCTTCGTGCCGGAGGGGGACGGTGAAGTAGGTGGCGCCGGGGGCTCGGTGCCGCCGGTGACCATTCCCNTGAAGTAGGTGGCGCCGGGGGCTCGGTGCCGCCGGTGACCATTCCCGAACCGCCGCGGAATCCGGCCTCGCGCACCGGCGATCTATGGATCCTTGGCGATCACCGGCTGCTGTGCGGCGACAGCACCAGCGCGGCCGACGTGCGCCGTCTGATGAATGGTGAGCGGGCCATCCTGTTTGCGACCGACCCGCCTTACCTGGTCGACTATGACGGCTCAAACCATCCAACACGGAACAAGGATTGGTCGGCGTCCTACGGCACGACCTGGGATGACAGTTCGCAGGGGGCCGAGCTTTACGACGGCTTCATCGCGGCTGCCGTAGCGGAAGCCATCGCCGAAAATGCGGCCTGGTACTGCTGGCACGCCTCCCGCCGCCAGGCGATGCTTGAGGCCTGCTGGGAAAAGGCAGGTGCCTTTGTCCACCAGCAGATCATCTGGGTGAAGGACCGCGGGGTGCTCACCCGGTCGCACTACCTCTGGAAGCACGAGCCCTGCTTCATGGGCTGGCGCCGCCCGAACCGCCCGCCCAAGGTCGCGGAGGAAACCCTGCCGTCGACATGGGCGCTGCCGAGTTTCGCCAAGGACGACCGGCCCGACCACCCGACGCCCAAGCCGCTTGACGCCTTCGGGATCCCGATGCGCCAGCACGTCGCCC
>NZ_SJZH01000021.1:0-21068 GCF_004959785.1 Tabrizicola sp. YIM 78059
CGGTCAGCGCGGCGGATGCGGCGCAGATCGAGCGGACAGGTGATGCCATCGCGCGGCTCAGCCTGATCTGGACCGGCCTTGTGAACCGGCTGACCGTGGCCGTCGCCCCGGCACTGGAGGGTGTCGCGACCAAGCTCGCCGAGATGGCGCGCGCGACCGGCCCCATCGGGCAGGCGATCACAGCGCTATTCGACAACCTCGGGCGGCTGGCCACCTACGCTGCGACCCTTGCAGCGGTCATGGCCGGGCGCTGGATCGCCGGGATGGCGGCTGCAGCCCTGTCGGTGCGCGGCCTTGCCACCGCACTCGTGTTCCTGCGCGGGGCGCTGATCCGGACCGGCATCGGGGCACTGATCGTCGGCGCGGGGGAACTGGTCTATCAGTTCTCGCAACTTGTGACCCGTGTCGGCGGCGTGGGTGAAGCGTTCCGCCTGCTTGGCGATCTGGCCAAGGAAGTCTGGTCTCGCATCGGTCTGTCGCTGGATGCGGCCCTCGCGCGGATGGCGGCCGGATGGGAGGGGCTGAAAGCGGCCGGTCTCTCGGCGCTGGAAGGCACCATCACAGGCGTCGTCAGCTTCGGCGACCGGACAGCCGCGATCTTCCAGGGAGCCTACGACGCCGCCGTGGCGATTTGGGGCAGTCTGCCGGGTGCCATCGGCGACTTCGCCTTCCAGGCCGCGAACGGGCTGATCTCGGGCGTCGAGGCGATGCTGAACGGCGTTGTCACCCGCATCAACAGCTTCATCGAGACGCTGAACGCGGCCCTTGCGCTGCTGCCGGAATGGGCCACCGGCGAAGAAGGCGTGCGGATCGGCATCCTCGATCCTGTGGAACTGGGCCGCATCGGCAATCCCTTCGAAGGCGCGGCAACGGCCGCAGGTGCTGCGGCGGCAGATGCCTTTTCTGCAGCGCTGGCACGCACCTACCTCGAGCCGCCCGACCTCGGGCTCGGTGTCATGGCTGACGATGCCCGCGCCCGGGCTGACGGCTATCGCGAAGCGGCAGGCATGCTGGCCGATGCCGCCGGTCGGCCGCTGGCCAGCTGGCAGGCGCTGAAGGATGCGGTGACCGGCACGGGGACAGAGGCCGAGACCGCACTCGCGGATGCTGCCGCCTCGGCCGATGCCCTGGCGGCCGGGCTGAACGACACCGCCACCGCCGCCGATGGCGCGGGCGGCGCTGCGCGCAACGCCGGGGCTGCTGTGGCAGAAGGCGCGGACACGGCCCTGACCGGCTGGCAGGCCGTCACGGCGGCGCTCGCCGACTATGCCGCCAAGGCGCGCGACATCGGCGGCGATATCGGCAGCGCGCTGGTCGGGGCTTTCCAGAGCGCCGAGAACGCCATCGGCGACTTCGTGAAGACGGGCAAGCTCGACTTCCGCGATCTGGTCACGTCGATGATCGCCGACCTCGCGAAGCTCGCCGCCCGCCGTTTCATCCTCGGCCCCATCGCCAACGCCCTCTCCGGCGCGCTGGGCGGCGCGGGTGGCATCTTTGCGAACATCCTGCATGCGGGCGGGATGGTCGGCGCCCCTGGTCCGGGCCGGATGGTCCCGGCGCTGGCCTTCGCCAATGCCCCGCGCATGCACACCGGCGGTTGGGCCGGGCTGCGCCCGGACGAGGTGCCCGCGATCCTGCAACGCGGGGAACGGGTGCTCTCGCGCCGGGAGGCGGCAGGTTTCGGCCAGTCGGACGCGTCCACCGTCAATGTCACGATCAACGCCCGCGACGCCGAGAGCTTTCGGCAATCCCGCACGCAGGTCGCCAGCGACATCGCCCGCGCCGTGTCGCTGGGCCGGAGGGGGATGTGATGGCCTTCCATGAAGTCCGTTTCCCCGATGCGATCAGCCGCGGGGCGCGGGGCGGCCCGGAGCGGCGCACCCAGATCGTCGAACTGGCGAGCGGGGCCGAGGAGCGCAACGCCAGCTGGTCCAATTCGCGCCGCCGCTACGACGTCGCCTATGGCATCCGCCGCACCGACGATCTGGCCGCCGTCGTGGCCTTCTTCGAGGCCCGCAACGGGCGCCTCCACGGCTTCCGCTTCAAGGACTGGGCCGACCACAAATCCTGCCTGCCCTCGGGCACGCCCTCGCCGCTCGACCAGCCGCTCGGCACCGGCGATGGCGTCCGCACGACGTTCGCGCTCCTGAAGCGCTACGCTTCCGGTGCGCAGTCCTGGACTCGCACCATCACCAAGCCCGTCGCGGGAACCGTCCGCGTCGCGCTGGGCGGAACCGAACAGCTCTCGGGCTGGTCGGTCGACATCACCACCGGCCTCGTCACCTTCGGTTCGGCCCCTGGCGCAGGCGTCCCCGTCACCGCGGGCTTCGAGTTCGACGTGCCGGTCCGCTTCGACACCGACACGCTCGACTTGACGCTCGACCTCGAGCGCCTCGGCTCCATCGCCTCCATCCCGCTTCTCGAGATTCGCAGATGAACGACAGCGGCGTTCGCGGGGCTTACGCGGCGCCACCGGCGCCACGGTCCCCGCTCACCATCCTCGGCGTGCTGCGCGCCCGATACCTCCCAATCCTCGAAGTGCGAACGGCATGAACGATACCGGCAGCTTCATTCTCGGGGTGCTCCGCGATGTCCTGACGTCCGCCGCGGTCATCCTTGCCGCCTGGGGCGCGCTCGGCGGGGCGACCAACGCGCTGACTACGCGGATGCGCCTGCGCGACGCGATCCGGCACATCCTGCTCGGCGGGATCATCGCGGCCGGGATGGGCAGCCTCTCCATGGCCGTCGTCGCCCGCTGGCTCGACCTGCCGTCCGAGACGGTGGCGGCGGGCGGGGCAGCGGGTTCGGCCGCCTATCTCGTCGGCGTCTTCGGCCCGGCCTTCATCGAGGTCGCGCTCGCGCGCCTGCGGGGGACGGGGCCGAGACGGTGGACGCGGAAATTCTGGCCGATCCGCGCTCGCGCGCCTGCGGGGGACGGGGGACAAGGACGATGCCTGAGCTCCTGCGCCTCGCGCGCCTCATTCGCTGCGACAGCCCAAGCCCCGGGCGCCAGTTTGCCCACCGCCTTCGCGTCGGCCTCGTCGTCGCGGGGCTGATCCTCCTCCTCTCGCTCCTGAGGTGACCCCATGCAGACCAGCCCCCGCGGCCTCGTGGCGCTCGTGCGTCACGAGGGCATCGTGCCTGCACCCTATCGCGACGCCGCGGGCGTCTGGACCTGGGGCATCGGCCATGCCGAGACCTCGGGCCTTGCGCCCAATCCCCGGCTTCTACCGCGCGGCATGCCGCCCGACTGGCGCGCCGTCCTGCCCGAGACCTTTTGCCTCTTCCGCGCCCGGCTCGCGCCCTACGAGGCGGGCGTTCGGCAGGCGATGACGGTGCCGCTCAAGCAGCACGAGTGGGACGCGCTCGTGAGCCTGTGCTTCAACATCGGCCCTCAGGCGTTCGCGCGCTCGAGCGTGGTCCGCCACCTGAATGCGGGCAACCGGCCGGCGGCGGCGGATGCCTTCCGCGCCTGGAACCGGGCCGGCGGCCGTATGGTCGAGGGGCTTGTCCGCCGCCGGGCCGAGGAACGCGCGCTGTTTCTGACCGGCGGCTATCCGTCCGGGCCGATCCCCGTCTACAGCGCCGATGCCGAGGGCCGCCTCGGCGGTGTGATCGCGCGGCTGAGCGAAGCCGAGGTTCTGGCCGTGCTCGACCGCGCGGGCGGCCGCTCGCACGATCCCGCGCTACCCCCTGCATCCCCCGCACCCGGCTGGCGCGACCGGCTGGTTGCACTCTTCGCCAACCTCACCCGGAGGGCCTGACCCATGCGCTACATCCGTCCCCGATCTCTGACCTGGTGGGCCGGTCTCATGGCCGTTGCCACTGGCACCGCCACCATGGCGCTGCCCGAGACCGGGCCGCTCGCCGAGATCGCCCGGCTGGTCACGCTGCTCTCGGGCTCCGGCGACGCATCGCCCGCCGCGCTGATCGCCCTCGGCCTCGGCCTGATCGGTCTGCGCGACCGGCTCGAGCGCGGGTTCCACGGCCGTGATTGAGTTCCTGATCGGCATGGTCCTAGGCGGGATCATCGGCGTCATGGTCGTCGCGCTCTGCGTGGCAGCGTCGCGGGGGGATGGGGCATGAAGAGCCTTCCTCCGGCGATGCAGGCGCATCTCATTGAGGGCACCACGACGCTGGTCTGGTGCTGGCGGATCACGCGCGCCGATGGCGTCGCCTTCGGCTTCACCGATCACGACCGGACGCTGAGCTTCGAAGGGACCGACTTCGAGCCCGAGAGCGGCTTCACCGCCTCCGAGGTGCGGGCAGGCTCGGACCTGTCGGTCGATGCGCAGGACGCCGAGGGCGTGCTGTCCTCGGATCGCATCACCGAGACCGACATCCTCGACGGCCGCTGGGACAATGCCGAAGTCGAGCTCTGGCGGGCGAACTGGGCCGATCCCGGCCAGCGCGTGCTGCTGCGCCGGGGCGCCATCGGGCAGGTCCGGCGCGGGCGGGTGGCCTTTGTCGCCGAGGTGCGCAGCCTCGCCCATGTGCTGGGCCAGACCGTCGGACGGACCTTCCAGGCGGGCTGCGACGCCGCGCTGGGCGACGGCCGCTGCGGCGTGAACCTCGAGGCGGCGGCGTTCCGGGGCGCGGGCGCGGTCACCGACCTGCTGCGCGACCGGGCCTTCACGGCCTCGGGCCTGTCAGCCTTCGCGGCAGGCTGGTTCGCGCATGGCACGGTCGAATGGGCCTCCGGCGCCAATGCGGGACGGCGGGCCGAGGTGCTGGCCCATGATCTGGTCGACGGGCTTGCGATCCTGACGCTGCTGGAGCCGCCTGTGCGTGCCATTGGCGAGGGCGACAGCTTCATCGCCCTCGCGGGCTGCGACAAGCGGCTGGCCACCTGCAGCGCGAAGTTCGGGAACGTCGCGAGTTTCCGGGGCTTCCCGCATATCCCGGGCCAGGACACCATCCTGCGCTACGCCTCGCGCGATGGCGGCCACGACGGGTCTGTGCTGTGACAGCGCCGCGCGCTGCCGCCGATCCGGCGCTTGTCATCACCATTGCCCGCGCCTGGCTGGGCACACCCTACCACGACCAGGCGAGCCTGAAGGGCGTCGGCTGCGACTGCCTCGGGCTCGCGCGGGGCGTCTGGCGCGAGGTGGTCGGTCCCGAGCCGTTCCCGATCCCGCCCTACAGCCGGGACTGGGGCGAGATCGGGCCGCGCGAGGTGCTGGCCGAGGGCGCGCGGGGCATGATGATCGAGGTGGCGCCCACCGACACCCCGCCTGGCGCGCTGATCCTCTTCCGCATGATGCCCCGCGCCATCGCCAAGCATGTCGGGATCCTCACCGGGCCCGACACCTTCCTCCACGCCTATGAGCGGCTCGGCGTGATCGAGCAGGCGCTGACACCCACCTGGCGGCGGCGCATCGCCTTCGCCTTCCTGTTCCCGCAACGTTGAGACCCACACATGGCCACCCTCGTACTCGGCGTCGTCGGCTCCAGCATCGGCATGGGCTTCGGTGGCGCGATCCTCGGTCTCTCCGGTGCGGCCATCGGCGGGCTGATCGGCTCGACCGTGGGCTCGGTCATCGACAGCTGGGTCATCTCCTCGCTCGCCCCCACCCAGAGGATCGAGGGCGCGCGGCTGGAGAGCCTGCGCATCACCTCCTCGACCGAGGGCGCCGTGATCCCGCGGCTCTACGGGCGCATGCGGATCGGCGGCAACATCGTCTGGGCCACGGATTTCCGCGAGGAGACCCGGACCACGACCCAGCGCGGTGGGGGCAAGGGCGGTGGCGGCGGCAAGGTCCGGACGACGGAGTATTTCTACTATGCGTCGTTCGCCGTGGCGCTCTGCGAGGGCCCGATCACCGGCATCGGCCGTATCTGGGCCGACGGCAAACCGCTCGACATGAGCGGCATCACGATGCGCTGGTACCCCGGCGACGAGGCGCAGGCGCCGGACCCGTTCATCGCGGCGAAGATGGGCGCGGCCAATACGCCCGCCTATCGTGGCACGGCCTATGTCGTGTTCGAGGACCTGCCGCTTGGCGATTTCGGGAACCGGATCCCGCAGCTCTCCTTCGAGGTCTTCCGGCCGCTCGCCGATCCCGACACCGCCGAGGGGCTGACCCGCGCGGTCACCATGATCCCGGCCTCGGGCGAGTTCACCTATGCCACGCAGGCGATCCGCAAGACCACGGGCGGCGCCTTCGGCGGCACAAGCGGCGGCACGACCACCGCCGAGAACCTGAACGCGCTCCCCGACACTGCGGACATCGTGGTGGCGCTCGATCGGCTGCAAGCCATGGCGCCTGCGGTCGAGAGCGTCAGCCTCGTCGTCGCCTGGTTCGGCACCGACCTGCGGGCGGGCAACTGCCAGATCAGGCCCGGCGTCGAGGTGGCGGCGAAAGCCACGAGCCCCCGCGTCTGGTCGGTGAACGGCGTGGGTCGCGCTGCCGCCCATCTGGTCAGCCGGGGTCGCCTGCCGAACGCCACTGGTTCGAGTGAGGCAGGCGACGAGGACCGCCCTGTCTATGGCGGCACGCCTGCGGATTTCGCGGTGGTGCAGGCGATCCAGGAGATGAAGGCGCGCGGGCTGCGCGTCACCTTCTATCCGTTCATCCTGATGGACGTGCCGCCCGGCAACAGCCTGCCCAACCCCTACAGCGACAACGCCGCCGAGGCGGGCCAGCCCGTATTCCCTTGGCGCGGGCGGATCACCTGTTCTCCGGCAGCGGGCTTCGCGGGCACGGTCGACAAGACCGCCACTGCCGCCACGCAGGTTGCGAGCTTCTTCGGAGCCGCGACGCCGGCCAACTTCTCGGTCTCGGGCGAGACGGTCAGCTGGACTGGCCCGGCCGGTGACTGGGGTCTGCGCCGGATGATCCTGCACTACGCCCATCTCTGCGCCGCTGCCGGGGGCGTCGATGCCTTCCTGATCGGCTCGGAGATGCGCGGGCTGACGACGATCCGCTCGGGCGCCAGCAGCTATCCGGCTGTGCAGGCGTTCCGCGATCTCGCCGCGGCCGTACGCTCCATCCTCGGGCCGGGCACGAAGATCAGCTACGCCGCCGACTGGTCGGAATACTTCGGCCACCAGCCGGGCGATGGCAGCAATGACGTGTTCTTCCATCTCGACCCGCTCTGGGCGGACGCCAACACCGACTTCATCGGCATCGACAACTACATGCCGCTGTCGGACTGGCGCGACGGGTTCGACCATCTCGACGCACAGGCCGGCTGGCCCGCGATCCATGACCGAGGATACCTGCAGGCCAACATCGCCGGCGGCGAGGGCTTCGACTGGTTCTATGCTTCGGAGGCTGACCGCTCGGCGCAGATCCGGACACCCATTTCGGACGGCAGCGCAGGCAAGCCTTGGGTCTTCCGCTACAAGGATCTTCGCGCCTGGTGGTCCGAGCCCCACTTCAACCGTCCCAGCGGGGTGGAGAGCGGGATGCCCACTGCGTGGGTGCCGCAATCGAAGCCCGTCTGGTTCACGGAACTCGGCTGTCCCGCCATCGACCGGGGCACGAACCAGCCCAACGTCTTCTTCGACCCGAAGTCCTCCGAGAGTTTCACGCCCTGGTTCTCCCGCGGCTGGCGCGACGACGCGATCCAGCGCGCCTATCTCGAGGCGACCTATCTCTGGTGGGGCGAGGCCGCGAACAACCCCCTGTCCTCCATCTACGGCGGCCGGATGGTGCACGTCCCCGAATGCGCCGCCTGGACCTGGGACGCGCGGCCCTATCCGTTCTTCCCAGCACTCGAAGGTGTCTGGACGGACGGCCCGAACTGGCGGCTCGGTCACTGGCAGACGGGCAGGCTGGGCGCGGTGTCGCTGGCCGCCCTCGTGCGCCACCTCTGCCTGCGCGCCGGGCTGGCGGAAAGCCTGATCGACGTCTCTGGCCTCTGGGGTGCTGTCGAGGGCTATGTGATCGGGGCGCTGGAAAGCCCCCGCGCGTCGATTTCCACGCTGGCCCGCCACTTCGGGTTCGACGCCATCGAAACGGAGGGCGCGATCCGCTTCGTCATGCGTGGGCGGGCATCCAGCCTGACGCTCACGGTGGATGATCTGGTCGCCAGCCGGGAAGGCGAGGCTTTCGAACTGACGAGAGGTCAGGAGACCGAACTGCCCCAGGCCCTGAAGTGGCAGGTCGCCCGGGCCGACGAGGATTACGACGCCGCACAGGTCGAGGCGCAGCGGATCACGGNCCGGGCCGACGAGGATTACGACGCCGCACAGGTCGAGGCGCAGCGGATCACGGTGTCGGCGAGCCGTATCGCTTCCGAGGCCTTCCCGATGGCCGTCGCGCCCGAGGAGGCCGAGCGCCGCTGCCGCCGCGCGCTGATGGAAGCCTGGATCGGCCGCGAGACCGCGAGCTTCCGCCTGCCGCCCTCGCGCCTCGCGCTCGATCCGGCCGATGTGATCCGGCTTGTGCACGACGGGCGCAGCCTCGACTTCCGGCTCCTGTCCACCGCCGATGCCGAGGCGAGGGGCATCGAGGCGATCCGCCAGGACCGTGCCGCCTACGATCTGCCGCCGGGCGATCCACGTCCCGCCTCGCTTGCGCGCCCGCTGGTGCTGGTGGCGCCGGACGTCGCCTTCCTCGACCTGCCGCAGCTGACCGAGGACCAACCCGCGCACCGGCCCTTCCTCGCCGCCCATGCGCGGCCATGGCCGGGCGAGCTCGCAGTCTTTCGCAGCCCCGGCAGCGACGGGTTCGAGCTTCTGACCACCGTGCCCGCCCGGGCGCGGATGGGGGTGCTGGCCTTCGACCTCTGGCCGGGCCCGGTCTCGCGCTTCGATCTCGGCAATGCCCTGACGCTCGATCTGTTCACCGGCTCGCTGGAGAGCGTCATCGACCTGACGCTGTTCGGCGGGGCCAATGCGCTGGCCGTCGAGAGTGCGCCCGGCGTCTGGGAGATCGTCCAGGCGGGCGCGGCCGAGCTGATCGCACCGGGTCGCTATCGGCTGACCCGCCTCCTGCGCGGCCAGCGCGGCACGGAAGGCGCCATGGGCAATCCGGCTCCCGCCGAGGCGCGCGTCGTTGTCCTCGACAGCACGCTCGCACCTCTGCCCATCGCGCTGGGGGACATCGGCCTGCCGTGGAACTGGCGCGTGGGCCCGGCCACGCGGCCGCCCTCCGACGAAACCTATGTCGCGCAAGCCTTCACGCCCGCAGGTGCCGGGCTGCGCCCTTTCTCCCCGGTCCATGTCGAACAGCCTTGGCGGCAGGCCCGCAGCCCCGGCGACCTGACGATCCGCTGGACCCGCCGCTCCCGCGCGCTCGAGGCCGATGCCTGGGAACAGGTCGAGGTGCCGCTGGGCGAGGAACTCGAGGCTTACGAGGTCGAGATCCGCGACGGCGCAAGCGTGAAGCGGGTGCTGACCAGCGGCACGACCTCCGTTCTCTACACCGCCGCCCAGCAGACCGCCGACTGGGGCGCGCTGCTCGGCCCCGGCGACACGCTCGCGCTCCGCATCTTCCAGCTCTCGGCTCGCCTTGGGCGCGGCGCACCGGCCAGCGTCACGCTGCAGTTCTGATCCCCGGCATCGGGAACCCCACAGGATCGACCATGTCCGACACGACCACCCATCTCGGCCTGCCGTATCTCATGGCCGCGCAGGCGCAGAAGCATGTCACCCACAACGAGGCGCTGCGCCTGCTCGACGCCATGGTGCAGCTGGCCGTGCTGGACCGCACCCGCACCGCGCCGCCCGCCAGCCCCGCCGATGGCGACCGGCATCTCGTCGCCAGTGGCTCGACCGGCCTCTGGGCGGGCTGGGATCTGAACGTGGCCTTCCATGTCGACGGCGCGTGGATTCGGCTTGTCCCGCGCCCCGGCTGGCTGGTCTGGGTCGCCGATGAGGGCGCCTTCTTCGTCTGGTCCGGCTCCAGCTGGGCCAGCGTTGGCGAGCCGCGCGATGTGCCCGACAGCGTCTTCAGCCTGGTGAACGACGCCGATCCGACCAGGAAGGCCGTGTTCTCGCTGGCCTCGATCTCGACCGGCCAGATCCGGACCTACACGCTGCCCAACACCTCCTCGGAGCTGGCGATCCTTGCGGGCACGCAGACCTTCTCGGGCAACAAGACCTTCTCCGGCACGCTGACCGCCTCCGGGGGGACGGCGACCATCGGCACCTCCACCGGCACGGCCACCTATGGCGTCGGGACCGGGGCGACCACCAACGGCACCACCAAGACCGTGAACCTCGGCACCGGCGGTGCGTCCGGGTCGAACACCGTGGTCAACATCGGCTCGGCCACCGCTGGCGCGGGCGGGACCACCGTGATCAACACGCCCACCGTGACCTTCGCCAACAGCGTCACACAGGTCGCCATGCCCCAGGCGAACCTGACGGCCCAGCAGTTGGGCCTCGGCTGGGCCACCGCCGACGCCTTCAACCGCTTCTCGATCAACACGCCCGCGATGCTGTTCAACCACGCCGGCAACGGGATCGAGGCGACCTTCAACAAGAACGCCCCCGGCGACGACGCGGCCTTCGCCTTCAAGACCGGCTTCTCGGCGCGGGCGCTGATCGGCCTCCTCGGCAACGACGACTTCGGCTTCAAGGTCAGCCCGGACGGCTCGGCCTTCTTCGACGCCATCCGCATCGACCGCGCCAGCGGCCGGGTGGAACTCCCCGAGCCCATGGTCCTGCCCGGCCGCGCCACCCCGCCCGATCCGCCGCCGGCGGGCCGCATCCATCTCTACGCCCGCGACCGGGCGGGGTCGGCCTGGCTCGAAGTCATGCGCCCCTCGGGGCGGCTCTTTCCGCTGCAGCCGCATTTCGGGGTGAACCGGATAGCCACATGGGCTCCCTCGACCAGCACCACCGTCAACGCCAATGGCATGCCGCGGACCGCTGTCGGAACGACTTCAACCCCTACACTGGCCACGACCAACCTCTCCACCTCCATGCGCCGCTGGCGGATGACCAGCGCGGCCACGGTAGATGCCGCGGCCGAGGAACGCTCGGCCGGCTGGGTCTGCTGGCGCGGCAATGCCGAGGGTCTCGGCGGCTTCACTTATGTGAACCGGCTGTCGCTGACGACGCTGCAGCCCACCGGCATGGGGTTCTTCGGGCTGATGGGCTCCACCGCCGCGCTGGCCACCACGCTGCTCCTGAGCGCGGTCGTCAACGCCATCGGCATCGGCTTCCAGCGCGGCACCCACGCGAATTGGCAGATCGTCCACAACTCCGGCTCTGGCGCGCCCACGCTGGTCAACCTGGGCGCGAGCTTCCCAGTCGATGCCCCGACGAATGTCCTGACGCTCTTCCTCTACGCCGCCCCCAACGCGACTTCCGTCTGGGTCCGGGTCGTCGAGGAAGTCTCCGGCGCCGTCGCCGAGGTCGAGATCACCGCCAACCTCCCCGCCGCCACCCAGCTCCTGAGCCCCCGCAACTACATGAACACCGGCAGCACCGCGGCTGCGGTCGCCTACGACTGCTCCGGCGTCTACGTCGAAACGGATTACTGAGGCCTCACGAGAACCCCAGACGTTCGCGCACGTCCTCGAACCCCGGATCCTCGGCATAGACCCTTTCCAGCTCGCGCCGGGCCTGCGTCCTGCGGCCCACCTGGTCATAAAGCACCGCGCGCTCGTAGCGCAGCTGGCGCAGGAGGGTGTCGGCACGGTCCTTGCGGCGGCGCAGCGCGAGCGTGAGCACGTCGATCGCGGCGTCATGCAGCCCGAGCCGGGCAAGCGCGCGGCCCCGGTAGAGCAGGAGTGCCGTTTCTACCGGCGTCTCGTTCGCTATCCCGGCAGTCAGGGCGACGACCCGTTCCAGCTGCCCGCGGTCCGCGTCGCCCTCGAGGGTCAGTTCCTCGAAGGACAGCAGCACAACCGGATCAGCCGGCTCGATAACCAGCAGCTGCTCGACATGGCGCAGCGCGGCTGCGCGGTCCCCGGTGAGCTGCGCGATCTCCACCAGCGCAAGCAGCGTGCCGCGCTCGCAGGGGCGGGCATGGGCATCGACCTCGGGCGTTACCGGAAAGGTCAACTGCGCGGCAACCCCGTATTTCTCCAGAAGGCCCCCAAGCCGGTCGAGCCCACCCAGCGCGGCCTCCAGATGACGCCGCGCGGGCGCGAATTCCTCTCGCCGGAGCCGCAGCATGCCCGCCATCCAGGCCGCATCGGGCAGGCTGGCGGCCTTCTCGAACTCCTGAAGCGCGGCCCCCTCGTCGCCCGCATTCAGCGCCTTCAGCCCGTCGACCAGCGCGCGCTCATCCGCAGGCGTGAACAGCCGCTGGAAAAACCCGAGAATCAGCCGGTCGCGCGGGGCGACCCTCGGCGCATTGGCGGCTGACGGGCGGCGTGGCTCGTGCACGGTGTAGAAGAGGCCCGTCCCCGGCAAACCGGCCGTGACCCGGTTGCCGCGCGGGCTGACGGTGTATTTCGCGCCGCGCGGGCCGAAGGACAGCGACGCCGTCGATTTGGACAGGTTCAGCGTGACCCCGGGAGCAATCCGGATGCGGCGCCAGAAGCGGAAGGACATCCTTTCACTTCACCAACTTGTCGACGAACCCGAGTGTGGTTGCGTTCTCCACCAAGGTCCGCACTTTCGCTCGGTCGAGACCACCAGGCACCTCCGCATCGATCTCGAGCTTGATAGAGACATCGGCACCCTGCAGCGTCGTCAGCTGCTCGATGATGGCTTCGACGATCTGGTGTATATCGCGTGCTGGTCTCTCGGGCGAAATCATCACTGTCCCATGGAAACGAGTGGGCCGCTGCTCAGGCGGGGTGCCAAGAGGCGTCCCTGGAGCGGGCGGAGTTGGTGCACCTGGCCCGGGGGTAATGGCAGGTGCGGGACCAGTCGCCTGCGCGGCCGCTGTTTGCTTCTGCCGGTGCTGTTCCGCCACCTCCGGCTTGATTATGACAGACTCACTGTCGATGACGACTTGCGTGCTCGACGCGCCGGAAATTGCGAGGCCGACATAGGCTCCTTTCGACTCGTCCCAACGCTCTGCGTAAGCAAATGGGCCCGGAAGCATGCCGCTAACCGCCGCGTGCACCGCCTTTGAAAGAACAGATCTGTTCTTGACCCGGGGGAGGTACGTGTACCGGTTCAGATACTCCCACAAATCCTTGAGATGCAGGTGCGGCTTGCCGTTCCAGATGTATTTCTCGAGCTGACGATTCAGGTTATCCGGGCCAAGCTCGGGCCAAATTCCCTGATCGCTGACCAGTTTCTTGCTGGCGCGAGCGAGTAGCCCGTCCTGCGCCGGAACCTTGGCTGACATCCACTCCACGTCGGATTGGGCGCTCTCCTGAACCGGGTAGATCAGATAGCACCAGGCTTCCTTCATCCGCGTTTTCAGCGTCTCGCTTGCCTCTTTAAGCTTGGCTTCGGCGAGAGCGCTGTCGCTCTGCGTCAGGTTGAGACGTTTCGTCTCCCGAACGATCTCGGCCCATGCCAGAGCCGCACGCTGGGCCGCCTTCAGATTGTCCAGCTGCCGCTGTTCGGCGGCAAGGAAAACCAGCATGTTGCGGTAAACGCGAGGCGTGCTGCCGCGCTGCATCATGATGTCCTTGGCTTCCGCCAGAGCCTCTGATCCGTCCCGACCGGTGTGAGGATGCGCCACGCCGAGAACCACCGCGCGGACACCGCCGGGCTCGTCGGGGATATCGGCCGAGCTGCCAGGGGCGACCTGAACGGTGTCGAAGTGGCCGCGATCCGCAACGCCGTTGATGTAGCTGCCGAGCGCCTTGTCGATCTCATGAAGGACCAGCGCTTCCTCGAATTGCGCGGCGCGGTCGGCGGCCAGTCTGTTGAGGCTGGCGGACATCGAGTACCAGTACCGGCCAAGGTCGCTGTGCATGAACTTGGCCTGGTTCGCGAGGCGGCGCAGGGCGTCGCCAAAGATCGCCGGACGTTCGCCGGGTTGGACGACGCCAAGGTTGATCTGCTTGTCGTCGAGCCCTTTGTTCTCCTGACCATGCGTCGGGGCCGTTCCCATGAACACTGCGCGCGCAACGCGGCGCGTCGCCGAGTACCGGTTCAGGTTGGGGGCTGACTGATCGATCTTGTACGGCGTCGAGGTCACGCCATCGACGTCACCCGCGATGATCGATTGCCAGCTGGAGTCGAGGTAGTGCAGCAGCTCGGGCTCGACGCGCGCCGAGCTGATTGCAACGCTGCCGGGCATGATCATCACCGAGGGATCGTTGCCCATCCACAGTTCGTGGATCACCTGTGCCATCAGGCGCAGCACGCCCCGTGTGCGTTGGAATTTCTCGAGCGAGCCCCAGCTGGTATAGAGCTGGTCGAACAGCTCTGGATGGATCGGATAGGCCTTCTCCAGCTTCCGCCGATAATCCTCATCGGAGCAGCCGTTCGGGAAGTCGTTCGCATTCTCCCGGTAGAGCTTGGCGAACTGCTTCAGCGTGTTGTCGCGGTGATGGAACTTGTCGCCGGGGATCTCCTTGAACAGGCGGCGACGGACAATCTCGTAACTTTCCTCCTGGCTGGCAGGGCGCCACGACGACTCCACGCGGCTGAAGGTCTGCTTCAGACGCGCCAGCGCTTCCTGACCGCCTTCGCCGCCAACCTCGATCTGCGAGGCGGGCAGCGAGGCCACCAGCAGCACGCCAGGGCTGGCCTTCACGGCCTCGGTCAGGGACTGCACGAAGGACAGGTTCGCGTCGAACGAACCGGACGGCAGCCCCTCGACCTTGTAGATCTGGCGCAGGTAGGCGACCCATTCGTCGATGAGGATCAGCGCGGGCGAATACTTCTTGAACAGCGCCTCCAGCAGGTTCGATCCCGGCGCGATCCCGCGCTCGTCGTTCTCGGCCAGCATGTCGAACGCCTCTGCGCCGCCCAGCTGCCACGCCAGTTCGCCCCAGGTCGTGCGGATCTTCCGGCCGCCCTCGAGCGAGATCACGTCCTGCGGCCCGCGCGAGGTGCCCACCAGCACCGCGCGGTTGATCTTGCCCGGCACCGTCGACCCGCTCCGCGACAGAAGCTGGTCGAGCCCCGGCAGATCCTCCACCGGCGTGCCGCTCACCATGTGGTAGAGCGCCAGCATCGAGTGCGTTTTGCCGCCGCCGAAGTTCGTCTGCAGCTCGACGACCGGATCACCGCCGCCGCCGCCCAGCCGCTTCGCCGCGCCGATCAGCAGGGCGCTCAGACCGTCCGTCAGATAGGTCCGGGCGAAGAACTCGCGCGGATTGCGGTACTCGGACGGCGCGCTGCCGTTATGCACCTTGGCGAGGTCGGCCGCGAACTCTGCCTGCTGGAACTCTCCGGTCGCCACGTCCTGGTGCGGCTCGACCACCTCGCGCCACGGCAGGAGCCCGCCCACCGTCTCGACCGAGATGTCCAGCCGCGCTGTCTTCCGCCGCTCCTCGTTCCGCTGCAGCTCGGTGAACTTTGTGCGCAGGATCGTGTCGCGCATCCTGCCCAGTTCGGCCGCGACCTCGCCGGCGCTGATCGCCTCCATCAGCCGCCGCATGCTGTCGAGCGCGCGCTCGGCGTCGTCATAGGTGAAGGTGCCGTTGTGCGAGAGCTTGTTGCGCACCTCGACCAGCTCGTTGACGATCGAACGCTCGGCACGGCCCAGGACCTGCTTGAACGCATCCATCCAGAACCGGTCCATCGCGTTCAACAGAGCCGCCTGATCCCAGCCGATCCGGCCCTGTGGATCAGGGCGCAGGGACAGCTTCTCGGCCACCTGCACCTGCCAATGGCCCGTGAGCGAGCTTTCCAGCCGCTTCTCGACGAAGGGGATCAGCGCCTCGGGCAGAAGCTCCATGCCCTCGAACACATGCTGACGGGTAGATTTGGCCATCGAGGGAATCCTTACAGTTCGAATCGTGCTTGCCGGTTCCGCCCCTCCAGCGAAACCGTGGCGGCCATCTGGCTCAGCTCGGACCAGTCGGCGATCAAGGCGTTGTAGACCGTGGCCTCGGACGCCTCGCGCCGCTTGTTGGCGGCGATGTCGTAGAGACAGTAGGCCAGATCCTTCACCGCCTCGGCCTGGGGCCCGAAGCGCTTCAGCAGCGCCGCGGTGTCGTGCGACAGGCCCGTCCGCTCGTGCAGGCGCACGAGGTGCTGCAGGCATTCCCAGACGGTCAGATGCGCGTCCTCCTCGGGCGCCCAGTCGGGGTCGAGCTCGTCGCGCTTCAGCAGCCGCACTTTGCCGGCAGCACTTTCGACGATCCCGGCATGCTTCACGCTGTCGACCGAGATGCCGCGGGCGCGGGCGAGGTTGTCGGCCACGCCATAGTCGCCCTTGCCCATGCCGTTCTGCTCGAACCAGGTGATGGCAAAACGGGTGTCGGCGTCGAACTCGCCCTGGATGCCGCCGAGATATTCGTCGAGCTCGGCGTTGATCAGCTGCAGCGCGGTCTTGACCGTCATCGCGCTGTCGTCGGCCTCCAGCACCGCCTTGTAGCGCGAGAAGACGCCCATGCCGGGGCCGATCGCCGATTGCGGCATGTCGGCCGGGGCGATGTTGGCGGCCTGAAGCTCGGCGATGGCCGGGGGCAGTTCGCGCTTGAGCGCGCGGATGAACTCGGCGCGGGTTATGACCTCGGCCGAGGCTTCCTTCTTGCGGCAGACGAGGACGACAGAATTGGCGAGGGCGTTGGTGCCCACGGAAATCATACGGCCAGGCTTCTCCGTCCGCATCGGCCAAGTTCCCAGAACCGCGAACCCCGCGTCGATAATCGCTTGGACAAAAGTCGCCCATCCCGTTGACATAACCCCTTCTTCGTCAATCTCGCTTTGCTTGAAAGCGTAATAAATTGCAGTGGGAAACGAAGGGTCGCTTTGCTCAGCCATATTTCGAACCGCAAGTTTCATGCCATCGAGGAAGAACGCCTCCGCTTTGTCCTTACCCCCATGACGATATGGGGTGGCAACTAGCTCCTCCGTCTTTGGGACTGCTAGAGTTGCCATGAGGTTCGGGTAGGCCTCCTTAAGGTGTCGTCGAAGCCAAACGAAGAAATAATCTGAGAGATCGGCATAACCAATGTTATCGTAATATGGTGGATCCGAAGAAACGACAGATAGGCCCGGGTAACGAACTGTTTGGGCATCTCCCTGTTGCACCCCCCCGAATGCAGCGGGAATGATTCCGCCAAGCGACTTGTAGACCCATTCAACGCAAGCATCGGTCCAGTTTCCGTTGCTTGAACTGAATGGGTTCAGCTCCACGTAATCCCAAACCATAGGCAACGCCTGCCGAGCGAACGTGCTGCGGGATGCTTCAACCGAGTTACGCCAACTGACTTGAGCACTCCAGGCATCTGCTGCGCGATCCGCAGCAAACGCCAGATACACGCTCACTGCCTCGGCGTAGGCCTTGGCGCCGGTGCCGCCGTCGCGCAGGGGGGTGGGGTCGGGGGAGAGGCCGGCGGCAAGCGCGTCCTTCTCGATCTCTGCCCGCGCCTCGTGCACCAGATCGCTGAACGTGTTCAGTGCCACCAGCTGCCGGTCGGTGAACAGATCGCCGAAGGTTTCCATGCCGTAGTTCGGCGTCTTGAAGTCGCGCGGATTGTCGGGAAGCCGCGCCTCCGGCTTCCATGCCGGCTTGGCCGACAAAGCGATCCGAGCGTGGTCTTCCAACGTCTCCACGTATGCCCTGCCACGGCTGCCCTCGGCGACGATGGCGATGAGCGTCTGGTCCATTCGACCAGACTTTCCCGCCTTGCGGATATGATCATAGGGAATCGCCGCATCTGACATAAGGCACCGAAAAGCTTGGCGTTTTCCCGCTGTCGTGCCAAGCGCGGCCTGAGCGATTTCCGCCTTCGTCCCGCCGCGGCGGATGCAGTAGCGGATGGTCCTGGCCTGCCGGTCCACCAGCGGCTGGATCCACACCTCCTGTCCCTTCTTGGAGCTGAGGAGGAAACTCGAAACCAACGGCACTTGCACATCCGCAAACGCCGGGTCCGGGCTCGGCACCGTCCGCGCCCAGATCCAGGCGATCACTGTCGCCTTGCCGCCGCCGTACTCCTTCGGCAGGTCAACCTGCGGATAGAGATGCCCGATGCGCTCCCACGCCTTCTCGCGCATCCATTCGCCATAGTATTTCACGTCCTCGGCCAGCCCTTCGGCATTGCGGTAGAACGACCGCTCCTTGATGCCGGGGTGGATGGGGGGCATGTCCTTGAACTTCGGCGGGATCTCGATCATCGCCTTGCCGATCATCACCGCCACCGGGTTCAGGTCGGACCCATAGGCGGGCAGGCCCAGCCGCTGCGCCTCGAGCGGGATCGACCCGCCGCCCGAGAACGGGTCATAGACCGGGGGCAGCACGCCGCCGCAGCTGCGCCGGATCTCGGCCCGCGCGCGTTCGAGCACCTCCTCGTTGGTCGAGTTCTCCCACTTCACCAGCTCCTCGATGATGGCGAAGAGCCGCTTGCGCTCGATCTCGACCGCCACATCCTCCAGCGTCGGCTCCGGCGCGTTCGCCGCCGCCCCCTGCGCCGAGGCCTTGCTCTTCTCCCAAGCCGCCACCCGCGCGGGCAGCTCCGCCTCCGCCCGCGCGCGCAAGCCGGGATCGGCCATCAGCTCGTCCACCCGCGACGAGGGATCGTCCACCAGCTGCGCGAACAGCACCGCCCGACACGCCGCCAACGGCCGCCGCGCCCACCACAGGTGCAGGGTCGAGGGATGCCCATGCCGGATCGACTTCTCCCGCGCCGAGGCCGCGTTGATCGCTTCCAGCGGAATGGCGACTTCAATGAGTTTCTTCTTGTAGGTTTGGGTCATGCTTGCTCACCGAGAAATGTCGTCCGGCCGGACGCTGTTAGGACGAATACCAGCTCATTGCCGAGCATCTGGGCGGTGACCAGACCTTGGTCCAAAAGTGTCTTTATCAACCCCTTGTCTGGAAAGCGGCGTTGACCATCAGCGAGGTCAAAGACGGCGGGAAAGCTGTGTTCCGGTAGCGCTTCCGGGGAGTGCAGGGCGAGTTCGAGATAGAATGGCACCGCGGCGAACTTGCGGGCCATATCTCCTCGTTCAGGCTTCGGGTTTGTTCGCCACGACGCTGCGTCATGCGGGAAACGGACGCTGGTCGTCTTGGTCAGTGGCTTGCTTGCCCCTGGATACCGTTCAGCGATGATCTGTTCTGCGCGCTCGGTTCGCAGTGCAATTCTCATGAAATCAATCCTCTCATCGCGGAACCTCCGCCCGCGCGAGCAGGCTCTTGATGCTGAACTGAATGGCGTTGTGCTCGAAGGGCGGCTCGCGTGTGTCGAGTGCGCCGCGGACATAGCGCGGCTCGCGGGCGAAGCCGTTCTCGACGTGGACGATCGCCAGGATGAACTTGTCGGGCTCGTGGAGCGAGGTGATGACCTCCTGCCGGGTGATCATCACCGTATCGGCGCCATCGATCCGGCCCTTGACCTCGATGAAGCGCAGATGGTCAGCCTTGGGGTCGTAGGAGGCGATGTCGTAGCCGACCTTCTGAGCGGAGACGTCGGTGGGTGCATTCCCCAACGCGCGCTCGACGGCCATGACCGCGTCCATCGCCGCGATCTCGATCTTGCGCCGGGCGACCGGATCCTCTGAGAAGCCGTTCGCGGTCGCCGCGCGTTCGTCCGCTGGCGCGCGCGAAATCAGCAGGCCGCGCGGAATGACGACCATGCCTCCGCGCACGCGGGGCGGCTGCGCCGAGATGAAGCGTTCCTGGTCGAGCGCCTCCAGCCGGCGTTTCAGGCGCTCGGCCAGTTCTTCGGCCCGCCGCTGGGCGTTCTGCCAGTTGAGGCGGGTCTTCTTGCCGGCGCGTTCTTCCTCCTTCAACTCGAAGGCGCGCGCGTCCCAGTAGTTGATCTCCTTCTTGAGCCGCGCCTTCACCTCCTGCTCGACCTTGTCGATCTCGGGGATGCGGCGCGCCTTGACCTCTGCGACGTGCTTCTGGGCAAGTTCGACGGTGGCGAAGCGGACGGCGGTCTTTTCGAGGTCCGTGCGCAGCCAGTCGGCCTGCAGCAGATCCTCGACGCGCGCGATCTCTTCGGGGCGCGCCGGGCGCAGGTTCAGGTGGGGTGCGATGCCGGCGTTGGTCGCGGCGCCGTTCCGGTCGATTGCGGCGAACTGGAGACGCTCTGAGACGATGTGAGGCTTGCCCGTCGCCGTGGGGCGACCGTCCTGAACGCTGTGCTCGAGCAGGAACAGCGCCGCAATCTCCTCGCCCGGATCGGTGTCATCGACCAGGATCGCCCCGCGTTTCATGAGGTGGTCGTACTGTTCACGTACAAGGCTGATCACGGCCTCGAGCAGCGGGTGGCCCGGGCAGACAAAGGCCGCGACAGGCTGCTGGTTGATCTTGCTCTTCTCGAAGCAGATCCGCTCATACTTCTTCTGGATCGGTGCGCCGCTGCCGATCTGGCGATCGCGCTCGCGGATGCTGAGCGGTACATGCGTGATTTCCCAACGCCCTTCCTCGCGGCGCTTGATCTGGCCACCGATGTGCTTGAACGCCTCGACAAAGAAGCTCTGGATGTGATGGGGCTGGAGACGCTGCGCCTCGGCCCGTTCCATCTCGATCCGCAACTCATGCACGCGGGTCGCAGGCATCGTGTCGTTGGTCAGCTGTCGGCGCTGAAGCAGATCCAGGAGATGCTGTTGATCAACTGCGCCATCGACCGCCTGGAACAGCTTGGCCTTCACGTCTTCCTGCTCGCCATACTGGATAGCCTGCACGAGCAGATCGCGCAGCGCCGTTCCCTCGAACAGTTCACCCAGGACGTCGTAGACGCGACCACCCAAGGCCTCCCGCGCCGCTTCGAGCTTCTCAAGGAGGCGCGCATATACCTCGCCTTCACGGGTATCAGCGGCGACGAGGTTCCAGAGGTGGCAGACCTCGGTCTGGCCGATCCGGTGAATGCGGCCGAACCGTTGCTCGATCTTGTTCGGGTTCCACGGCAGGTCGTAGTTGACCATAAGATGGCCGCGCTGAAGATTTACGCCTTCTCCTGCAGCATCGTTCGCGATCAGGACCAGCATGTCCCGATCCTGCATGAAACGCTCGACAACCTTGCGACGCTCCTCCCGCGTGACGCCGCCATGGATGACCTCGACGGCGTCCGGTTTCCCGAGCCGTGAACGAATCTTCTTTTGTGGATGCCGCTCGGTTTGCAAGGAATTT
>NZ_SJZH01000022.1:0-19342 GCF_004959785.1 Tabrizicola sp. YIM 78059
CCGGCGTGTTCGCAAGGCTCGTCGCCCCGTCCTTGTGGTCGCGGGCCGTCGGCGTCATCCACAGCCCCGCCGAATGGGTCAGGTCGGCACATCGGCGGTTCCCCGCGCTCGGCTTGCACCCGTCGTTCGCCATCGGCGTCGGCCACATCGCGGCCGTCGTTGCGAGGTTCATGCCGTGCTGCCCGGCTTCCTGCGAAGGTGTCGGCTTCGTCTGCCGGTTCTCGTTCGCGCTGGCCCTCGGCGTCGGCCAGAGCCGCAGCAGCTCCGTCCGGTTCCCGCCACTCGATCGGGTGCCGGAGCAGGCGCGCGGGGTCGGCCAGGTCGTCTCCCTCGCGTGTGGCGAGGATGAAGAGCCGCTCGCGCTTGTGGGGTGCGCCGACCTCCGCCGCCGTGAAGAGGCCTGCCGCAAGGCGGTAGCCCATGCCGACCAGTCCGCTGGCGACTTCGGGGAAGCCGAGGCGGAGATGATGGGCGACATTCTCGAGGAAGACGAAGTGCGGCCGGACCTCGGCGATGATCCGGGCGACATGCGGCCAGAGGTGGCGCGGGTCGTCAGCGCCCCGGCGCTTTCCCGCGACCGAGAACGGCTGGCACGGATAACCCGCAGTGACGATGTCCACAGCGCCGCGCCACGGGCGGCCGTCGAAGGTGGCAACGTCGTCCCAGACAACAGCCTGATCCAGGGACGCGTCTTCCATCCGCGCCACGAGAGCGGATGCGGCGAAGGTTTCCCGTTCGACATGGCCCACAGCACGATATCCGGGGATGGCGATGGCGAGCCCGAGGTCGAGCCCGCCCGCGCCGGAACAGAGCGAGAGCCCGAAGAGGCATGCGTCTCCGGCTCCGGAAGCGCGTCCGGAGGAAGATAAAGCCAGGTCATGCATGTCACGCGGCGGTCTTGCGCTTTCGCGCGGGTTCTGGGGCGGCGTCCGGGTCCGGCGTATCGGCCCGGGCCTCGGCATCGTCGCCCAGCCGCTCGGTCCTCACCTGCGCGAAGGTCCGACCGTCACCGTCGAGGATCGCGTCGCGGCCGGTCTCGGCCTGCCAGCGCTCCACGGCGACATCGACATAGGCCGGGCTGATCTCCATCGAGAAGACGCGGCGGCCGTTGGCCTCGCCCGCCATGATCTGCGAGCCGGAGCCGGAGAACGGCTCGTAGCAAAGCCCGCCGCGCGCCACATGCTGGCGCATCGGGATGCCGAAGGCGTCGAGCGGTTTCGGCGTCGGATGGTCGGGCCGGTCGTCCTTCGCGAAGCTGGGCAGCGCCCATGTCGATGGCAGGGTTTCCTCGGCCACCTTGGGCGGCCGGTTCGGGCGGCGCCAGCCCATGAAGCAGGGCTCGTGCTTCCAGAGGTAGTGCGACCGGGTGAGCACCCCGCGGTCCTTCACCCAGATGATCTGCTGGTGGACGAAGGCCCCCGCCTTTTCCCAGCAGGCCTCGAGCATCGCCTGGCGGCGCGAGGCGTGCCAGCAGTACCAGGCGGCGTCCTCGGTGATCGCCTCGGCGACAGCAGCGGCGATGAAGCCGTCGTAGAGTTCGGCCCCCTGAGATGAGTCGTCCCAGGTTGTGCCGTAGGACGCCGACCAGTCCTTGTTGCGCGTCGGATGGTTCGAGCCGTCGTAGTCGACCAGATACGGCGGGTCGGTGGCGAACAGCACCGCGCGCTCGCCATTCATCAGGCGGCGGACGTCGGCCGCGCTGGTGCTGTCCCCGCAGAGGAGGCGGTGGTCTCCGAGGATCCACAGATCGCCCGTGCGCGAGGCCGGATTGCGCGGCGGCTCGGGGATGGTCACCGGCGGCACGGAGCCCCCGGCGCCACCTTCTTCCCCGTCCCCCTCCGGCACGAAGGCCAGCAGCTTGTCCAACTCGCCGTCGGAAAAGCCGACCAGCGACAGGTCGTAGTCATCAGCCAGCAGGTCTTTCAGTTCGGCCGAGAGCAGCGCCTCGTCCCACGGGCTTTCAGCCAGCCGGTTGTCGGCGATGCGGTATGCCCGCCGCTGCGCCTCGGTCAGATGCCCGAGCACGATCACCGGCGCCTCGGTCAGCCCCAGTTGTGTGGCAGCGAGGACGCGCCCGTGGCCCGCGATCAGCTCTCCGTCCTCGCCGACGAGGCAGGGGACGGTCCAGCCGAACTCGGCCATGCTGGCGGCGAGCTTCGCGACCTGGTCGGCCCCGTGCAGCTTCGCATTCTTCGCGTAGGGCTGCAGGCGCGCAAGCGGCCAGGTCTCGATCCGCTCGGGGGCGAAGGCGAGGGTCATGAGGAGTCCTGTCGATGATGGGGACGACACTTGGCGGCGCGCGATGGCTTCCGACGTGATGGAGTCCACCAGCTCCGGCTGGATTCTGGAGTCCAGGGTATCCACCCCGGAGTCCACCAGCCAAGGCGCTGTTACTGCGTGGTTATTTCTGGTTGCGCGGTGGCTTCAGGCCGGGGTGGCTTCCCAAAAATCCGGCCCTGTCGCTGGCGATGTGCCGCGCTTCGCCCGCCAGCATACGGTCCGGCCCGGAAAGGAACCGGAAAACAACGGCTTGCCGGCCCGGCACCCGGCCGGACCCCGCGTCGGACCCCGGGAATCCGGCGGCGGAGGGTCGTCCCGCGCACGCCTCTCCCGATCCCATCGCGTTTCTACGCCCCGGCCCGGGTGCGGTGAACCCCTTCCGATGTCTCTCCGAAAATCGTCTCACAGGACGATTTTCCTTGACAGCCGGTCGGCATTCTCCACCACGAAGCGCCTCGACCGCTTGCCGGACGGCACCCGGCCGCTGAGCCGCCAGGCGATCAGGGCGATGCCGTATTGCCAGTGGCGATTGGCGGCCGGGCGGCTCAACCCGATCTCCCAGCCGATCCTCTTCCACGGCGTCCGATTGGCGCGCAGCCAGACGATCCGCGCGTCGTCGCGTTCCAGCCAGCGCAGCCAGAGCAGCGCTTCCTCGGCCTCGGTGATGTCCCGCGGGCCGGGCTTCGGCCGCCGCATCCGGGGCTCCTGGCCGACCTGGTCGGCGAAGCTGTGGAGGTATTCGGGCCAGGCGCTGAAGTAGCCCTGCGGCTTCACCTCGGGCAGCGAGCGGAACACCTCGGCCGCGCGCTCGAGCCGGTCCTCGACCATTGCGGGGGTCCAGTCAGCCATGCGCGGCCTCCTGGTCGCCCGCCCGCGGTCCGTAGAGCTTCTCGCCCAGCTGGCGGACCAGTTCGCGCTCGGGCCAGGTGAGGCGGTCGTCATCGACGGAGACCGCGAGGACGCCCTGTTCCTGCCAGCCCTCGCGCTTGACCTGTTCGGGATCCCGGCGTCGGCCGCCGTAGCCGGCTGGATGCCAACGCATCGATTTCATGCGACATGCCTCCAGCGTTTTCCGTTGATGATGTCGTCGACCGCCTTACGGGAGAGGCCAAAGCCCACGGCCGCTTCCCGTCTCGAAATCCCCATTGCGTGCATCTTCCGGATCGCGAGGGCGCAGACTTCGTCGATCTTCGCTTGGCCGTTTCTAGAGCCACGGTTGTGCGTGCCGTGGCGCACGGTGTCCCCGACGTTCTCGCGCTGGGTCGCCCAGCGGAGGTTCCATGGGTGGTTGACGTCCCGCGTACCGTCGTCATGCGCAACCACGTGACTTTCGCTGGGCGGACGTCCGAGAAAGGCCAAGGCGACAAGGCGATGAACCGGGATGCCTGTGCGGCGGTTTTCGCGCCAAACCTGGACGTAGAGATACCGGTTCTTCGGATTGCGCCATGCCTTGAGAACGCGTCCTGCCCTCGCGCCTCTCCCGCCCGCAAAGCGTCGGATGAATCCACCTTCGGACGCTTCGTATTCGGGCCAATCCGGGATTGAGCGCCATTCCTGGTTCAGGTCGATCATGCGACACCGCCATTCGTCTTGATGACCCAGTTCAGGATCGCGATTGCATCCGCTTCGTTGTCGTCGGCAGGCGAGAAGCCGCGGGCCCGTGCTGCGGCAATCATGTCCTGCTTGGGTGCATTTCCCCGGCCAGTCGCGTGCTTCTTGATCGTGCCGACCGGAACGCCGCTGTAGGGAATGCCCCGCAATTCGGCCCATGTCGTCAGCGTCGCGAGGAGACCTCCAAATACATGGGCCGCGTCGGTGCCTGCGTGGCGGCGGACTTCCTCGAACCAGATCGCGGCGATTGGGCCCGAGAGCCGGTCGATCTCGGTCAGCCAGTTGGAGAAGCGGAGATACCGCATGCCGCCGCCATCGAAGCGGCCGCGGCGAAAGCTGACGGTGCCGCTGGTGATAAGTCCGTCATGGCTGCGAAGCGCCCAGCCGGTCGAGGTGCCGAGGTCGAGGGCGAGGATGCAGGATCGGGTGATCGCGCCCGGTTCGGGGCGGACGGCCTGCGCGGGGATCGGCGTTTTCATCGTGAAGGCTCACATGGCTCGTGGGCCTTCGGCTTCGGTCGCGGGCAGGGAATCACGTCGGCACTGTCGGTTCAAGGAAATTGCGCCCGGCCGCCGCGCTGTCCCACCTGGCATCGAACTGTCCCACTTGCCGATCGAAGTGGGACGCCGGATTTTCCTTTCGAATCAATGTCTGTCCCACCTGTCCCACTTGTCCCACCTTTTTCCCTACGTCGTATGAGAAAGAAGGAAGGCGGCCGGGACACATGCTTTTCATACAGGAAAGAGAGAAGTCGGCGGTCCAGGTGGGACAGGTGGGACATCGTTGATCTTCAATGGTTTTTTCTGTCCCACCTTGGGCTTGAAGTGGGACAGGCCGCGAAGTGGGACGGCGCCCGAACGAAAAGGGGCACCCGGATGGATGCCCCTTCGATGCCTTCAAAGCCCTCCCGGCGTCAGACGTCGGCTTGCCGCCTGCGGTAGCGCCATTCGCGGGTCGCGCCCGTGCCGCTGCGGTATCGCTCCCAGTCCCGCGACTTCAGCCAGGCTCCCACGCGCATCTGGTCGCCCTTCGTCCATTTCGCGGGCTCGATGCCGAGCGCGCCTTCGAGGATTTCGCCCACCGACACGTCGCGGATCGGCTCGGGACGTTCGAACTCTTCGTCCTGCCAATCATCCCAGCCCGCGTGGCCGCGATCGACGCTACGGGTGTCATGGGTCAGCCACCGGTCGATACGGGCGTCCCAGGCATCCGCCTGATAGCGCGCCTCCTGCGCTGCACTGGCCTCGGCAAGGATCGCCGGGTCGTCGATCCACCAGATCGCGCCTTCGCGGAAGCGGTGGACGGCCTCGGCCCAGAGCTGATCCCGGTCGCGGGCCAGCGCCGCGATGTCGATGGTCCCGCAGCGCAGAGGCCAGAAGCGGCGGTTGCCGGTCTCGTCGCGCAGATAGGTGTCGGGATTGACCGTGCCGGCGAAGACGCACTGGCGCGGCACCTCGACCGTGTAGCGACCGTAGGGAGGACGGAAGCGGTCGGTGGTGCGCGTGAGGAAGGCCTTGATGCGCGAGACCTCGGCCCGGCCGATGGCGTCGAGTTCGGCGATCTCCACGATCCAGACGCCCTGCATGTGGATGGCGGCGTCCTTGGACCCGAGCTCGGGCAGTTCGTCGGTGAACCAGTCCTCGCCCGCCAGAACCTTGATGGCCGTCGATTTGCGCGCGCCCTGCGGCCCCTCGAGGATCAGCATGTGATCGGCCTTCACGCCGGGGCGGAAGATGCGTGCCACGGCCGAGATGAGCCAGAGCGCACCGACGGTGTGATGGAACGCGGTCGGGGCAGCGCCGAGATAGGTGCTGGTCCAGGTCTCGATCCGGGGCGTACCGTCCCATCTCAGCGTATCGAGCCAGTCGCGGACGGGATGGATGCGCAGCTCGCGGGCGACGGCGCCGACGGCACGACCGACCACGAGCGGCGCGACATTGACCCCGCGCAACTGCAGCCATTCCGCGGTCCGGACATCGTCCGCATCCTCCCAGGGGCGGGGAAACGGACCGGTCGCGGTATCCCAAGGGAGCGGTTGGCGGACAACGATCTCCTGGGAGAAGTCGTCGAAGGCGAGAACGCCTGCGAAGACCAGATCGGAGGTGAGGGCGACGATGACGTTGGCCTCGTTGCGCTCCGGCGCACCGGCCAGATCGAGCCGCAGGCGCCCGAACCAGGCGGGCTTCGGGATCGGCGCGTGCGGATCGCCGGTGGCGTTCAGGCGGCGGCGGAGCTCGGCCAGCTGCCGGGTCAGGACGGACATGCCGATGCCTGTCGCGGACTTGATCCGCGCGACGACCTGGCGTTCGGGCAGCGGATCGAGCTTCGCCAGCGCGATGCGCCCGAGCAGCGTGGACAGGGCTTCGAACTCGGGCGGGTTTGTCAGCCCCTCGGCGGCGGCGATCAGGGTGGCGGGATCGTCGACGGACGCCACGATGGGGGTGGCCGTCTCCATTTCCTCGGCCTGCGACTCCGATATGTTGTCTGCCGAGTGCGTGTAATCCTTGGCGCGGGCGCCACGCTGCAGATCGTCATTGAAGTCGTCGCCGTGCAGCGGCGCGACGATCTCGTTCGGGATGTCGTCGCGGTTCAGGCGGTCCGAGAGCGTCGCGGCCGCCTGGCGGCCGGCGTCGCCTGCATCGGCGTAGATCGTGACCCGCGTCGTGCCCTCGGGCCACCGGAACCGCGCCAGACCGTCCGCGGACAGCGCCGCCCAGACGGCGGTGCCGAACAGGTCATGCGCTGCCAGAGCGGTCTCGATTCCCTCGGCGATACCAAGGTGGCCGTCCTCCGGCATCGGGAACAGCCGGACCGCGGCATCCTTCACGCTGCCGAGCATCTTCTTGCCCGGAGGCGCCTTGGCGCTGCCGTCGTCGAGCAGGAACGTGCGATGGATACCCGGCGCGCGCTCCCCGTCCGGCAGCCGCAGGATCGCGATGAGGCCGGGCCAGCCGCGGCAGCTGTCGAAGTCCGGGAGATCGGGGTGGAACAGCAGATCGGGCGATCCGGGATCCGACAGCCCGCGGGCGCGCAGATAGGTCTCGCCGGGCGTGCCCGCGATCGGCACGGCCCCGCCGACAAGACGCGCGATCTCGGCCGAGTGGTCGGGGCGTGCGCGCATGGCCGAAGCCGGCGCGGGCCGCGGCGCCGGATGGTCCATCCCCGCAAGCCGCGCCGCCTCGTCGAAGAGCGCGCCGTCGCAGAGGCCGGTCGCCTGCGCGATCAGGTCGATGGGACCGGCCCGCTCGCCGGTGGCATAGTCGAAGCCCCAGCCGGCATAGGGCCCGTCGAGATGGATGGTGCAGGAGCCCTCCTTGCGCGGCGGGCGGCCGGACAGGTCGGCGCAGCGCAGGGACCGGCGGTCGCGCGCCAGCCTGGCCTGGGGGAACAGCCCCGGCAGCCAATCGGCGGCCGTGCAGGCGAGCCGCTCCTTCACGGCGGCGAGGTCATGCCGGATCTTCGGGACCGCGATGTCGTTGAGGTCGATCATCGCACCCCTCAGGCCAGAAGCACGAGACCGCGCTCGGCCCGGGTGATCGCGGTGTAGAGCCAGCGGCGCCGGTCGATCTCGCTGCGACCCAGCCCGTCGTCCCAGACGATGACGTTCTCCCACTGCGATCCTTGCGCCTTGTGCGCCGTGATCGCCCAGCCGAAGGTCGCCTCGGCGAGCAGGCGCTTCTCCTTGTAGTCGCGGTCGTGGCGCCGCGCGTCGTAGGCGACATGGTCCTCGAAGTGGCCCTTGTAGATGCGCAGCCGGCCCGGACGCCCGTCCCGGTCGGGTTCGCCGATACGGCGGCCGTCCTCGGCATCGCGCACCACGGCGGAGAAGTAGAGGCTGCCCTCGTCGACGATATCCTCGAGGGTCAGGAACATGCCGTTGATCAGGCCGAGCGCGTTGTCGTTCTTCAGGCAGATGATCTTTTCCGCCCTTCCGGTGGGAAGATATGTCCCGCCCAGCCCGGCCGCCGCCCGCATCGCATTGTTCAGCTGGAAGCGCGTCGCGTTCAGGCCGCAGATCAGCTGGCCGCCGCGCAGCGCCTGCTCCGGCGTGATGTCGCCCTTGCGGAGCTTTGCGACATGATCGTCGTAGACGCCGAACCCGATAGGTTCCCCCATCCGCGCCATGGTGGCCAGCCGGACGATGGCGCTCTCGGCCGCCTGGCGGTGAATCTCGGTCAGCATCACGTCGGGCGCGTCGCGGGTGAAGGCGCCTTCGCCCTTGATCGGCGGCAACTGTCCGGGATCGCCGAGCACGAGGATCGGCTTGCCGAAGCTCATCAGGTCGCGCGCCATCTCCTCGCCGACCATCGACACCTCGTCGAGCACGATCAGCCGGGCGTCGGCCGCGTCGCTCTGCGGGTTCAGCGCGAAGCGCGGGTGCTTCATCGCCGAGAGCCCCTGGCGCATCGCCTCGATCGCGGCATCGGCGGTGGTGCGCGCGAAGCCGCTGAGGCGGAGCGCGTCGCGTTCGGCCAGCGCGATCTTGCGGGCGGCCTCCTCGATCTCCTCCTCGGTCGCCTCGATCGCCGTGTAGATCAGGCTGTGGATGGTGCGCGCGGGGGTGCCCTTGCGGGTCAGCACCAGCGCGGCCTTGCCGGTGAAGGTGGCGGTCACGACGCCCGGCACGCAGCGGCCGTCCCTGGCGCTGCGGAGGGGCGAGAGGCCGAGGTCGTCGAGGGCGAACTTCAGGACCGTGCTCTTGCCCGATCCGGCATAGCCGAAGAGCCTGAACACCTGCTGCTCCTCGGTGCGGTTCTCGAACCAGTCGCGGACTGCGGCGATGGCGGCGGCCTGCGCGGCCGAGGGGACGAAGTCAGACACCGCCGCCCCTCCAGCACCGTTCCGCCCAGGCGCAGGGCGCGTGCCACTTGCCGGCCGCCATGCCGCCGCGGCAGAGGACGGCCGCGGGCTCGGCCGCGGCGCGGGGCAGCCATTCCCTGGCCTCGGAGGCCCGCACCACGGCGACGGCGCGATCCGACATCTCCTGCGCGAGACGCGCGTCGAAGGGCACGAGTTCGGCGTGCAATTCCATCGTGTCGCGGTTCAGCGCGGTGAAGAGCGCCGGGTTGGGGAGCTCCATGTAGGCCTGGTAGAGCGCGATCTGGGCGCCATAGACCGGGCGCGCGATGCTCACACCGCGCTTGACCACGTCCTTCCAGCTGGAAGCGCCGAGCGCCTTGTTCTCCCAGAGCGCGGGATAGTCCATCGCGACGGGGCCCGAGACGAGGCAGCCGTCGATATGGCCCTTGAAGCGCCCGCCGAGGGCCTCGAAGCCGAACTGGCGGCCATCGGGCCGTTCGGTGCGCAGGTCGAACCCGGCGAACCGCAACCAGCCTGCGACGATGTCCTCGGCCCGGTGGCCCGCCTCGAAGATCCGCAGCGTGCGCGGTTCGAACTCCTGCCCCTCGTCCTTGGGCACCGCGAGGAAGTCGTACTGGATCTGGCGCAGGCAGTCGCGCCCCAGACCCGAGGCGCTGACATAGGTACGGGGACGCTCGGCGCGATTGCGCGCCGACAGGGCCGCATCGATCACGGACGAGACGGCCGTGGCGATCGGCGGTCGCGGCGCGTCCTGGCCATAGATGCAGCCGGAGCCATGGTTCAGGTCAATCATTGGTCGCGCTCCCAGAAGCCGCCCGCCTGCGCGATGCAGGTCAGCTTGTGATGCTGGGCTTCCGTCAGCCGGGCACGCGCGCCGAATTTCTCGAGCTTCCGGCGCAGGCTCTCGCAGAACGCGATCTCGAAGTCGGTGACGGCGTTCCCGGCGGCCGCCTCGAGCAGGCGGGTCCAGCTGCAGGACGCGGTGTCGTCGTTCAGGTCGATCATCGCGCGGCCCCTCAGAACGGCAGAGGGTCGTCGAGGGCCGTTCCGGTGCGCTCCTTGCGCGCGGCCTGCTCCTGCATGCTGTCGATGTAGCCGGTGACCGCCGCCTCGATCAGGCGGTCGATGTCCGCGGCGCTGCGGTGGAAGAAGGGCGCCATCAGACCGAGGTCGGTGAGCGCTTCGGCGAAGGGCGTCCGCGCATCGCGGATCGCCTGTGCCTCGCGGGCGGTCTTGTCGATCATGCCGTTGTTCCTTTGAGCGATTGCACTGCCCAAGTCCTGACAGCGGAGCGAGCAGAAGCGGTGATATCGGTGGCGATCCCAGCGGAGGCCGTGGCAGTAGCCGAAGCCCCGGGCCTCCCGGGCGCAGACGGCGCAGAGTTTGGGCTCCGCCCGTTCGCGGCTGAAACGCTCCCCCGGAGCGTTTCCGGGACGCCGCTCACCCCGAGCAAGAAGCTCCCGATCGGGTCCTCGGGCGGCCATCCCGCCCGCTGGAGCTTCTCGGTCTGCATCACGATCCAGCGCGAGATCGCGTTGCTGGCCATAGCCTCGAGGTCGCCGAGGGTGAGGCTTGCGATGGGTTGGTGCAGTCTTCCTCGGGCCTCGAGCCAATTTCCGATCTCCAGCGCAGCGGCGCGCGTCGCATGCGCTTGCCATTGGTCCGGGGTCATGGGCCGGTCGCCCGGCCCGGCCCCGTCGGGCTCGGCGGTAGGGGAGCGCGCCGACCCGCCCGACCGCCGCTTGCGCCGCACCTCAACCATTGAGCCAGGCGGGCATGGCGGGCGCGGGGGCCTGCGGCGCGGGCGGTTGCTGCCGGGTCGACTGCGGGGTCGGCGCCTGCGCGCCCCAGGCCGGGGCCGCCGCCGGGGCTTGCGGTTGCGCGCCCCATGCCGGCGCGGGCGCCTGCCAGCCCGGCGCCGGCACGCTCGCGGCCTTGCGCGGCGGGGCGTTGACGGGCTCCGGGGGCACGGTTTCGCCGCGCATGATGGCGGCGTGGCTCGCGTCGTCGGGCAGAACGACGTTCGCGATCCGGTTCTGGTCGCGGTACTGCGGGCTGGAGGCGGGCTCCACCATGATGCGGGCGGCGAAGACGATCCCGTCGAGATGCCTGAGCCCGGGCAGCACCCGCTTGGCCTTGGCTGCTGGGGATTCGTCCCTGGGATCGAG
The DNA here is from genome assembly GCF_004959785.1 of Tabrizicola sp. YIM 78059. Lineage (NCBI taxonomy): Bacteria > Pseudomonadati > Pseudomonadota > Alphaproteobacteria > Rhodobacterales > Paracoccaceae > Tabrizicola > Tabrizicola sp. YIM 78059. The sequence goes on from NZ_SJZH01000022.1 coordinate 10,881, forward strand.
CCCGAGGGCGCTGTCGACCATCGCCCGAAACGTGGACTTCGAGATCTTCCAGCCGATGGACTGGCCCTTCTCGTCGAGCTTGCCGCCCGCCACCGTGAAGCTCTGCCAGAACTTCCGCCGGGCATGCGGCCCCTCGAGGATGGTGAACTCGCAGTCGAGCATCTTCGCGTCGCTCGACTGCGACGCCTTCAGCAGCCCCGCATCCGCCGGGGTCGCGCCGTTCACGCCGCCGGGGCGCACGGTCAGGCGAACCTTGGCGAAGGTGCCGTCGGGGATCAGCTCGCCGATGGGGGCCATCTGCGGCTGGGCGTCGTTCAGATCGTAGCTCATGGGATCATGTCCTTTCAGGGATCAGGAGGCGAAGGCGGTTTTGCGGGGGGCGCGGCCGTCGATCTTCGCGATCAGCGCGCCGAGGTCGGGCGGTTCGGTCGTGTCGAGGCGGCCGGAGCGGTCCTTGGCGGGAAGGCCCCAGGGGTTGCCGGAGCGGCAGACGAGGCGGCGTTCGGCGGAGGTCTCGTCGAGGGTCCAGTCGCCCCTGGCGTCGCGGCCGAAGAGCTGCATCGACACCACCTGATCGACGATGCCCGGCAGTTCGCGCGCGGCCTTCGTGCCCTCCATCTGCGGCTGCCAGGTCGTCGCGCCGAACTCGTCGGCGACCTTCTCGAGCACGCCCACGAAGATCACCGTCTTGCCGCGGGCGTGCTGGAGATGCTTCAGCGCCTGGATCACCTCGCGGCCCAGAAGCCCGTAGGCCCCGCGGACATCGGGCTTGCCGGTCCGCTCGGAGAAGGCCTCGGGCTGCTGGCGGGCATAGGCCATGGCCTGCCGCGTCAGGTCGGTGATCGAGTCGACGAAGACGATCCGCTTCCGGCACAGGAAGTCCTCGATCCCGGTGCCGAGATACTGCTGCTGCAGCCAGGCGTGATACTCGGCGCCGTACCAGGACTGCGGATGCTGCGCGGGATCGGGCCCGCCGATCAGTACGGCGAGGTCGCGGAAATCGGTGAAGCTGCGCACCGGGATCGAGTCCCCGCGCCAGTCCTGCACCGACTTCATCCCCGCCTCGAGGTCGAGGCAGACCGTCTCCTCGGCGGGCAGCGTCATCAGGAGCGTGGTCTTTCCGACGCCCGGCGGGCCGAAGATGGCGAGCGAGGTCTTGTTCTCGGCGGCCGAGAGGCGTTCGTCGGCGGTGATGATGCGGAAGGCCATGGGGTTCTCCGAAGGGTTGAAAGGGCGCGGCGGCGGGGGTGACCGGGTGCCGAAGGGGAACCTGCCCGGCGTTGCCGCGCGGGCGTCCCGCCGCCGCGCGTCACCGGTCCCGCGCCTCGAGCCGGAACACGGGTTTGCCGGTGGTCTCGGTGCGGGCGGCGGCGAAGCCCTCGCGCAGGGCGTCGGGCCAGGCGCCGAAGCGGCGTTCCGGCACGCGATAGGCGATCTCGAGATACCCGGTCGGATCTTCGCCGGCGGCGCGGATGCGCTCGGCCATGGCGGCCAGCCGGTCCTGATCCCACGCGACCTTCTTCGGGAGATCGGCGATCACCACCACGCCCGCATCCTCGATCCGAACGGTGCCGGAGGTCTTGCCCTGCGCAGACCGCTCGGCTTCGGTCGCCGCGCCATAACGCTGCGCCAGTGCCGCTTCGAAACGGTCCTTCAGGCGCTTTACCCGGGCGGTCTCGGCCGCTGCTTCGTCCTGCAGCGCGAGGAGCAGCGCAGACGGCATGTCGGCGATCTCGCCGATGGACAGACGGTCGAGATCGTCGAACCGGGGGGCGTTGTCGGGATGCGGCATGGCGGGAACTCCGGTCGGGGGAAACGGGACGGCCATCAGGCGGCCTCCGCGGCGTCGAGAAGTCGGGCGAGCGGCATCGGCGTGCGGCGCGGCCGCGTCCGCGCGACGGCGAGATAGGCGAAGCGGTCGGGGCCCACGCGCTCCTGCACGAGGTGGACGAGCCCGGCCTCGAAGGCGCGGAAGGCGGCATCGGCCAGCGCGGCGAGCCGGCGGCGGTCGGCCTCGGGCAGGGTCGAGATCGCCGGCGCGCTGTCGATCCCGAGGAACCCGCGATGGTATTCCAGCCGGTCGCCGGGCATCGCCTGGCCGACCCAGGCGCAGAACTCGATATCGGTGGGCGGGCGGGGCCGCGCCGGGGCGAAGGCGGCGAAGGGCATGACGAGCATCTCCATGTCCTCCCTCTACTCACGCCGCCCGCAAACCGTCCCACCGCCCCCCGAGCCCGCGCATGGCGAGGTCGAGCCGGAGGCGTGCGAGGCGGCGGTAGAGCGCGGAGCGGGAACGGCCGTCGCGGCCGACGAGTTCGGCGACGGCGCAGGCGCCGAGCGCGGCGCAGAGACCGCGGGCCTCCTCCGGCAGGTCGGCGAGCGCCCGGGCGAGATCGTGGCGGGTCTCGACCTCCGTCGCGGCGCACCGGTCCTGTCCGTGCCAGGCGGCGAGCCCGTCCGTCTCCGCCAGCAGGCAGCCCAGCGGCTCGCCGCTGCCGGCGACCGGAGTGTCGAGCGACAGCACCGTGCCGCCCTGCGCCTGCCGCTGACGATGGTGCCGGATCGCGATCCGCGAGCATTGGTTGCGCAGGACGACGTTCGCGAAGGCGCCGATGCTCCCGCGGCGCTTGTCGAAGCCCGGCAGCCGGCAGATCAGGTCGACGAGCAGGTCCTGGCGGAGGTCGTCGAGATCGGCTGCGGAGAGCGCCGGCTTGCGGCGCAGACGGCGCGCGGCGGCATCGGCCTCATCGATGAGCGTGGCAAGGTCGGAGGGGGAAAGCGGTGGGTGCATGTCGTCGTGCCTCGGAACATCGTTGCTGTTGTTCCGAGACTGCCGGACCCGCCGAGGCTTTCGGTGTGATCTGCGTGTGCTTGTTGTGTGCGCCTTGTGTGTCGGGGACTTCAGTCCTCGACGGCCACGGCGGCGGGAGAAAGACCCAGGCGATAGCCGTAGCCGCGCACTGTCTCGATCAGGGCCTCGACGGAAGCCCGCGGCAGGCCGCAGCCCGTGAGGGCTTTTCGCAGATCCCGCACGATCTCGTTCGCCGGGCGCCCGGTCTGCGCCTCGATGGCCTCCTTGCGCAGGATGGGGTCGCGCTGTCCGGCCTGTTCCGCGAAGAGCCGGATCAGCGCGAACATCTGCGGGGCGAGATCGAGGCGACGGCCGTCGAGAACGACCGATCGTCGACTCCGGCTCAGCACCAGGCGCGGCGGGGCGAGGCCGACCGGCGAGAGGCAGTCGAGCGCGAGACGTTCCGCGCCGCATTCGTCGGCTCGGACGCAGTTCGCGAGCGGGCAGGCAGCAAGACCGGCCGTCCGCAGCTGCAGGTCTGTCGCCGGGTCTAGGTCCGTGGCGACGATGGTGACGGGCGCCGTTCCGGCGGCCGCCCTGACCGCGAGCATGGCGGCGGGCGCCTTCAGCGCATGCGTGTCGCGGCAGAGAACGATGCACATGCCCGTCGGCAGCCGTCCGAGCAGCCAGAGCCCCTCCGCGAGGGCGAAAGTCGCCGCCTGCAATCCGCAGGACGCCGCCATGGCGGAAACCAGTCTGTCCGCGTCGATCCCGAACCGTTTCAGGTCGTCCGGCTCCAGGGGCACGTCCGCCGCGGTGTCGCGCGGACAGCAGGCGAGCAAGCGATCTCCTGCGGCGCGGATCGGGCGCGCGTCGAGTCCGCAGTCGCAATGCGCGCAGACGGGCCAGCTGTCGGCCTTGCGCTGCTCGATCAGAACCCCCGCCCGAAGCAGGCCTTCGATCTCGCGCACGGAGAAGCGGTGCAGCGCCCGGCCGGAAACGGTCGTCTCCGCTCCCCCGTTACTCAGCCGCTTCCACAACCAGATCAGCATCGCGATCCTTCTCGAGCCCGTTGCGCGCGACCAGGGCATGGATCGCCTTCTCGAACCGCGTCCGCCGGAAGGCGAGCGTCCCGGGCGGCTTCAGGCGCACGGTCACCTTGGCAGGCTGTTTCGCATCGCTCCTGAAAAACACCCGGAAGGTGATTTCTCCCAGGCGCCAGCCGCGACCGAAACGCACTTCGCTCCCCTTGAAATGCCGGAGCGCCCCACCAGAAGGATCCTTCGATTCCCAGCTGCGCACATGGCGCCAGTTCCCATCCTCGTCCTCGGCGAAGAAGTCGGCCGCCGCCGCCACGATCCGGACCTCGAGGATCCTGTCGTCGAAGGCGTGCCGGAACGCGAAGTCCGGGCCGAACGCTGCGATGGGGTCGAGGGTATAGAGATCGCGCGCGTCCTTGCCCGCGAAGAAACCCGGCCGCCCGAGGATATGCTCGGCGAAGATGGCGGCGACCTCGGCCTGCTGCGCCTTCGGCACGCCGCCGATGCGCAGGAGCCCTTCGTATGGGGCATAGCGCAGGGCCGCGTATTTCACGGCGCGCAGCGTGATGATCCGTTCGCCGTCCCCCGCCACGACCGGCGTCGTCGTGACCGGCGCGCCATGGCTGACGACGAGGTTGATCTCTCCGTCTTCCTCGTATGGCCCGAGACGGCAGTAATCGCCCTGCAGGTCCTGCGCGAACAGCTTCACGATCGCGGCCTTGAAGGCCGCCGACGCCTCGTCCGTCAGATCGGCTCCGACATCGCGCTGCGGCCCCCGGAATTCGGCCATCGCGGTCGGCGCCCGCAGCGCCTGGAAGTCGGCCGCCGCTTCGAAGAGCCGCGGATGGTTCAGATAGGCATGCAGCGCCACATGTTTGGGCTCGTGCCTGGCCGGGGCCGGGTCGGACGCGTCGAAGGCCTCCTCGGGATAGAGGGCCACGCCCTGGCGCCTCGCCTCGTTCAGGACGAGTTGCATCCCCTCGGCGGTTCCGACTTCGGCGACCCGATGCAGATCCGCGACGAGCCCTTCTGACCATTCGGTGATCGGCTTCGCGAAATATTCGGCCATCCGATTGCGGATTTCGCCCGGCTCGGCATCGAACGAAAAAGGCTGATCCGCGCCCGCGAAATGACGCGCGAAGAGATCGCGCATGAGCAAGACATCGATGCCGCCGAGAAACTTCGGATTGACGAATTTCCTGATGTCGGAACCCATGGCACCCCTTCCTTTCTGACCCGATTGTTCCCTTTACGTTCTATCAGTTCGGACAACCCTGAGTCGAGTCCCGATCACGGGCGTCATGTAGTGCACGCATGTGTGGGACGGTTCGCGTTCGCGATGAGTAGAGGCCGAGGGAGAGGAACGCCCGAGGCCCGCATGAAACGCCCCAACCCGCTGCTGCCAGACCGGATGACCGCTGCCGAGCGCCGCGCCGAACTGTGCGCCTTGCTCGCGCTCGGGCTGGTCAGGCTCATGCAGCGGGAATGCGGCGAAGCTTCTGACGAAAATGGAGAAATTCGCCTACACTATCCGGCCGACCGATGCCGTCATGCAACCCCGAACCCAACGGAGACCGCATGACGACACACGACCCCATTCCCGCGCGCCTGGCCGCGCTTAAGACCACGCCGACGCCCGACCTTAAGAAGCAGTGGCGCGACCTGTTCGACAGCGAGCCGCCGCCGTTCAACCGTCGCTATCTGGAGAGCCGACTGGCATACCGGATCCAGGAACTCGCCTATGGCGGGCTGAAGCCCGAGACCATCCGGCGGCTGGAGCGGCTCGGCGAGGAACTGGACGGCGGCGACCGGAAGAAGCGCGGCATCCGTGCCGATCGCGACCGTCCGATCACCGGCACGCGGCTGCTGCGCGAGTGGCAGGGTGTCGAACAGATCGTCACCGTCACCGCCGATGGCTTCGAGTGGCAGGGTCGGCCCTACAAGTCGCTGTCCGCCATCGCCCGCGCGATCACCGGCACCCGCTGGAACGGCTGGGTCTTCTTCGGCCTCAGGAACCACAGGGGGGCGAGCGGCGGCGGCCGCAGGCCGGCGGACGATCCGGCGGATCGTTCGGTGCCGCGAACGCCCGGAGCGCAAGCGAAGGGCCGGACGATATGACGAAGCCGCCTGAAAAATCGAAGCTCGTCCGCAAGCTGCGGTGTGCCGTCTACACGCGCAAATCCTCCGAAGAAGGGCTGGAGCAGGAGTTCAACAGCCTGCATTCCCAGCGAGAGGCCTGCGAGGCGTACATCGCTAGTCAGCGGTCGGAAGGCTGGGTGCTGGTCCGCGATCAGTATGACGACGGCGGCATCTCGGGCGGCACGCTGGAACGGCCCGGCCTGAGGCGGCTGCTGGAGGACATCGAGGACGGGCTGGTCGATGTGGTGGTGGTCTACAAGATCGACCGCCTCAGCCGCTCGCTCGCCGACTTCGCCAAGCTGGTCGAGGTGTTCGACCGGAACGGCGTGACGTTCGTCTCGGTCACGCAGTCGTTCAACACGACCACGTCGATGGGGCGGCTGACGCTGAACATCCTGCTGTCCTTCGCGCAGTTCGAGCGCGAGGTGACGGCCGAGCGTATCCGCGACAAGGTCGCCGCCAGCCGCAAGAAGGGGATGTGGATGGGCGGGGTGCCGCCCTACGGCTATCGGGTCGAGAACCGCAAGCTGTTCATCGACGAGGAAGCCGCCGCGCATGTGCGCTGGATCTTCGCCCGCTTCCTCGAGATCGGCTCCTGCACGGTGCTGGCCCGCGAGGTCGCTGCCCGTGGCCTCGGCACGCCGCGCGGCAACCGGATCGACAAGAAGTATCTCTACCGGATGCTGTCGAACCGCGCCTACATCGGCGAGGCGGTCCACAAGGGCGAGAGCTACCCCGGCGAGCACGACGCGATCATCGACCAAGAGATGTGGGACCGCGTCCACGCCATCCTGCAGGAGAGCCCGCGCAAACGGGCCGCCCGCACCCGCGCCGAGACGCCCGCGCTGCTGAAGGGGCTGCTGTTCGGACCGGACGGCGCGGCCTTCTCGCCGACCCACACGCGCAAGGGCGACAGGCTCTACCGCTACTATGTCAGCCAGACCGTGCTGAAGCATGGTGCCGGGGCCTGTCCGGTCGGCCGCGTGCCGGCAGGCGAGGTCGAGACCGCCGTCATAGACCAGCTTCGCGCCGTGTTCCGCCAGCCCGAGATCGTGGCGGGGACGTGGAAAGCAGCACGCACCCAAGTCGACGACATCACCGAGACGGACGCCCGCATGGCCCTGCAGCAGCTCGACCCGCTGTGGGACGAACTGTTCCCCGCCGAGCAGGCGCGCATCGTGGCGCTGCTCGTCGACCGGATCGACCTCGCCCCCGACGGCTTCGACCTGCGCCTGCGCATCGACGGCCTTGCCGGCCTCGCCCGCGAGATGCTGGCCGGCGCGGTCGGAGAGGCCGCATGACCCGCCCCGCGCCCGCCGATACCGTCACCCTGCGCGTGCCCTTCCGGCTGGCGAAGCGCGGCGGGCGCAAGGAAATGCGCCTGCCCGAGGGCATCGCGCCGCCCCGCCGCCCCGACGACGCCCTCGTCAAGGCACTGGCCCGTGCCTTCCGCTGGAAGCGGATGCTGGAATCGGGCGAGTTCGTCACCGTTGTCGAACTGGCCGAGCGGGAGGGGATTGCCCCCTCATACATGACCCGCGTCCTGCGGCTCACGCTGCTCGCGCCCGACATCGTCGAGGCAATCCTGGACGGGAAGCAGGGGCCGGCGGTGACGCTGGCCCGGCTGATGGACGGGTTCCCGGAGGCGTGGGAGGCGCAGCGACAGATCTGGGGGCAAGCGGTTCGCGAGTACTCAGGTTTGACTGTCGACCCAGTGGTCATCCATTCGCCACGTATCGGGCCGCGAAAGAGAGCGCGTTGATGTCGAGAGCAACACTCTCGATATAATCCCGAGCGAGGAAGTCGTCGTAGGTTCCAAGCTGCAGGGATGGGTCGTCTATCGAGAGACTACCTTGCCATTTGAGCTTAGCGAGAATCTTCTCGAATGCCGAATTGATTTCCTCAAGGCTGGCCTGTCTTTGATCTTCGGGCTTGAGAATCAGATAGAACCGAACGCGCACCTCTTCTGTGTCCCAAGCCGCCGAGGGGCGAACACGAATTTCAGCAAGAGACCGGGCGACACGGCCCATTTCAGCGTTCTCTCTGCCATACCCATCCTTGAGCTTATTGAGGAGAGGGGAGATTGACCTGTTGAAGTCATCGGGAAAGGCGAAGCGGCCGAAGCAGCGCTCGAGCGAGCGGGCAAACTCGACTGCCTTCGCTGGGTCAGCGAAGCCCTGCTTTCGCTTCCATTTCACCAATAATTCCTTGCTGATGGTCAGAGGCCGAGCAAGTTCGGCAACAAGGCCCTCCGGAGCTTTCTCAACTATAGCCAAGCGCGGAACGCCGCCGCGTTCAATTTCCGTAATTCGAGTCGAATCTGCCTTCACCAACGGACAAACTACAACCCAAGGGTTCCTAGGGTCAGGACTCGTTCTCCATTCATAGCCAGAACATGACGGTTGCGGCGAGTGCGACGGCTGAGAGGAAGACCTTTGGGCAGCGGTCATAGCGGGTGGCAACCCTGCGCCAGTCTTTCAGCCGACCGAACA
>NZ_SJZH01000023.1:0-18661 GCF_004959785.1 Tabrizicola sp. YIM 78059
GCCTGCGAACACGCAATTCCTGTCGCCGCGGCTGTTCCTGAACACCGGCGCGACCGCCGCCGCCGTCGCCTACGACTGTGCCGGGGTCTATGTGGAGACGGATTATTGATCCCGTACCCGCTTGAATGGAACGTGGCGGTGGCCTTGAACGCCAGAAGTCTGGCTGCGATCATGATGATGTGCTCGGTCAAGATACTGAGGCCAAACGTTCGAAGCCGGAACCAGATCTGTAACGATGTGGTCTTCTGTCTGGAATGCCGTGAACAAGACACACTCCGTTACGCATCATCATGGACTGCCTGAAAAGTGTAGCACAAGTTCTGTGGACAAGATGGAACAAGCCGGTGGGCATCAGGAACGAGAATCGGACTTCAGGTGCCACCACCCTCGTCCACTTCGAAGGAACGAGCCTGCTCCAGACTCGCTCTCAGCCAGTCCGCGAACTGGCTGACCTTCCCCGAGGGCCGGGCGCCGCGCGGGACGACAAGGCAGTAGCGATCCGGCGGGCGCACGCGCGCCGTGCCGAGGATGCAGAGCCTTCCCCGCCGAAGATGGTCGTCCAGCAGCATCCGCCATCCCAGCACCACCCCTTCGCCGGCCAGGGCCGCCGCCACCGCGTCGGTGTAATGGTTGAAGCGCAGCGGACTTTTCGCGGCTACGCGGACAGCGTCGCTGCCAAGCCGGGCGGCCTTCGCCCAACTTGCCCAGGTCAGCCAGGCCGGGTTGACGACATCGGCCGAGATCAATGGCATCCTGCTCAGATCGACCGTGCAGGGGGCTGAGCCATAGCGTTCGATCAGGCCCGGACTGGCGACCGGAAAGGCCTCGTCCCCGGCCTCGGCCAGGCAGTCGGCATCGGCGAAGGGCGGTTGACCGAACCGGATGGCCATGTCCAGCCGGTCGCGCCGAAGGTCGGTTTCGGCATCATCGGCGACGACGCGGATCGCGATCTCGGGATGGCGGGCACGAAAGGCAGAGAGCCGCGGCAGCAACCAGAGCTGGCTGACCGCCAGCGTCGCGCCCACCGTCACCGGGGCGGGCCCATGCGGCCGGCGGATGGTCTCCAGCACTTCCACGATGCCCGCGAACGCGGAAGAGAGCCGCGACGACAGCGCCAGCCCGGCCGGAGTCAGACTTACCCGGCGATGGGCGCGAACGAAGAGCGGCACGCCGAGGTCGTCTTCCAGCGCGCGGATCTGGCGGCTGACGGCGGCCTGGGTCACGCCGAGTTCGACGGCGGCGGCGGTGAAGCTCAGCAGACGCGCCGCCGCCTCGAAGGCCGAAAGCGCCGCCAGCGATGGCGCGGCACGGCGAAGCGACAGGACTGGCGGCTGATTTCGGGACATGCGGTTCCCATAACCTGAAGTCATCGATCTGTCGAGTTTTTCTGGCCTTGAGCGGGTGGCAGGCGCAGCGGATCCTGTCTGCGTCAACCCTTTTGCGCAGCCTGCCATGACCGACACCGCCACGCTTTCCCGCCACCTCGCCGCTGTGCGCCCCGGCCATTCGCTGCCGCGGGTCTTCTACACCGACCCCGCGATCCATGCGGCGGATCTGGATCTGATCTGGTATCGCCACTGGATCTTCGCGGCCGCCCTGGCCGAGCTTCCCAGGCCCGGTGCTTATGTCACGCTGACGCTGGGGGCCTATCCGCTGCTGCTGGTCCGCGGCGGCGACGGCGCGGTGCGCGCCTTCCACAACGTCTGCCGCCACCGCGGGCAGCGGCTGTGTTCGGCCGAACGCGGCCAGGCGGCCAAGATCGTCTGCCCCTATCACCAGTGGACCTACGAGACCGACGGCCGCCTGCTCTGGGCGCGGGACATGGACGAGGGTTTCGACCCCGCGCGCCATGGGCTGAAGCCGGTGCATTGCGCCACTGCGGCCGGCATGGTCTTTGTCTGCCTTGCCGATGAAGCCCCCGATTTCGCGGCCGTCAAGGCCGCTGCCGACCGCTATGCCGCGCCGCACGCGCCCGAGGGGCTGAAGGTCGCGCATCAGTCGCGCATCGTCGAGCGCGGCAACTGGAAGCTGGTGCTGGAGAACAACCGCGAATGCTATCACTGTGCGGGCAGCCATCCCGCGCTCTGCCGCACCTTCAACGACGATCCCGATCTGGTGGGCGCCGACGACAGCCTGTCCTCGCCCGCCGGCCGCGCCCATGTCGAGACCTGCGAGGCAGCCGGGCTGCCCTCGCGCTATGTCATCTCGCCCGGGCAGAACTGGCGGCTGGTGCGCATTCCCTTCCTGGGCGAGGCGGTCAGCTACACGATGGACGGCCGGCCGGCCGCGCCGCGCCTGCCCGGCATGCCCTTCGACCGGGCCGGGACGCTCCTGTTCTTCCATTACCCCAACACATGGAACCACTTCCTGTCCGACCATGTGCTGACCTTCCGCGTCCTGCCGCTGGGGCCGACCGAGACCGAGGTGACGACGACCTGGCTTGTTCGCGCCGATGCCGAGGAGGGGCGCGACTACGACCTGATGCGCCTGACCGAGGTCTGGACCGCCACCAACGAAGAGGACCGCCGCGTGGTCGAGGAGAACCAGGCCGGCATCGCCTCGCCGGCCTACGAACCCGGACCCTATTCGCGCCGGCAGGAAAGCGGTGTGATGCAGTTCATCGACTGGTATCTGGACAGCCTGCGGCGCGGCATGTCCGGGCCGGCCCGCGTGGCAGCGGAATGACCATGGGCGCGCCCCGGCAGATGTGGGCCTCGGCCCCCTGGGCGGAGGACGAGCCGCTGGAATGCACCATGATCATTCCCGAGACGGCCGATTGCGCCACCATCGCCTTCCGCGCGCCCTCCGGCGCGTGGTTCGACTATCAACCCGGCCAGTTCCTGACGCTGGAGCTGCCGCTGCCCGGCGGGCCGGTGCATCGCACCTACACGATCAGTTCCAGCCCCTCGCGGCCCCTGTCGATCAGCATCACGGTGAAGGCCGGGCCCGACAGCCTGGGCACGCGCTGGATGCTGGACCACCTGCGCCCCGGCATGCGCCTGCGGGCCAAGGGACCGGCGGGCGCCTTCAGCTTCCTGCGCCACCCGGCGCGGAAATACCTGTTCGTCTCGGCCGGATCGGGCATCACGCCGATGATGTCGATGACGACCTGGGCCTGGGATTCGGGCGAGATGCCCGACATCGTCTTCGTCCATGCCGCGCGCCGGCCCGCCGACATCATCTTCCGCCGCCGGCTGGAGGGCTTCGCCGCCCGGGTGCCGGGCCTTCAGTTGCGCTTCACCGTCGAGGACGTGGACCCGTTAGAGGTCTGGCCGGGCTATCGCGGGCGGCTCAACCAGATCATGCTGGGGCTGATGGCGCCCGATTATCAGGAGCGCGAGGTCTTCTGCTGCGGGCCGGAGCCCTTCATGCGGGGCGTGCGCGAGATGCTGGCGGCACTCGGCCACGACATGACACGCTATCACGAGGAAAGCTTCGCCGCCCCCGCGCCCGAAGGCGTGACGGTGGACATTCCCGCGCCCGCACCGGTTTCGGAACTGGCCTTCGCCGCCTCGGGCGCGCGGATCGCCTCCGACGGCAGCGAAACCGTGCTGTCGGCCGCGCGCCGGGCCGGCATCGTGATCCCCTCGGGCTGCAACTTCGGTCTCTGCGGCACCTGCAAGGTGCAGAAGCTCTCGGGTGAGGTGGCGATGGTCCACAATGGCGGCATCACCGAGGACGAAATCGCCCGCGGCCTGATCCTGGCCTGCTGCGCTCGGCCCCAGGGCACGGTCGTGCTGGATCTCTAGGGGCGGCAGATGACGGAGGTGTCCACCATGAACGAGATGACCGCGCGCCCCGCCCGATCGGGCGGCCGGGGCGCCCGCCGGGCCCTGCGCAGCGCGCCGGATCTGGGCATGCTGCCCGCGCTGAAGCGGGGTCTGCCCCTGTGCGAGCCGATGACGCCCGATGAGGTGGAACGGATCGACGCGGCCTCGATGGCGATCCTCGAGGATGTGGGCGTGGTCTTCCGCGATCTCGTCGCGCTTGAGGACTGGCGCCGCGCCGGCGCCGAGGTGCGGGGCGAACGGGTGCATCTCGACCGCGGTCTGGTACGTGAGCTCATCGCCACCATCCCCGCATCCTGGACCTATCGCGCGCGCAACCCCGAGCGGAACCTTCCCTTCGGGGGGCCGCATTCCATCTTCGTGCCGATGACCGGCGCGCCCTTCCTGCGCGATCTCGACGACGTGCGGCGCTGGCCGACGATCGCCGACCTGAACATGTTCCACAAGCTCGCGCACATGTCGCCCGCGCTGCATTCCACCGCGCACCACATCGTCGAGCCGATGGACATCAAGGTCAGCCACCGGCACCTGCACATCACCTGGTCCTCGATCCGGCATTCCGACAAGACCTTCATGGGCATGACCACCAGCGGCAGGAACGCCGAGGACGTGATGGCCATGTGCGAGATCCTTTTCGGCGCCGAGGCGATGGAGGAAACCCCCGTCGTCACCGGCAACTGCAACGGCAACTCGCCGCTCGTCTGGGACGAGACGATGCTTTCCGCGATGCGCGCCTTCGTGAAGCGGAAACAGCCGGTCCTCTGCTCGCCCTTCGTCCTGGGCGGCGCGAACACGCCGGCCTCGGTCGCCCCCGCCGTGGCGCAGCTCAATGCCGAGGCCCTGTCGGCGCTGGCCTATACCCAGGTCGTGCGCAAGGGGGCGCCCGCGATCTACGGGCATTACCTTTCGACCGTGAACATGAAGTCCGGCGCGCCGATGGCAGGCACGCCCGAGATTTCCCTCATGAACTTCATGATCGGCCAGATGGCGCGGTTCTACGGCGTGCCCTGGCGCAGCTCGAACCTCCTTGGCGGGGCCAAGACCTTCGATGCGCAGGCGGGCTACGAATCCGCCATGACGATGAACGCGGTCCTGCACGCGGGCTGCAACTACATCTGGCATTCGGCCGGCTGGAACGAGGCCGGGATGCACTGCTCCGTCGCAAAGTTCGTCGTCGATGCCGAGGTCTGCGCCATGGGCTACCGCATGGCCGAAGGCATCCGCTGGGACGATTTCGACGCCGGACTTGCCGCCGTGCGCGACGTGGGCCCGGGAGGCCACTACCTCGGCCATCCCCACACACTGGAAAACTTCGAGCGCGCCTTCTTCATGCCCCGCCTCTTCGACAACAACTCGATCGAGCAGTGGCAGGCCGAAGGCGCGCAGGAAATCACCGCCCGTGCGCTGGCCCACGCCCGCCAGCTTCTGCGCGACTACGAGGAACCCCCGCTCGACGAGGGCATCGCCGAGGCGCTGCGCGACTTCATCGCTCGCCGCGAACGCGAGATCCCGGCGGTGGATGCGCTGAACACCGACTACTGATTGCTCCCCCGACTGGCCGCCCTGCGGGGCGGCCGCCTTTTCAGGGCCTTTGATGAAGATTGCGGAAATCCACCTCTACGCCCACGACCTGCCCGTGAGGGACGGTCGCTACCGGATGTCGAACACCGAGGTGCACAGCCTGCCGACGACGCTGGTCAGGCTGGTCTCCGACACCGGCCATGTCGGCTGGGGCGAGACCTGCCCGGTCGGTGCAACCTATGCCGAGATGCATGCCGAAGGCGCGCGCGCCGCATTGCGGGCGCTGGCGCCCGGCCTGATCGGCGCAGAAGTTGCGCCCGTGCCCCTGCATCGGCGGATGGACGGCCTGCTGAACGGACACAATTACGCCAAGGCCGGCATCGACATCGCGGCCCATGACCTGATGGGGCGGGCTCTGGGCGTATCCGTCGCGACGCTTCTCGGCGGGGCGCTGACCGACCGGGTGCCGTCCTACTACTCGACGGTGGTGGGCGATCCCGACGAAACCGCCCGGATCGCGGCCGAGAAGGTGGCCGAGGGCTGGCCGCGGCTCCAGATCAAGATCGGCGGGCGCCCCGTGGAAGAGGACATCGCCACCCTGCACAAGGTGTGGGAGCGGGTTGCCGGCACCGGCGTCCGCCTGGCCGCGGATGCGAACCGCGGTCTGATCACCCGCGACGCGCTGCGCCTGTCGCGGGATTGCGCGGACATCCCCTTCGTGCTGGAGCAGCCCTGCAACACGATCGAGGAGCTTGCCCGCATCCGCCCCCTGGTGGCGCATCCGGTCTACATGGACGAGAACGGAACCAGCCTGAACACCGTCATCACGGCGGCCGGAACCGGCCTTGTGGACGGGTTCGGCATGAAGGTCACGCGGATCGGCGGGCTGCATCCGATGCGCGCCTTCCGCGAAATCTGCGCCGCCCGCAGCCTGCCGCACACCTGCGACGACAGCTGGGGCGGCGACATCATTGCTGCCGCCTGCGTGCAGATCGGCGCGACGGTGCAGCCGCGCCTGATGGAGGGCGCCTGGATCGCGCAGCCGCACCTCTCGGGGCACTACGACAGCCGGGCCGGCGTGCGGGTCGAGGGCGGTCACATCCGCCTGCCCGAAGGGCCGGGCCTCGGCGTGGTGCCGGACAAAGGCATCTTCGGCACGCCGGTCGCGTCGTTCGGCTAGGGGAAAGGCATGAGATTTGCGGGCAGGACAGCGCTGGTGACGGGCGCCGCAGGCGGGATCGGGGCGGCCGTGGTGCGGATGCTGCGGGCAGAAGGTGCAGCCGTGGCCGTGGCCGACCGCGATCTGGCGGGGGTCGAGGCCGAGGCGTATCTGCCGGGCGACCTGCGCGACGGGTCCTATGCCGACGGGCTGGCAGGGGCGGTGCAGGCGGCGCTGGGTCGGCTCGACATCCTGGTGAACAATGCGGGCGTCATCACCCGCGGGCCGGTGACCGAAACCACGGATGCCGACTGGGCGCTCTCGGTAGGCGTGAATGTCGAGGCGCCCTTCCGCCTCTGCCGCGCGGCCATTCCGCTGATGGCGGCGCAGGGCGGCGGGGCCATCGTCAATGTCGCCTCCTGCTGGGGTCTTCGTCCCGGGCCAGACCATGCAGTCTACTGCATGACAAAGGCCGCGCTGGCCTCGCTGACGCAGTGCATGGGGATGGATCACGCGCATCAGGGGGTGCAGATCAACGCCGTCGCCCCGAACGAGGTCAACACGCCGATGCTGCGCACGGGTTTCGCCCGGCGCGGTTTCGACCCGGATACGGCGGTGGCCGAACTGGGCCGGACCGTGCCCCTTGGCCGGATCGCCGAGCCAGAGGACATCGCCGAGGTGATCCTGTTCCTCGCTTCGGACGCCGCGCGCTACATGTGCGGTGCCGTGGTCGAGGTGAACGGCGGGAAACCCGTCAAATGAGCCGCTTTGCAGGGAAGGTGGCGCTTGTTACCGGCGGGCGCATGGGGATCGGGCTTGCCATCGCCCGCCGCCTGCGGGACGAGGGCGCGCGGGTCTTCACCGCGCAGCGCGGACAGGATGCCGCGTTCGAGGGGGTCGAGGCCGATCTCTCCGACCCGGACTGCCCGGACCGGGTGATCGCGCAGGTCCTAGGCACCGCCGGGCGGCTCGATGTGCTGGTCAACAACGCGGGCTTCATGCAGGAGGCCCGCGTCGAGGAGATGTCGCTCTCGGACTGGAACCGGATGATTGCGGTCAACCTGACCGCGCCCTTCCTGCTGATCAAGGCGGCGCTGCCGCATTTGCGGGCGTCGCGAGGGGCCATCGTCAACATCGGCAGCATCGAGGGCATCGGCTGCAACCCGCTCCACGCCGCCTATTCGGCGACCAAGGCCGGGCTGCACGGGCTGACGCGGGCGATCGCGGTCGACCACGGGGCCGAAGGCATCCGCTGCAATGCCGTCGCCCCGGGCTGGATCGACACCGACCTCTCCGAGGCCTACATCGACAGCTTCCCCGACCCGGCCGCCTTCCGCGGGGGCCTTGCGCGCATCCACCCCGCCGGCCGCACTGGAAGGCCCGAGGATGTGGCGGCCCTGGTCGCTTGGCTGGCGTCCGAGGAGGCGGGCTTCGTGGCCGGCCAGACCTTCATTATCGACGGCGGGCGGATGGTGAAGCTCAGCCTGCCGTGATTGGTTGACAAACAGTAAGTATCCGCGAGCAAGGCATTGGCTGCGCGTTGTTCACCGGAAATGTCCGCCGTGGACAAATCCGCAGTTACGCCCAGATGTCCCCCAAAGTGTAGCCGTTCGGCAGCGGATCCTCGGGGTCGAGAACTAGGGTATTGAAGCCGCAGATCCAGCTTTTGCCTGAGATCTCGGGGACCACGGCCTCGCGCTCGCCAATCCGGGCCGTCTCCACCAGCCGCCCGGTGAAGACGGTCCCGAGGATGCCCTGATGGCGGAAGTCCCGGTGCAGGGGCAGCTCTCCCTTGGCGTGCAGCACGGCCATCTTGGCGCAGGTTCCCGTCCCGCAGGGGCAGCGGTCGATGGCCCCGGTCCAAGTTGCCGGATCGTCCCATGACAGCGGCCCCGTCGCCATAGTGACGGCGTTCTTCCAGTCCGCCGCCGGATCCTCGGAAGGCCCGGAAAGCTGCGAGATGGTGATGCCCACGCCGGGATAGTCCGGGTGCGCGACGGGCAGCTGCTCATGCGCGGCCTGCCGGATCATCGCCGAGATGCGGGCGATCTCGCGGCCATGTTCGGGTTTCAGCTCCAGCCCCTTGAACTGGCGCACGTCGGCAATGACGTAGAACATCCCGCCCCAGCCCACATCCACGCGGATGCGGCCAAGATGGGGCACGTCGATCTCGGCATCGAGGTGGGCCGCGAAGGCGGGCACGTTGCGGAAGGTCACGGACTTGACCTTGCCCCCAGTGCAATCCGCCCGGACGCGGATCAGGCCCGCAGGGGCCTCGAGCGTCAGCTCGGTGACGGGTTCCTGCATCGGGATGATGCCGGTTTCCAGCAAGACCGTGACGACCGAGATTGTGTTCCCGCCCGACATCATCGGGTATTCGACCTGCTCCATGATGATGTAGCCGGCCTGCGCCTCGGGATGGGTGGGTGGCACCAGCAGGTTGCAGCAATGCGCCGGATAGCCGCGCGGTTCACGCAGGACAAGTTGACGAAGCTGGTCGTCATTTGTTTCCAGCCACTTCATTTTTTCGTGGACCGTCGCGCCGGGGATGTGGCCCACACCCCCGGTGATCACCCGCATCGGTATGCCCGAGTGCGTGTCTACGGCGAAGATCGTGCGCTTGAAGGTCATGGCGTATCCTTGTCTATTCTGCCGCCGCCCGCCATTCCTTCCAGCGCAGGAAGAGGTTCGCGCCGAGCGAGGCGAAGGGTTCGGGGGGAAGGCGGGTCGGTTCGGCCTCGGCAGTGAAGTGGCGGGTCACCTCGGACTGCTGGCCCATGGCCAGCTCGGCGGCGGCGATGCCGGTCAGCGTGGACCGCGTCGTGCCAAGACCGTTGCAGACCGTGGCGGCGTAGAGGCCCGGCTCCAGCTCGCGCGCGATGGAGACGGCGTTGCGCGTCAGGCAGAGGTGGCCGGCCCAGGTATATTCCTGGCGAACGCCGGCAAGCTGCGGGAAGCGGTCGGCGAACTTGGCGTGGTGGACGGCGGCGGTGCGGCGCAGGGCGGCGTCCGAGGGCTCCATGTCGGGCTCGAAGGTGGCGCAGGTGCGGGTGACGATCCGGTTGCCGCCCAGGGCCGCGTCGATCCGACGCATGGTGGTGCCCATCGGGTCCGAGGGCGTGATGCCCCAGCGCGGCTGCCCGCCAAGGGTCTTCAGAGCCTCGGGACCCAGGTCCACCGTCATCGAGGCGTAGAGGAAGACATGCATCAGCCGCCCGCGGGCGAAGCCGAAGCTTTCGAGATGGCCGTTGTTCGCCAGGATCACCTTGCCTGCGCGGACGGTGCCCTGTGGTGTGGTCAGGGTCCAGCCGGTCCCTTGCCTTGCAAAGGCAGTGACCGGGGTCTGTTCCCAGATGCCCACGCCCGCCGCGCGCAGCCCCTCGCCGAAGCCGCGGACGAAGCCCGCGGGTTGCAGCATCACGGTGCCGGGGGTGTAGAGGCCCGAGACATAATGGCGGCTGCCGGTAAGTTCGAACATCGCCTGCGCATCGAGCCGTTCGTTGGGTTCGCCCAGCGACGTCAGATGGTCGGCGTAGGAGCGGTTGAGCGCATCGGCGCTCTCGGAGGCCGCGCCGTTCACCTTTCCGGCCGGATCGAAGTAGTCGGCGCTGATGCCGTAGTCCTCGACCGCCCCGCGCGCGAAGGCGATGGCCTCGCGGTTGAGCGCGATCATGCCGCGGTCGTCGCCATGCCCGGCGTAATCGTCCGAGGTCAGCTCGTGTGGCAGGTCGATCATGAAGCCGGAGTTGCGGCCCGAGGCGCCCTCGGCCAGCCGGCCTGCCTCCAGCACGGCGACCGTCACGCTCGGGTCGAGCTGGCGCAACCGCCGCGCGGCGGCCAGGCCCGCGAAGCCGCCGCCGACGATGGCGACATCGACGGTCGTATCGCCCGGCAGCGGCACGGGAGCGGGCTGGCCGGGCAGGATCGCCGACCAGGCGGCGGGGCCCTTGTGGACAGGCGTGCGGCGGGCCTGACGGGTGGTCATGTCCGATCTCCGCTCGGGGTGTCGAGGCCGAGCCGGGCATGGAACCCGTCCAGCCCGCGGCGCAGGTCGTCCTTCGCACCCGACATGGCGGCGCGCAGCGTGGCGTTCAGGCCGCCTTCGGTGGACAGCCCCGCGAGCGCCGCGGCCAGCTCGCCCCCCCGCGCGCGTTCGGGCAGGAAGGTGCGGATGATCGCGGCGATGTAGGCCTCGGCCTGGCCTGGGTCTCCGGTATGGCCGGCCAGCCAGTCTGCGGTGGTAAGAAGCTGGTCGAGGATCGGCGAGCAAAGGGCAGAGGCCCCGAGATGGGCATTCAACGCCGCCTCGGACGGCTGGGGCAGCACCGGATTGCGCGCGCCGAACAGCGCCTCCAGCACCGGCGAGGCGGGATAGACCGGCAGCGGGCAGCCTCCGGTTGCGATGGGGGGCAGCGGGATCGTGATCGAGATATCCGTCGCCGGAGCGCAGAGCCCGCGCAGCCGCTTAAGCGGCGCGTCCACCATGACCGAGATCACCGTCTGATCCGCCCGGAAGGGCAGGCCGGGCAGCACGTCCTCCGCCACGCGGGCCAGCAGGCAGAGGAAGACCACATCCGACCCGGCCACCACCTCCGGGTTGGGGGCGACCGCGACGCCCGGCACCTCGGCGCAAAGCCGTGCGGCCAGGGCGGCATTGCGCGGCGAGACCAGGATGTCGTGTCCCTGACCTGCCAGTCCGCGCACCATGGCGGCGGCGATCTCTCCGGTGCCGAGGAAGCCCAGGCGCATCAATACACCGCTTCATCCACGTCGTCGGCCAGGTCGACCCAGATCGTCTTCACCTGGGTATACTGGTCATGCGCATGGATGCCGTTGTCGCGCCCGCCGAAGCCCGAAGCCTTGAACCCGCCGAAGGGGGTGGAGATGTCGCCCTCGCCGAAGCTGTTCACCGTCACCGTGCCGGCGCGGATCGCCCGCGCCCCGCGGAGCGCCCGCTTGACGTTTCCGGTGAAGATGCTGGCGGCCAGCCCGTATTCGGTGCTGTTGGCCAGTGCGATGGCTTCGTCGAAGCTGTCCACCGTCAGGACCGAAAGTACGGGGCCGAAGATTTCCTCGCGGGCCTGTCGGGAGTCGCGGGATACCTCCAGGATCGTGGGTTCGACAAAGCCCCTCTCCGCCTTGCCGCCGAGGATGACTTTCGGGCCCTTCTCCAGGTAGGAGCAGACCTTCTCGTAATGCGCCTTCGACACCAGCGCGCCCACCCGGTTCACCGGGTCGAGCGGGTCGCCCACCGGCCATTCGCGGGCGTGCGCCACGATGCGCTTGAGAAGCGCCTCCTTCACCCCCTTCTGCACGATGAGCCGCGAGGAGGCCGAACAGTTCTCGCCCATGTTCCAGAAGGCGCCGTTGACGATATGGGCAGCGACGCGGTCGAGGTTCTCGGCATCGTCCAGCACCACGGCGGGGTTCTTGCCGCCCATCTCGAGCGTGACTTCCTTCAGGTTCGATTCCGCCGCATAGCGCAGGAAGCGGCGGCCGGTCTCGGTGGAGCCGGTGAAGGACACCGCGTCGATGTCCATGTGCCGCCCGATGGGTTCACCTACTTCAGGCCCGGTGCCGGGGACGACGTTGAAGACGCCCGGCGGGATGCCCGCCTCCATCGCCAGTTCGGCCATGCGCAGCGTGGTCAGCGGCGTTTCCTCGGCCGGCTTCACGATCACAGAACAGCCCGCGGCCAGCGCAGGGCCGATCTTCCAGGCAAGCATCAGGAGCGGGAAGTTCCAGGGCAGGACAAGGCCCACGACGCCCACCGGTTCGCGCAGGATCATGGCGATGTGGTTGTCGGATGCGGGCGCGACCTGATCGTAGATCTTGTCGATCAGTTCCGCGTGCCAGGTCAGGCAGTTGATCGTCTCGGGGACGTCGACGAGTTCGCAGTCGTAGATCGTCTTGCCGCTGTCCAGGCTTTCCAGAACCGCCAGTTCGCGGGCATTGCGCTTGACCAGCTTTGCAAGCCTGATGAGCGTTTCCTTGCGTTCCTTCGGATGCAGCCGCGACCAGCGGCCGTCCTCGAAGGCGTCACGGGCCTTGGCCACGGCAAGGTCCACGTCCTCGGGCCCGCAGGCCGCGACCTTTGCCAGCACCTCGCCCGTGGCGGGGTTCAGCGTATCGAAGGTCCGGCCAGAAATCGCCGGGCGGAAATGACCGTCGATGAAGGCATTGGTCGGGAAGGTCAGACCGGCGGCGATGGCCTTGTATTCTTCGGTGGTCAGGAGAGTCATGGGCCTTACTCCGCTTCGATCCGGGCGATGGTGGTCTTCAGCACGCGCACGACCTGTTCGAGCTGGCGCTTGTCGTCCTTGTTGAGCGGCTTCAGCGGCGGGCGCGGGGGGCCGGCATGCTGGCCCATCATCTCGCAGCCGTGCTTGATGCACTGGATGAACTTGCCGCCCTGTTCCAGCACCCGCATCAGCGGCATCAGCGCCGACATGATCCTGCGGCCCTTGTCGAAATTGCCCTCCACCGCGCAGGCCCGCCACAGCGCGATGTGCTCGGCCGGCAGGAAGTTCGACCCGCCGCAGACCCAGCTGCGCGCGCCCCAGGCGAAGAACTCCAGCGCCTGATCGTCCATGCCGCAGGACATCTGGACATGCGGGTAGTCGCGGGCAAGCAGGTGCACGCGGTTGATGTCGCCCGAACTTTCCTTGATGGCGCGGAAATTCCGCGACCGGCCGACGCGGTCGAGGAATTCCGCGCCCATGTTCACGCCCATCCGGCCGGGATAGTTGTAAAGCATGATCGGCAGGCCGCAGGCCCGGTCGATGGCCAGCGCGTTCAGCGCATTCTCGCGCTCGGTCGGCACGGCATAGGGCGGCGAGCCGACGAGGATGCTGTCAGCCCCGATCTTCGCGGCATGTTCGGCCATGGCGATGCTGTCCTCGAGGCGAATCGCCACCGTGCCCACCATGAGATGGCAGCGGCCCTGCGTGACCTCGCGGGCCAACGACGCCATCTCGCGGCGTTCCTCCATCGTTTGGGCATAGTATTCGCCGGTCGAGCCGCCGTTGATGATGCCGTGCACGCCCGCCGCCATCAGGTATTCCAGCTGCGCCGCGAAGGCGTCGCGGTCGATGGAGCCGTCCTCGCGGTGGGGCGTGATGGCGGGGGTGTAGATGCCTTCGAAGGTCATAGGGGCCCTTTCTACTCTCCGGCTGCGGGTACGCGGCCCAAGGGGATCCGCATGCCCGCGGGCATGACGAAACTTTCGATCTGGCTTCGGGACAGTTCCCAGTGCGCTATGGCAAGATCGCCGGCCGCATCGACATCCCCGGCCTCGATCAGCGTGATGAACTGGTCGTGCTGGTCCGCAGCCGTGGCCGAGACGCAGGCCATTTCCTGCTTGCGCGGATCGTAGAAGGTCATCCCGATCCGGGTGTGGTCGATCAGCAGGCGCCGCAGCGACGGCACAAGGAATTCGTTGTCCGCCATCTCGCCGATGATGGCGTGGAAGCGTTCGTTGCGCAGGGCGCGTTCCGCCGTATCGCCCGACCGGATGGCCTGACGGAAGGACCACTGGCATTCCTTCAGCAGCACCAACTGCGCCGCCGTCCGGTGCTGCGCGGCAAGCCTGGTCGTCGCGGCGTAGATCATCGGGGCCGCGACGAAGAAGTTGCGCAGCGTCTTGTGCGTCATCGGCGCCACCTGCGCGCCGCGGTTCTCGTGCAGCACCACATAGCCCTCGCCCTGCAACTGGCGCAGCGCCTCGCGCAGGGGCGGGCGCGAGATGCCGTAGGCCTCGGCCAGCTCGACCTCGTCCAGATAGGCTCCGGGCTCGAGCGCCAGGGTCAGGATCCGGCGGCGCAGATCCTCGATGCACTGGGTCTTCCGGCTGCGGGTATCGCTTTCCACGGGGGCCTCCTGCCTGAGCCGATGCGGGATCGCATCCGGACTCAGGTAACCTGAAACTGTGTAGCGGGAGAAAATACATATTGTCTACATAAATCTTTTGTGGTTGAAGTCAGGAAACCGGGGGGAGAGATTCTGCATGGCCGAAACCCGTCACGACGTGATCCGCTGCGAAGGGATCT
Organism: Tabrizicola sp. YIM 78059; assembly: GCF_004959785.1. NCBI lineage: Bacteria > Pseudomonadati > Pseudomonadota > Alphaproteobacteria > Rhodobacterales > Paracoccaceae > Tabrizicola > Tabrizicola sp. YIM 78059. The sequence continues at coordinate 14,517 of NZ_SJZH01000023.1, forward strand.
GGAAGATCTTCGGCGACAGGGCGCGCCAGGCGATGGAAGCCGTGCGGACCGAAGGCCTGACCAAGAAGGACATCCGCGAGAAGTTCGACTGCGTCGTGGGCGTGCAGGACGCGAGCTTCGGCGTCGGCCGGGGCGAGATCTTCTGCATCATGGGGCTCAGCGGCTCGGGCAAGTCCACCCTGATCCGCCACATCAACCGCCTGATCGAGCCCACCGCCGGCACGGTCTGGATCGAAGGCGAGAACGTCAACGCCATGGGCCCCGAGGCGCTGCGGCGTCTGCGGGCCGAGAAGATCGGCATGGTCTTCCAGTCCATGGCGCTGATGCCGCACCGCACCGTGCGCGACAACGTGGCCTTCAGCCTGGAAGTGCGCGGCCGGCCCGAGGAGGAGCGCATCCGCGTCGCCGACCGCGCGCTGGAGATGGTGGACCTGACCGGATGGGAGCGGAAATATCCCGACGAACTGTCGGGCGGCATGCAGCAGCGCGTGGGGCTGGCGCGGGCGCTGGCGGCAGATCCGGCGATCCTCTTGATGGACGAACCCTTCTCGGCGCTCGACCCGCTGATCCGGCGGCAGCTGCAGGGCACATTCATGGAGCTGTCGGCCGAGCTGCACAAGACCACGGTCTTCATCACCCATGATCTGGACGAGGCAATCCGCATCGGCGACCGCATCGCCATCATGAAGGACGGGGTGCTGGTGCAGATCGGCACGCCGGAAGAGATCGTCACCCGCCCTGCCGACGACTATGTGGCGGATTTCGTCGCGGGAATCTCCAAGCTGGATCTGGTCACCGCGGCGCGGGTGATGACGCCCTTCGCCGCCTATGTGCAGGCGCAGGGCCCGCAGGACACCGGCGGCTGGCCGGTCGGCCGACCCGAGATGAAGCTGAACGAACTGGTGGATCTCGCAGTCGGCACCGACCACCCGATCCTGATCGCGGCAGAAGGCGCCCCGGTCGGAGTGGTGACCAAGCGCGCGCTCCTGCGCGGGATCCAGGGGCGCGACGAGGAAAGGGCGGCATGATGGCAGACAAGGCTTTCGACTGGCTTAACCCCTTCGCCTCGGTCGATCTGGGCATCGCCGGCTGGGCGGACGGGATCAAGCAGTGGGCGATCTCGAACCGGGAACTGATCCAGCCCGTCAAGCAGTTCTTCGAGAAGGTCATCGTTGCCATCGAGGGCGCACTTCAGGCGACCCCGCCGCTCGTCATGCTGGCGATCCTGGTGCTGGTCGCCTGGCAGACGGCGGGACGGCGCGGGGCGATCGTGGTCGGGTGCTGTCTGCTGATCCTCGGCCTTCTCGCGCCCGAGGCCTGGGGCCTGGCGATGACCACGCTGGCCATCGTGATCGCCGCCGTCATCCTCTGCGTCGCCATCGGCCTGCCGCTGGGGATCCTCGCCGGCAAGAACGACCGTTTCGAGGCCATGATCCGGCCGGTCCTGGACACGATGCAGACCATCCCGGCCTTCGTCTATCTGGTGCCGGTGGTGATGATGATCGGCATCGGCAACGTCTCGGGCGTGATCGTCACGATCATCTTCGCCCTGCCGCCGCTGGTGCGGCTGACAAGCCTCGGGATCCGCGGCGTCAACCCCTCGGTGGTCGAGGCGGCGCGCGCCTTCGGCGCCAGCCCGGGCCAGATCCTGCGCAAGGTGGAATTGCCGCTGGCCACGCCGACGATCCTCGCCGGCCTCAACCAGACCATCATGCTGAGCCTGTCGATGGTCGTCATCGCCTCGATGATCTCGGTCAAGGGGCTGGGTAACGAGGTGCTGCGCGCCATGGGGCGGCTCGATGCGGGCAAGGCCATTGTCGGCGGGCTTGGCATCGTCATGCTGGCCATCGTGCTGGACCGCATCACCCAGGGCCTCGGCCGCTCCGGCCGCGACCGCGGGCATCGCCATTGGTGGCAGACCGGGCCGGTGGGCCTGGTGGCCTCCATGTTCAAGAAGTCCACCTGACAACCAACCGGGAGACGAACCATGAGACTCTTCACCACCACCGCCCTTGCGCTGGCCCTTGCGGTCCCCGCCTTCGCGCAGGACAAGCCCGGCGAGGGCGTGACCGTGCGCCCGATCCTGCCGACGCAGATCGAGGAGCATCTCCAGCATCTCGTGCTGTTCCGCGCGCTGGAGGACCTGGGCTACACCATCGCCCCCCCGAACGAGGCGGAATATCAGACGATCCACCTGGCCGTGGGCGCGGGCGACGCCGACTTCACTGCCGTCAGCTGGGATGTGCTGCACGACGCCTTCTTCCAGGAGGCCGGCGGAGAGGCGGTGATGACCAAGGTCGGTACGCTGATCGACGGCGCGGTGCAGGGCTACATGGTGGACAAGGCCAGCTACGACGCCGGCGTCACCGATCTGTCGATGCTGAAGGACCCGGAAGTCGCCAAGCGCTTCGATGCCGACGGCGACGGCAAGGCCGACCTCGCGGGCTGCATCCCCGGCTGGGGCTGCGAACGGGTGATCGAGACCCATCTCGACGCGCTTGGCCTGCGCGACACCGTGGCGCACAATCAGGGCGCCTATCCGGCCATGATCGCCGACGCGATGGCGCGGCTGCAGAACGGCGGTTCGATCATCTACTACACCTGGGTTCCCTACTGGGTGGCGGGCGAACTGGTGCCCGGCAAGGACGCCGAATGGATTTCGGTGCCCGAGGGCACGCCGCTGCCCGACGGTTCCACCGCGAACACCGTCTACAACGGCAAGAACCTGGGCTTTGCGGTCGATTCGATCCGCGTCGTCGCCCGCAACGACTTCCTCGAGGCGAACCCCGCCGCCCGCGCCCTGTTCGAGACGGCGAAGATGGACATCAACGACATCTCGGCCGAGGCCCTGCGCATCAAGAACGGCGAGGACAAGCCCGGGGACCTGCAGCGCCATGCCGACGAGTGGATCGCTGCCCATCAGGCCGAATATGACGCCTGGCTTGCGGCTGCCCGAGCGGCCGCCAACTGAGCCGAAGCCCCGGGGCCCGCGCGGCGGGCCCCGAACGCCCCGCGAGGACAGAATGGACAAGCCGGTGCATTTCGCTTTCCTGCTGATGCAGGACTTCACGCATCTGGCCCTGTCCTGCGCGATCGAGCCCCTGCGGCTTGCCAACCTGGTTTCCGGTCGCAGGCTCTTCCGCTGGTCCCTGCTCAGCGAGGACGGTCGCAGCGCCAACTGCTCGAACGGGGCCACGACCCTGACCGATGGCGGTCTTGCGTCGCTCACCCGGACCGACCGGCTCTTTGTCGTGGCGGGAAACAATGTGCAACGGCACGTGTCGTCCCCCGTGCTGGCCTTCCTTCGCCGGGAACGCGCGGCAGGCACCCCGCTCGGCGGCATCTGTTCGGGGGCCTATGTCCTTGCGCGCGCGGGCTTCCTGTCGGGCATCGAGACCTGCGTGCACTGGTCCTACCACGACATCTTCGCTGAGCAGTTCCCCGACGTGCCGCTGCGGCGCGGCGTCTTTTCTGCCGACGGGCCGGTCCTGACTGCTGCGGGCGGAACCGCGGCCGCCGACCTCATGCTGCATCTGATTACGCGCGATCATGGCCGAGACCTCGCCCTCGCGGTGGCGGACCAGATGCTCGACAGCGGCCTGCGCGAGGCGGGGGCCGCTCAGCGCATCTCGCTGCAGGGCAGGCACGGGTGCAGGAACCGCCACCTGGCGCGCGCCGTCGAGATCATGCACTCGGCGATCGAGGCACCGCAGCGCCCCTGCGAGATCGCCGAAGAGCTGGGTATCTCGGTGCGCCAGCTCGAGAGGCTCTTCATGCGCTATCTCGGCACGACCCCCAAGCGTTACCAGACCGAACTCCGCCTCGAGCGGGCACGCAACTTGGTGATGCAGACCGAACTGTCCATCATCGAGATCGCGATGGCCTGCGGCTTCACCTCGCCCTCGCATTTCTCGAAACTCTACCGCAGCAGGTTCGGGATATCTCCCGGCTTCTCCAGATCCGAACCGGCCACCCAAACGCTAAACCTTGTTCGCACTGGGATTTGCAGCATCCAATCAGCGCCTGTCGGTTCGCAGCAGAACGCAAGACTTACAGCCTAGAGCCCCTTCTTTCTCTCGCGTCAATGCATGATAGTGAATGAAACCAACGGAGAAGGTCCGACGTCAGGCCCATGCCCTCCGCCA